>NZ_WOEJ01000003.1:0-366585 GCF_019400845.1 Pseudomonas sp. MAG002Y | reverse complement strand
AATCTCTTTGCGATGTCTCATGCCTCTATCGTGGACATAGCCAAACTTAGATTCAAGGGGGTTTTGTTAGCGGCTCTAAATATTTAGTTGAATATAGTATTCAAACCAATGCTTAACTTATCCTGAAGCAGAGCAAATTTACCTTACACACTTATTAAGTCTGCATCCCATTGATTTCGAATAAAAAAGCCCGCCCTTAAAGCGGGCTTTTTTATTTCACACATATATTAAATAGCTTCAAAAAAGTGCCAAGCGCACCAAGTTAGAGCAGCAAATTATACTTATGGATGAACATATCCTTATATTTTAACGCCAACGCCTTAAAACATAAGGAATATATAAAGCTGGCATATCCATTGCTCTCGTATTCATATCGTTATATAGCCCTCAGAAACTTCCATGAATACGAAGATATTGGTAGATAGTCGCGCGCCAGGCAGCGCTCTGGGCACTCGCTGGTTTCAACTGGCCGCAGGCGTTGTCTGCATGATGGCCATTTCAAGCCCGCAATATGTCTGGACATTGTTTACGGCGCCATTGACCCAAAAGCTGGGTGTCTCACTGGCTCAGATCCAGATTACCTTTTCCATTCTGATCGTCCTGCAAACGTTTTTCTCGCCAGTACAAGGTTTTCTGATTGACCGTTTCGGCTTACGCAAACTGATCGCCTTTGGTTGTGCCCTCACAGGGCTGTCCTGGATTCTGGCAAGTCAGGCCAATTCACTCGCCATGATCTACCTGACCTACGGCCTGATGGGAGGCTTGGGAACCGGCATCGTGTATGTGGGCATCGTTGGCTTGATGGTTCGCTGGTTTCCTGATCACCGGGGGCTGGCAGCCGGTGCGGTTGCCGCAGGTTACGGTATGGGTGCGATGATCACGACCTTTCCCATCAGCAATAGCCTCGCAGCGGCTGGCATGGAAAATACCCTGGTCACCTTTGGTCTGATCCTGGGGATTGTCGGCCTGCTCGCCGCACAGTTCCTGCGCCAACCGCCAGCCGAGTTGGCAGAGCGGATTGCCGACACCAGCCCTGCCTCCAGCACCGCACCGGACGTTGCACCCAAGGCCATGCTCAAGACGCCGCTGTTCTGGCTCATGTTTGCCATGTTCGCGATGATGTCGACCTCAGGCCTGATGGTAACGTCGCAGATGGCCAGCTTTGCCAAGGATTTTGGCATGACCGGTGTCATGGTCTTTGGCATGGCTGCACTGCCGCTCGCAATGACCATCGACCGTGTCTGCAATGGCCTGACCCGCCCGCTGTTTGGCTGGATCTCGGACCGATATGGCCGCGAAAACACTATGGCCTTCGCCTTTTTCGCAGAAGGCATTGCCATGACCCTGTGGCTGCTGACCAGCGATAACCCTGTGCTGTTCGTATTGCTCTCCGGTGTAGTCTTCCTGGGCTGGGGCGAGATCTTCTCCCTGTTTCCCTCCACCCTGACCGACACCTTTGGCACCCGCAACGCCACGACCAATTACGGTTTCCTGTACATGGCTCAAGGGATCGGCTCCATCTTTGGCGGTCCGATGGCCGCCCTGCTCCACCAGTCCACAGACAGCTGGATGCCGGTGTTCGCCGTGGCCATCAGCTTTGACCTCATTACAGCGGCCCTGGCCCTGTTCGTGCTCAAACGCATGCGCCGTCAATGGCTCGCCAAGAACTCCAGCGTCGCTTAACTGAAGTGGCTGGGAGGCTCCAGATAAGCGGAGTCTCCCCCTCTGCTCTCCCGGCGGGACCCTTTGTTCGTCAAGGAAAAGAAGAATGCTTAATACCACTGTTGCTGCCCGCGGAATTGCCGTCGCTCCTCACAGTCTTGCTGCTCAATCGGCCCTGGCCGTGCTGCGTGAAGGAGGCAATGCCATCGAGGCCATGGTCGCCGCGGCGGCCAGCATTGCCGTTGTCTATCCCCATATGAACAGCCTGGGTGGGGATGGCTTCTGGCTGATCGTTCCGCCTGAAGGTGATCCGGTTGCCATTGATGCCAGCGGCCCGGCAGGCAGCCACGCCACCCTCGAGCATTACGCGGGTATGGATCGTATTCCAACACGCGGCCCGAAAGCCGCGCTTACCGTTGCGGGCACCGTTGGTGGCTGGCAGGAGGCGTTGGCGGTTTCCGGGGAGCTGGGCGGTAAGATGCCATTACCACGCCTTCTGGCTGATGCCATCCATTACGCCGCAGAAGGTATTCCGGTCACGCTGTCCCAGCATCTTGCCACCTCCAGCAAGCGGCACGAGTTGGAGTCTGTTCCCGGCTTTGCCGAAACCTTTCTGGAAAATGGCGAGGCACCCGTAGCCGGAAGCCTATTCAGACAACCACGACTGGCCGCCACCCTGCATCAGCTGGCGGAAGAAGGGCTGGATACCTTCTACCGTGGCGCCCTGGCAGCCAGTATCGCCCATGATCTGGAAGCGCTGGGCTCTCCTGTTTCACGCAATGATCTGGCCGCCTATCATGCCCGCCGGGTAAAGCCACTGGCGCTTCAGCATAGTGCCGGGATGGTCTACAACCTGACACCTCCATCCCAGGGGCTGGTCTCCCAGCTCATTCTTGGCATTGCCGACCACGCCGGGCTGGACAACTGCACGGCCGACAGCGCCGAGCACATTCATACGCTGGTCGAGGCGACCAAGCTGGCCTTCCGGGTACGCGATGAGCACATTACCGACCCCGAGCACATGACCATTGACCCACAGGCGTGCCTCACCCCCGACTATCTTGAAGGACTGGCCAGGGCCATCGACCCGCAAAAGGCGGCGCCCTGGAGCGAAGGCAAAGGGCCGGGTGATACCATCTGGATGGGGGTGATCGATGGGAACGGGCTGGCCGTTTCGTTTATCCAAAGCATCTACCATGAGTTCGGCAGCGGTGTGGTCTTGCCAGCCAGTGGCCTCAACTGGCAGAACCGGGGCGCATCGTTCAGTCTGGACCCCAACCATCTGCTGGCCCTCATGCCTGGCAAGAAGCCCTTTCACACCCTCAACCCCGCCGCGGCACGGCTCAAGGATGGAAGGATCCTGGTGTACGGCACCATGGGTGGCGATGGCCAGCCGCAAACCCAGGCAGCGGTTTTCAGCCGCTACGCCATCTTCAATCAGCCACTCCAGCAGGCAGTCACTGCGCCCCGCTGGCTGCTGGGTCGGACCTGGGGCGAAAGCACCGACACGCTCAAGCTCGAGTCCCGCTTTACGGCAGACGTGTTCGACGCACTACGTGCGCGCGGTCATGACGTGGAAAGCCTGCCCCCCTTCAGCGAGACCATGGGCCATGCCGGTGCGGCCGTACGCCATCCGAGCGGTGTGTTCGAGGGCGCGTTTGATCCCCGTAGCAACGGCGCGGCAGCAGGGTACTGATATCAAAAGACCGGGCCTGGCCCGGTCTTTTTTCGTCTGTGTTACTGGAACTGACTACGGTTTTCCGGTGTGATCAGCTTGAAAGGCACCCAGTTCACAGGCTCGACCCGCTCACCCCGGATCATGTGCAGTGCAACCTCTACGGCACCGTTGGCTTGCCCTGCCGCATCCTGGAGTACGCTGACGGTCAGCTTGCCCTGATCCATCAACTTGAGCGCATCGGGTGTGCCGTCGATACCGCCGATCAGGTAGTCTTTGGGATTCTTGCCTGCCTTCTCCAGCCCCATCACAGCGCCGATGGCCATCTCATCATTATTGGCGGCGATGATGTCAAAGCTCACGCCTTGCTTGAGCCAGTCCATGACAGTGCTCGCCGCCTCGCTACGCTGCCAGTGGGCAATGGTCTTCTGTACGATCTTCATGTTCGGGTATTTGGCCACAACGTTTTCTACGTCTTCGGTACGAATTTTCGAAGCCTTGTTGCCTGGATCACCAACCAGAATAACGACGTTGCCCTTGTAGTTGGCCCGGCGCGCTAGTTCCTCCATCTGAAGGGTGCCGGACTCGACCTCATTCGAACCAACGAACGCGGTCTGCGGCGTCCAGGTGGCTGGCTCGGGATTACGGTTGATGAAAACCAGCGGAATCTTCGCCTCGTTGGCGAGCCGGGTGATTTCCGGTGCGGTCTTCATGTCCACCGCGGTCACGATAATGGCATCCACCTTAGAGGCGATCAGGTTGCGAATCTGGCGCATCTGCAAGGTGCCGTTATCCTGCGCATCCTCCATAAAGACATCGGCCTCCAGACTGCTGGCGTGGCGCTGTACGTTATTGCGCAGCAGGACCTGGAAGTTGTCGTTGTTCTTGGCGACACCCACGCCGATCAATGGCGTGGCGGCCTGGGCCAGACTGCTCAGGAGCAGGCCGGCACCGAGTAGAGAGGTCATCCAGTGTTTCATGTTCGCCTCACACGCTGAAATGATGAAGCAGCCGACGCTGCACCTGAGCCATCTCGGACAAGCCCTGGCTGCTTTGTGCGGTACGCTCGGCGCCCTCGGCGGCCAGCTGGGCCGCATCGTTGATGTACGTGACCATGCGGCTGGTTTCCTGCACGGTCGCGCTTTGCTCTTCAGTGGCCGCCGCGATCTGGATGTTCATGTCACGGATGCTGTTCACCGCGCTGCTCATGGAGCCCAGCAGCTCATCTGCGCCGGAGGCCAGGCGAACACAGTCGTTGGACTGGGTCTGGCTCTCATTCATGACCTTCACGACTGAATGGATCTTGCCCTGCATCTGCTCGATCATCTTCTGGATCTCGCTGGTGGAGGTCTGTGTACGACTCGCCAGGGAGCGCACCTCGTCCGCCACCACGGCAAACCCACGCCCCTGCTCACCGGCCCGCGCCGCCTCAATGGCCGCGTTGAGGGCCAGCAGGTTGGTCTGCTCGGCAATGGTGCGAATCGCATCCACAATCCCATCGATCTGCTTTCCGTAGCCCTGAAGTTCGTCGGTTTCCAGCGAGGCCTTGTTGATCTGGTCGGCCTGCAGGCGAATGCTGCTGATGGTTTCGGCGACGCGCTCCTGTACCTTGCTGGTCAGCTCGTGGGTATCGTCTACTGCCTGACGGGTGTCGTTCGCCCGTCTGGCGACTTCATGCACGGTACTTTCCATCTCGGTCATGGCCGAGGCGGCAGAGTTGAGGCGATCGCGCTGCTCATCCACGGCACGTGTAGTGCGCTCGCTGATCTCGGCATTGCTGTCCGCCGTCTGCGCCAGACTGTCGGCTGAGCGGGTCAGCTCACGCAGCGTGTCCTGCAGAGAGGCGGTCAGCTCGTTCAGATAGCCGCCCAGCTCGCCAAACTCATCCTTGCGGGAAACATCGAAGCGCACGCGCATGTCACCGCTCGTGACCTGCTTGAGCACCTCGCGGAAGGTTGCCAGCGGACGCCGAATGCTATGGGATACCCAACCACCGATCAGGACGGCAGCCAGAACAGCCAGGACGCAAGCGACCAGCAACAGGCTGCGGCTGGTGGAAATGGTCGAATCGGCACCGGCCTTGGCACTGTTGGCTACGGCTACAGCCTGACCACCAAACTCGGCGATCTTGGTCAGCATGGCTTGCAGCTTGGCATCCATTGCCTGACGCTGGGTTGCAACCTGCTCCACCAGCGCTGCATCCTGCTGATAGACGTTGAGCAGACCATCATCAGCGGTCAGATCTCTAAACAGATGGTTCACCATCACCGTCACGATCCGGCCAGTCCGAGCATCCTGTGCGACAAAAGCCTTGAGTCGATCACGAATGACTTCATCCTGAAGCGTCAAGCCGCGTTTGAGCCTATCGATATCAGGAACGGCCGCATGCGCGGAAAAATGGTCATAGGTCTTACCGATTTCCAGCAGCAGCGCCTCGGCAGCGGCTGCACTGTCAGTGGACCCATTGGCACGCTGCCTGGCCATGTAATCCCGCAGCATATTGGACAGCCGCGTGCCTTCCTGAGTCGCAAAACCTTGCAGCGTACGGGCCTGGATGTTCAGGGCAACCTGCTGGCCGTGCAGCTTCATCAGCGTGGCAGCCTGCTCGGCATAGGCCGTGCTCAGCTCACGCTGCTGAGTCAGGTTTTCCTTGAGTTCGGGACGATCGTCAATGTAACGCGCCGTGGTTCCCAGGAGCTCATTGAAACGCCCCAGGCTCTCATCGAAGGGCTTCTTGCCTTCGGCAATCTGTTGGCCGTCACGGCTGATAAGAACGGCCATTACAGCCTGATTGGCGCGCAGGATATGCACGTTGAGCTCACTGGCGGCCTGACTGAGCGGCGCCGATTGCCCGGTAATGATGGAAAGCCGGTCACTGATGGAATGCGTGCTCTGGTAGCTGATGCCCACAATGGAGAGCAGCAGTACTAACAGCAGCGCAAAACCACCAATCACACGTTGGAGGATGGTCATGATAGTAACCCGTACGTTTATCGTTATTCAGGGGTCAACAACACTGCGCGAGGCGCCAGAATCGAAGGCATTCCGGCTTTTCACTTCCAGGCTATCGGCTTGACATCATGCCGACTGAAGCGGCCTGAAGGTCATTTTCAGCGGTTTTGAAGGGGCTGGGGATCAATGGCAGCCGTTGGCCACCAGGCAACCGCAGGCTAGAGCGGATGTGCTTTAGATGGACCCGTTAGCCCTGGCGACGAACGGTCATGGCTGTTCTGAACGCCTGTCCCAGCGCACAGTGCGGTCTCCATGCTTCAAGGGCCTGTACCTGACATCCAAGGCACGAGCACAACGCGTGCAGTCCGCCTCGGCAGCCGTTATAAGGAAAAGGATTTGCCTCTACCTCACAGGAGCCACCATGCAACTGATCGGAATGTTCGACTCGCCCTACGTCCGTCGCGTAGCCGTCTCGCTGAACCTGCTGGACCAGCCCTTCGAGCACAACCCCCTTTCGGTCTTCAGCGCCTTCGAGGAGTTCCGGTCAATCAACCCGGTCGTGAAGGCACCGTCACTGGTGTGCGATGACGGCACGGTGCTGATGGACTCGACATTGATCCTGGATTACGTGGAGGCGCTGGCGGCCGAATCGGGACGCACCCTCATGCCACGCGATCTGGCCGAGCGTCAGCATGCGCTGCGCATCATCGGGCTCGCCTTGACCGCCTGTGAGAAAACCGTCCAGATCGTCTACGAGCGCAAGCTGCGCCCGGCTGACAAGGTGCATGAACCCTGGATTGACCGCGTCACGGGGCAGTTGCTGGCTGCCTACGGTACGCTGGAAGCCGAAGTGGCTAACCGCCCGCTCAAGGCAGGCGCCGACGACATCAATCAGGCTGGCATCACCACGGCTGTAGCGTGGCGCTTTACCCAGCACATGACGCCCAATGCCGTTATTGCCGACAGCTTTCCACACCTGCGCGAGCTGTCGGCGCAGGCAGAAACACTCGACGCGTTCAAGGCAACGGTCTTTGTCTAGGACCACTGATTGATGGAGGCAGGCGAACCATGGATGGACTTCTGAGTGTCATTGGCAACTTCATTCTGGAGTTCGTTTTCGGCACCCTTTTCGCGGCCATTCTGTTCTGGATCGGCTGGCCCATCGTCAAGGTTCTGACCTTGGGTCGCTATCCTCATGGCCAGAAATGTCTGGACGAGACGATGCAAGCCAACTGCGTTCGAGCCACTGCTATCGCTGCGTTGGCCGTGTCACTCATGGCTGCGTTGGGCCAATTCCACCCCTGAGCCGCATACAAGGTCTACATGAACATCATCCGCAGCAAGCACTTTACTGCCAGCCGAGCCTGGGGAGCGCTCGACATTGCCAACATGGGCGGAGTCACTACCCGTCTGCACTGGACGGATCAGCCCTACAAATGGCATGTCAACGATGGCGAGGAGGTCTTTGCTGTTCTCGACGGCGTTGTCGATATGCATTACCGCGAAGCCGGAGAGGAGAAATCCGTACGCCTGGAAACAGGAGATGTGTTCTTTGCCGGAATCGGCTGTGAGCATGTCGCACATCCTCATGGCGAGGCGCGCATTCTGGTGGTGGAGCGCGAGGGCAGCGTCTGAAAGGACTCGTATGCTGATACGCCAGACGGAGCTTGCCGACCTTGATGGCTTTTACAGTCTCTTCGCCTCCGTCTGCGCGGAGGGACTGTACACTCACCGGCAACTGCCGCCTGCCCGGGAGCGTATTCTGAAAAGCCTGATGCAGGCTCTGGCGCATGGCTGGCCCAATCAAGTCATCGAGCATGAGGGCCAGATTATCGGCTCGGGAGAAGTCTTTCCGGCCAGTGTTTGTGGTCAGAAGGAACGGGATGATTCAGTGGGTTTTCTGGGCATGCAGATTCACAAAGCCTTTCGTAACCAGGGGTTTGGCACACGCCTGCTGGGCACACTTATCGAAAGCAGCCGGGCATTCGGCTTTATCGCGCTTGAGCTGGATGTCTATAAATCCAATCGGCGGGCCATTCATGTATACGCAGCGCACGGGTTCAAGTGGCAACACGACCTGCCCGGTCGCGTCATGCCTGATGGGCGGGAAGATCAGCCACAGCGTATGCGCCTTGAGCTTGCCCGTTAAGGTTTATCTGCCAAAACGCTACAAAACCGGGTGATGTTCCGGTTATAACGCTCAGGCGCTTATAAGAGATAAAAGTCCATGAGCATCCTGACGTTAGAGGCAGAGCGGGTCCGACTGATCATCCCCACCGAGCGTGATGTCGTGCGGCGACGGCGGTTCGAGCTTGAAAACCGCGAGCATCTGCGCATCTGGGAGCCCTTGCGGGAGGAGACCTTCTACACACCCGAGACGGTTCGCCAGCGGATTCGCCTGAACCTGCAGGATTTCATGGCCGGTGCCTCCTGCTGTTTCAGCATTGTCGACAAGCGCACCGAGGCGATCATCGGCTGCTGCAACTTTTCCAATATCATCCGGGGCTCGTTTCTGGCCTGCCACCTGGGTTATTCCATCGCTGAAAGCCATCAGGGCAAGGGGTTCATGTTCGAAGCGGCCAGGACCGGCATCGATTACATGTTCACCCAGCGCAGACTGCATCGCATCATGGCCAATTACATTCCCCATAACGAGCGCAGCGCGCGGCTGCTCAAGCGTCTGGGTTTCGAGCGTGAGGGGTACGCACGGGCCTATCTCAAGATCAATGGCGTCTGGGAGGATCACGTCCTCAACGCCTTGATCAACCCGGCCAGCAGCGTCTAAACCATTACATACCCCAAGGACTGCGATGACTCCTCCCTTGCTACGCACCATTCCTGAACAGTTTGAAACCGAACGTCTGCTGCTACGGGTTCCCCGTGCCGGTGATGGTGCCATGGTCTACGCAGCCGTGGTGGAGTCGCTTGCCTCGCTGCGCCGCTTTCCGGCCTCGCTGCCATGGGTGATGACAGAGCCGTCAGTCGATACGTCCGAAGCCTACTGCCGCCTTGCGGCATCGAGCTTTATCGTACGCAAGGATCTGCCGTTTCTGTTGATCGACAAAACCACCGGCATGCTGGTGGGCTGCGCCAGCTTTCACCATATCGACTGGAACGTACCCAGCATGGAGATCGGTTATTGGTGCCGGGACAGCCAATGCCGACAGGGCTACATCACCGAAGCGGTCAGCGCCATGACGCACCTGGCACTCACTGACCTCAAGGCCGAGCGCATCCAGATCCTGACGGATGAGGAAAACCTTGCTTCCTGCCGAGTCTGCGAACGGGCAGGCTTCAGCCTTGAAGGGACACTGCACCATGAGCGCAAGGCACCGGACGGCACGCTACGCAACACCCGCGTATATGCCCGGATCGCCTGAACTGTGATGCCATGGAGCTGATCGTATTCATAGGCATTCAGGCCGCGGGCAAGTCGACGTTTTACCAACGCTGCTTTTTCGACACGCATGTCCGTATCAACCGGGACATGCTGCGCACCCGCCACCGTGAGCGGCTCCTGTTGACGGCCTGCCTGGAAGGCAAACAGAAGGTGGTTATCGATAACACCAATCCCACTGCGGCCGAGCGGGCACGCTACATCGAGCCCGCTCGAACGGCCAGCTTTACCGTGATCGGTTATTTCTTCGAGCCGGACCCTCGCGGCTGCGAGGCGCGAAATCGGGCACGGGCTCGCCAGGTGCCGCCAGCGGGACTCTTCGGAACCCTTAAACGGCTGGAGCGCCCACGCTTCGAGGAAGGCTTCGATGAGATCCATCGCGTTGTGTTACAGCCGGATGGCCGCTTTCTGGTTTCACGGTATCAGCCGCCAGACGGCGCTGACCCAGCGCCAACATCCTCTGTGCCGGACGCTTGAGCACTCTGGCCCAGCCTGTCTGTTTTGAAACGGCATAGACACTTTTCTACCCGGCGAACGATCCGCGGCTACGCTGTTCCTTATCTATTCAAGAAACGTATTAGCCAGCCCTACTGTAGAACGGGCTGATGAGAGGAGCAGCGGATGGTCGAGATCGAAATCGAAGGCAATAACGTCGTCTTCACCGTCAAAGGCATTCACAAGCTGTGGGCACTCAAGAGCCAGCTGACGATTCCCCAGTCGCATATCCTGGCCGCTCGCCAGGACGATACGGTCCTGCAGGGCTGGAAAGGCTGGAAGGCGCCGGGCACCAAGATTCCGAATATTCTGACGGCCGGGACCTTCTACCTTGAAGGCGAGCAGGTATTCTGGGATGTCAGCCATGCGGAACGGGCGATCATCATCGACCTGGAAGATGAGCAGTACAAACGTCTGATCATCGAAGTCGAGCATCCTGAAGGGACCATCGAGCTATTGTCTAGCCTGATCGAAGCCAACAAGGGCAACGTCTGAATAAGCGCGATTCAGGTACTGCCGCACGCTGGATCAACCAGAACACTGCCATACTCTGGAGGTGCTTTCATGGATAGGGAGTTGCAATGGCCCGCAAGGACGACGGACACTCACTTGAAACCCGCATTATCAGCCTCTTGGCCGCCCTGCCATTTGCCCTGGTAACAGCGGTGCTGCTATGGCTTGCGCTCAATCAGGGGCTGGCTTTCACGGGCGGATTTCTCGGGACAGGATACCTCTGGGGCTGCCTGGGATTATTTTTGCTGGCAGCATTCATCTGGCCCACCCTGTTTCCCGGTTGGCTGGGTATGATCTGGCGTGGCTTTATCCGCCTGTATCACTATTGGGTCTGAACAAGAAAATATCCAAGGACTGATTATGTTTCCAATCGATATCTGGCTCGCCTATACCGCAGCCTGCGCGTTGTTGATCCTGTCTCCCGGCCCGGACAATCTGCTTGCCATTGGCCGTGGCCTGAGCCAGGGTAGCCGGGCCGCTATCGTTTCCGGACTGTCCTCAGGCGTTGGCATCCTGTTTCACGTCACAGCCGCCACCTTCGGCCTGACGCTACTGATGAAAACATCAGCCGTGGCATTTTGGGTCGTCAAGCTGGTGGGCGCCGCCTACCTGCTGTGGCTGGGGATCAAGGTATTGCGTTCGCGCAACCTGATTACCTTCACCCCGGCAGCTCACCAGCCGCTGAAAACCATCTTCCTTACCGGTCTGCTGTCGGCTGTGCTCAACCCCAAGCCGGGCCTGTTTGTCCTGGCCTTTCTACCCCAGTTCGTAAGCCCTGCCCGCGGCTCCGTGACGATCCAGATGCTGGTCTACGGCGCCTGGTTTGCCTTGCTGACCTTTATCGGCTTTTCCATCATGGGCTCCTGTGCTTCGCGGCTGGCCCGCTGGCTAAAGCATCGCCCACGCGTCGTAGGCGGTCTCAATTGGGGTGCGGGTATTGCCTTCATCACGTCCGGCCTGACCGTGGCGGCCCTGCAACAAAGGTAGCCATATGCACCCGCCTCTGGAGCCTGCCCTTTACGAAACGGCCCGCCTGCGGCTTCGCCCATGGCGTGACGAAGACCGTCTCCCTTATGCCGCGCTGAACTCTGATCCAGAGGTACGTGAATACTTTCCGGGTGTACTGGATTTTGCCAGCAGCGAGGCCGAGCGTGAGCGTATCCAGGACAAAATCGAACAGCAGGGCTGGGGCTTCTGGGCAGTCGAACTGAAAGAGACAGGCGCATTCATCGGCTTTACCGGCCTGAACGCTTCAGAAGGTCTGCCCTGCTCGCCATGCGTGGAAATCGGCTGGCGATTGGTCAGGGCCTACTGGGGAAAGGGATATGCCTCAGAGGCCGCGCGTGAAGCCTTGCGCATCGGGTTCGAGCAACTGGCTCTGGACGAGATCGTCGCCTTTACAGCCTTGAGCAATCAGCGCTCCCGAGCCGTGATGGAGCGGCTCGGAATGCGAAATACTCAGGAAGATTTCGATCATCCCCATGTCCCTGCTGGCCACCCCTTGCGCCGGCACTGCCTGTACCGGCTCACCCATGCGGACTGGCAGCGCCCTTGACTTAGAGCGGTTTACTCGTCCAGCTTCTTGTCGCCCTTTTCTTTGCCCTCGTTGGAGTGATGCTCGATCACCGCGTTGATTTCCGCGCCAAACAGCAGCACTGCTGATGAGATGTACAGGTATAAGAGCATGATGATGATCGTGCCGATCCCGCCATACATGGCGTTGTAGTTGCCAAAGTTCTGGACGTAAAAGGCAAAGCCCAAGGAGGCGGCAATCCAAACCACTACAGCAAGCACCGAGCCGGGTGTAATGAACCGAAAGTCCTGCTCCACATCGGGCGCTGCGTAATAAATGATCGCCACGGCCAGCATCAGGAGGATCACAGCAACGGGCCAGCGGATCCAGGTCCAGACCGTGATAAAGACCTGTTCAAGGCCAATGTAGCTGGTCAGCCAATTCAGGAACTGCGGGCCAGTAACCATCAGGGCGGCAGCGCTGATGAGCATCAGCGCCAGCCCGATAGTATAAAACACCGACAGTGGTAACCGCTTCCAGACGGGTCGTCCTTCCTCGACATCATAGGCCATGTTCAGGGCCGTCATCAGCGAGCGCACTGCCGCAGAAGCTGACCACAGCGCCACGATGATCCCTACCGACAGCAAGCCGCCCTGCTGATTTTGCTGAAGCTGATCGATCACTGGATTGACCTGCTCCAGTGCCTGCGCCGGCAGGACATAGTTGGCCTGCTCGCGTAGCCAGTTGAAGAAGTCGGGCAGATGCAGAAAGCCCACCAGCGAGATCAGGAACAGAATGAAAGGAAACATCGAAAAGAACATCTGATAGGCCAATGCCGAAGCATAAGTCGCCATATCGTCTTCATTGAATTCCTTGACCGCCCGCTTGAGTACGTCCAGCGGGCCCAACCCACGAAGACTGAATCCCAACATCCCCATCTCCTCTCATACTTTATCTACAGGCAACCGGACTTGGCTGTTTGTAAAGGTGAAGGCATAGCCTTGTAGGGGGTAGACCGGACTGAGCGGCAGATGTCACCGCAGAAGAATCAAACGGCTGTTCGCGCGCCTTCCCGCCATAAGCCGAGCAATCCGATACTGTGACGGCTGTTCGTTCGTGAAAACAGGCAAACAACTCCTGAAGGGATCGTCTGTCCCACAGGGAGACCCTCATTGAAAGGAGACGAGCAATGCGTTACGAACTGCATTACTGGCCCACCATTCAGGGACGAGGCGAGTTCATCCGCCTCGCGCTGGAAGAAGCCGGCGCTGACTACGTGGATGTGGGCAATGGCTCCGAAGAGGATGACCTGGGCATGCCTGCCATGGAATCCTATCTGAACGGTGAGGCAACGCCCTTTCCCCCCTTCGCCCTGCCGTTTCTCAAGGCGGGCGATCTGATCGTCTCCCATGTTGCCAATATCCTGCAGTTCCTGGGACCCCGCCTCGGGCTGGCTCCAGAAGATGAGGCTTCACGCCTATGGGCCCATGGTCTGCAACTGACCCTTGCCGACCTTGTAACCGAAGCCCACGACATTCATCATCCCATAGGCTCCTCGTTGTATTACGAAGACCAGAAGGCGGAAGCCAAGCGCCGTGCAGAAGGGTTCATCAAGGAACGTATCCCCAAGTTTCTCGACTATTTCGAGCACGTTCTAGAGGACAACCCCAAGGGAGATCGTTATCTGGTCGGAGACTCGCTCTCCTATGTCGACCTGTCGCTGTTTCAGGTCGTGAGCGGGCTGCGTTATGCCCTGCCCAAGGCCATGCAGCGGATCGAGGCGGATATGCCCAAAGTCGTCGATCTGGTCTCCCGGATAGCCCAGCGTCCCAATATCAAGGCCTATCTGGCCTCCGATCGACGCCTGCCCTTCAGCGAAAATGGCATCTTCCGCCATTATCCTGAGCTCGACGAGGTGTGATCCAACTGAAGGCTCGACAGATCCGGGCCTTCAGTCCAACCGTTTCCATCGGGTCTGAACATGCCAGACGTGTGCGATCTTTTTGGCATCAACCACCTGCACGCCTTGATTCTCCCGCCTGAGCAGCGCATCGTACGCGACTCTCGGATTCTGTCTGAAAGCGCCTGTTGCGCTGCCGATCATCAAGGAGAGGCCCATGCGGACATTAGCCAAGACCCGCCTGTCGATACTTGATCTTGCCCCTGTCACGGCTGGCCAGTCGGTAGGCGAGGCCCTGCGCAACATCCTTACCCTGGCCGAGCAGGCCGATCGCTGGGGTTATCACCGTTACTGGTTGTCCGAACACCACAACATGGACGGTGTAGCCGCCTCGGCCACCGCCGTGCTGATCGGGCAGGTAGCGGCTGCCACCCACCGTATCCGTGTGGGGGCAGGCGGTGTCATGCTGCCGAACCATACCCCCCAATACGTGGCCGAGCAGTTCGGTACGCTGGAAATCCTGTACCCAGGCCGCATCGATTTGGGTATAGGTCGCTCTCCCGGCGGGGATTACGCCACCATGGAAGCGCTGCGGGTCAACATGATCACGGCGAGCCGGGAATTTCCTGAGCGCGTCCGTGAACTGCTTGCGCTATTCGACGAAGGCACGGAATCAGCCTTGAATACGCAGCCCTTCACACGCGCCCCAGGCGAAGGGCTGAGCGTTCCGATCTGGATGCTGGGCTCCAGCCTGATCAGTGCTCGCTTGGCCGCTGAGCTTGGGCTGCCCTATGCGTTTGCCGCGCATTTTTCGCCGGCCCGCCTGCATGAGGCGATAGCGGCCTATCGCGAGCATTTCAAACCTTCTCTGCACCAGCCGCGGCCGCGGGTCATCGTGGCTGTTCCCGTCATGGCGGCGGATACCCGCTCAAGAGCCAAGCGTTTGATGCACTCCCTGTATCAAAAGGCGCTGGATCTCGGGCGTGGCCGCTCCAGCCGGCTGAAGCCTCCGCCCGAAACGATCGAGTGGACGCCTCAAGAGCGGCTGGCCGTGGAAGACCAGTATGCAGCGGCCATCATTGGAGACCCTGGTGAGGTGCGGGCAGGTTTGCAGAAATTGCTGGAAAGCACCCAAGCCGATGAACTCCTGATTCATACCGAGACCTATGACTTTAAGGAGCGTCTGCGGTCCTATGAGATCGTCTGGCAAGCGAAGCAGCAGGTCTTGCTGGAATCGTCCTGAAATTCAACGGCCTTCGTGGCCATTTGCCACAGCTAGGGCCTACTCAGCCTAAACGACACGCGAAAGTGATAAGCTGGCTATCTAAGTAACGTCTGGATTGATCGTCTGGAGAAATACGATGACCTTGAATGAACTGAACAACCTGCCGGGCGTCACGGCCCAGCCTGACGCGGCCACTGCCGAATACGTCTACAACCACACCATGGTCCGGGTGAAGGATATCGAGAAGTCCCTGGACTTCTATACCCGTGTCCTGGGCTTCACCATGCTGGAAAAGAAAGACTTTCCGGCTGCCAAATTCAGCCTGTACTTCCTGGCACTGATTGCCGACAAGTCCCAGATCCCGACGGATCCGGAAGAGCGTCACCGCTGGCGTAAGTCCATTCCAGGCATTCTGGAGCTGACCCACAACCACGGCACCGAAGATGATGCGGACTTCAGCTACCACAGTGGTAACAGCGATCCGCGCGGTTTTGGCCACCTGTGCGTTGCCGTACCGGATATCCACGCCGCCTGCGCGCGCTTCGAAGAGCTGGGCGTTACCTTCCAGAAGCGCCTGACCGACGGCAGCATGAAAGACATCGCGTTTATCAAGGACCCCGATGGCTACTGGGTAGAAATCATCCAGTTCACGCCGGTCGCGTAAGACCTCCAGGACGGCGCCCCGCGCCGTCCTGCCTTTTTCTGCCGTACCCTCTGGCTTAATGCCTGCTCAAGATATACTGTATATTCAAACAGTATATATTCTGAGACAAGGTCATGACCCATCAAAAGCCCCCACGCGGTCGGGGGATCGGTAGTAATCCGCACAACCGCTATGCCCCTACCCGGTCGGAAGCCTATGACGATGGCTGGTTTCAGGATCTTCCTTCCACCCAGGCAACCGAGATTCGGCTGGAAACGGCCAAGACGGTTATCTCGCGCAATACCTCGCCGGACATTCCCTTCGAACAGTCTCTTAATCCCTATCGCGGCTGCGAACATGGCTGTATCTACTGCTATGCCCGTCCAACCCATGCCTATTGGGACCTCTCGCCCGGCCTCGACTTCGAGACCCGGCTGATTGCCAAGACCAATCTGGCCGAAGCTCTGGAGAGGGAGCTGTCCAAACCGGGTTATGTCTGCAAGCCCATCGCCATCGGGGGTAATACCGATCCCTATCAGCCCATCGAACGCGAGCAGCGCCTGACGCGCCAGGCGCTTGAGGTACTCCTCCGGTATCGGCATCCGGCTACGATCATCACCAAGGGTACGCTTATCCTGCGTGACCTTGACCTGTTGGGCGAGCTGGCGGCCCGTGGCCTGATCAAGGTCGGGATCAGCCTGACCACACTGGACGATGAGCTGAAACGTACCTTGGAGCCCAGGGCAGCGGCCCCGTCCGCGCGGCTCAAGGTTATTCGCACCCTACGTGAGGCCGAGGTTCCGGTTGGCGTCATGTGCGCCCCGATTATTCCAATGATCAACGACCGCGAACTGGAGCATCTGCTTGAAGCAGCCCATGACGCCGGAGCCCGCTCGGCAGGGTATGTCCTGCTGCGCCTGCCGCGGGAGGTGGCCCCTTTGTTCGAGGAATGGCTTGAAGCTCACTATCCGCAGCGTGCGGCCCATGTTATGAGCCTGATTCGCCAAAGCCGAGGTGGTGAGGTCTACGACAGTCGCTTTACCACGCGCATGCATGGCGAAGGGGTATTTGCCGATCTGCTTGAGCAGCGATTTCGTATCGCCCTGCGCCGCCTGGGCCTGAATCGTCGCGAAGCACGCATCTCACTGGACTGCACTCAGTTCAGCCCTCCCGGTCAGCAGATGCCACTGTTCTGACCCTTGCTGGTAAAGCGTGCGTAATATCGGGAAATATCTGAGATAACCCTGAAAACGCTTTATTCAGACACGCTGAAAAGAGAACGGCAACTTTCAGCCTTTACCGCTTGTCCTTACTACACCCTGCCTGGCCTTATAAGGTTTGGCGCCAGCATTTTTGTAGCTATAACTCCAATACGGTGCGTACTTTATCGCTGCGTGCATGATGCCTTGAATATCTGAGCGCCATGGTGAGGCCAGTCCATAGGCTGGGTCTCCAAGCCTTGCGGGTTCTTTTTGCCCCAGCCCCACATGGAGCCACCGCATGCATGAAATGCCCCTGATTACTACCTTGGCCGCCGGCTTGGTTCTGGCCTTTTTTCTGGGCCTCCTCGCCAACCGCCTGCGCCTGCCTCCTCTGGCGGGCTATCTTCTGGCCGGCGTACTGGCCGGCCCCTTTACGCCAGGCTTTGTAGCCGACAGTGATATTGCCCATGAGCTGTCCGAAATCGGTGTGATTCTGCTGATGTTTGGCGTAGGCCTGCATTTTTCCATCAAGGACCTGATGTCGGTCCGCAAAATCGCGATTCCCGGTGCCATTGGACAAATTGCCGTAGCCACGCTTATGGGGATGGGCCTTGCGCACCTCCTGGGCTGGGGGTTGGGTGCAGGGCTGGTCTTTGGCCTGTCACTCTCGGTCGCCAGTACCGTGGTGCTGCTCAGGGCCATGGAGGAACGACAGATGATGGAAAGTCGCCGCGGTCGCATCGCCGTCGGCTGGCTTATTGTGGAAGACCTGATGATGGTGCTGGCGTTGGTTCTGCTACCGGCGCTCTCCGGCATGCTGGGCGGCAAAGCCGCTGCAAGCGACACTAGCCTGAGCATGCAACTCCTGCTGACGCTGGTGAAAGTGAGCGCCTTCGTAGCGCTGATGCTGATCGTGGGCCGGAGAGTCGTCCCGTGGCTACTCAAGCGTGTCGCCCGCACCGGATCACGGGAGTTGTTTACCCTCGCCGTACTGGCACTGGCCATGGGGATTGCCTTTGGTTCATCGGTCCTGTTCGGCGTGTCCTTTGCGCTGGGTGCCTTCTTTGCCGGCATGGTCCTGAACGAGTCGGAACTCAGTCACGAGGCAGCCGACAATTCCCTGCCGTTGCGTGAAGCCTTTGCCGTGCTGTTCTTCTTTTCCGTCGGCATGCTGTTCAATCCGGAGGTGCTACTCTCGCACCCGCTGCACCTGTTGGCCACAGTGCTGATCATCATCGTTGGCAAGTCCCTGGCGGCGCTGATCATCGTACTGCTGGCCCGGCGCCCGCTCAGCGTAGCCCTGACCATTTCAGCAAGCCTTGCCCAGATTGGTGAGTTTTCATTCATCCTGGCGAGCCTGGGCGTCAGCCTGGAGCTGCTGCCGGAGGAAGGTCGCGACCTGATTCTGGGCGGTGCGATCATTTCCATCATTCTGAACCCTGCGCTGTTCAGCATTATCGACCGTCTCCAGCCATGGCTCGAGCGACGCGAAGGGCAGGCGCTTCCCAATGCCAAGGCGCCCCATGCGCCCGAAGTGGTAGAGCCGCCACCCATTACCGAAACCGATCATGTGGTTCTGGTCGGCCATGGCCGGGTTGGCAGGCTGGTCAGTGCTCGCCTGCGCCGTGAGCACATGCCGTTCGTGGTGATCGAGAATGATCGCGATCATATCGAGGAGCTGCGGGCAGATCAGATCAGTGCCGTGCTGGGTAATGCTGCGCAGCCGAACGTGCTTCAAAAGGCTCATATCGAGCAGGCGCATACGCTGCTAATCGCCATCCCGAACGGGATTGAGGCCTGCGAGGTCTCGAGGCGTGCGCGAGAGCTGAATGCGTCCCTCAATATCGTTTCCCGCGCCCATTACGACGAGTTGGTGCAGCACCTGCAGGAAAGTGGCGCTAACGTTGTCATCATGGGCGAGCGCGAGATTGCCCGAGGCATGTTTACCGAGCTGGGCCTGCCCACCCAAGAGCGTGGAGAAGACCTGCATCCGCATCCTGGCTAATGGGCGACAGCGGGAGCCCACCGGCTCCCGCCCTGTCTACTTGAGCGACTTGTATTCGCTCTTGGCAGCCTCGCGGTAGTCATAGGTCGGATAGAACTCGGTATGAAAGGAGCCCCAGGCGCCCTTTTCCACCGCCATGTTCACGTCCGGCAGTTTGTCCGGCGGTACGCGCAGGGTCACGATCTGACCAATTCCCATCACCACATACCAGGACACCACCTCCGTGCCCAGGGGCGGAAAATTGTCAAAAAAGCCCTGACGCCTGAGCTCCTGCTTGGTTTCGGTCAGCGGCTTGGACTGGTCGTGCCGCAGGATAATGGTCAGCAGCACGCCTGAAGCCGTGCTCCCCGACGCGCCTGTATCGGCTGGCGAGGCTGGTGACGATGCAGGCATCGGTTGCGTGGTCTTTTCAGGGCTGGACGGTGGCTGTGACGGCTCGGCCGCCAAGGTCAGTGTGGCCAGCAGGCAAGCCGGAAGGGCAAGGGCGATACGTCGGGCAAATCTCACTGCGGGTTCTCCTTGAAGGGCACATCAAGCCCTCTGCACAGCGTAGTTCAGCCTTGAGCATCCTTCCTGTCGGCAAGCCAGGAGGTATTCTGTTACAGCTGCCTGGCCAGCAGCCACTGGTAGATTCGCATGTCCCGATAAGCCAGGCGAGCAGCACCTACATGGTCCTGCCCCTGATCCAGATACAGGCGGTCTCCCTCCTGGAAGGTCTCAGCCGAGGTCAGGCCCAGGCGGCTGATAAAGGCAGGCGTTGCCCGGCGCGTCACCTCGCCAACACTGATCCAGACCGGTCGTTGCGGATCGGATTGAGGTACACGCGTCAGGTCTACCGGCCATAACGCCGCCCAGAAGTCAGGCTGGGAGAGCGCCAGATCGAATACACCGTTTCCGCCAAAGCTAAAGCCGGTCAGGTAGGTTCGCCTGCGGTCGCCGTGATGAACTGTCTGTACGTCTGCCACAAGGCGGCTGACCTCATCAGCAAAGCGATGCCAGCGATCACCCTTGGATGGCATCTGTGGCGCCACCACAATAAAGGTCTCCCTTACCTGTTCCGGATTGCCCGGGTTGAGCGGACCATGCACCGTCAACGCCTTATGGATCGCCATGGGCGCGCCCTCATCGTAGCCATGCAGAAAACAGAGCACCGGCCAACCTTCCGTGGGTGGAAGGCCCTCGGGCACGGAAAGCAGGCACGGCAAGGCAGCCGACTCGATCAGCTGGATGTCAGGCAACGGCATAGGGCCTCCAGAAAAACCAGGCGTGTAAACGGTTGGACCTTGCGTTCCACCCGACACTCACCCCTGCCCATGCCGCCGGTCTAATGGTGGACTGCCGATCGCTGGAACGAGCCGAAGGCCTCTTTCTGTGGTCAGGAGTTATAGCCACTACCTGAATTACAGGAGGAACCATGCAAAAGCTGAAGGTTGATTGGGATACCACCCGTGACGTACTACGCGCAGGCACCCGCGAGGATAGCGTCTCGGTACGCACCATTGCGGTAGACGTTGCCCGCCGTCAGGACACATCTGCCGATGACCCTCAAGTCATCGAAGCCATTCTCAAAGCAGCGGATGAACTGGTCCGCAACGGCTTTATCGACGCGCCTTATCCGTTCGAGAAAGATTCGGAGGTCAGGGGTATCAAGCCGCTGGGGCAAGAGCTGTTCGAGTGGATGGAGGATGAGCACAAGTGGAATCGGCTGCGTCCTGCATTGGAAGAGGCCCTGCAGAGTGGTCTGGGCGCCGATCATCAGTACCTGAGTGCTAACGCGCTGGACGCGGCCATGCGCGGAATCGGTGTCCGCTGATCGGATTTCGCTGGGCAGGTTGATGATCTACCTGCCCGGTATCTTGATACTGCCGTACTGCTTTACCTGATAACCCATTACACCTTTATCTCACTTCAAGCCGTGCAATGTGGCGCAATAGACATTTGCTCACCTCAGCATTGAATAAAAATGTTCTATCTGTGAACTATTCCAAATTTAACCCCCGCCTTAAAAAATCCAATAGCTCCAAAAACCTCTTTTAAGCAATTAGCCACCACATGATGGCTATTTGATCGCAATAAAATTTGGAAATATCTTCAAACTGTTCCTTTCACTACTTTTTCTTCAGGGTGAATTAAGCTTCGCGCTCTAGGCTTGTTTCGAGCCTGGGGCATATGCCCAACGCTACGTGGTCCGGAGGGTTTCGGGATTAAGCTGTAACCAGACGTTGGTGGGCAACGTCTGCTTCAAGCAGTACCCGATCGGACAATGGTTAGTTGTTTCGTCCACGTAAAGAGGTTGGACCATGAACGAGAAAAACATGAACGTCCCTTGTGCGGATGACGCCTTGCAACAAATTGTCGATGGCTTCAAGCGCTTCCGAAAGGAAGTGTTCCCAGAACAGGAGGAGTTATTTAAAAAGCTGGCCAATGCACAATCGCCACGCGCCATGTTTATTACGTGTGCCGACTCGCGCATCGTGCCTGAGCTGATCACCCAGAGCTCCCCAGGCGATCTGTTCGTTACCCGTAACGTTGGAAACGTCGTTCCGCCCTATGGGCAAATGAATGGCGGTGTTTCGACGGCGATCGAATACGCCGTATCGGCACTGGGTGTCCAGCACATCATTGTCTGCGGTCACTCCGACTGCGGCGCCATGAAAGCGGTGTTGAACCCGGCATCGCTGGAAAAAATGCCTACTGTGAGAGCCTGGCTACGCCATGCTGAAATTGCCAGAACGGTTGTTGCCGACCACCAGATGTGTGAACACACTCATGATGGAGAGCTGAACTTCCTCACCGAGGAAAACGTTGTGGCGCAGTTGACTCACCTGCAAACGCATCCATCCGTGGCTTCGCGTCTGGCAAGTGGACAATTGTTCATTCACGGCTGGGTCTATTCGATCGAAACCAGTGAAATCAAGGCATACGACGCTATCGAAGGCCGCTTCCGTCCCTTGGATGGAGAAGGTCCGATGCCAATCGCCACGCCACGTCCCCGTTTGAACTCAAACTGATCCAAGCCTTCGGCGCGCCTTGCGCGCCGAAGTCGCCAGCACCTCAATAAAAACAACATAGCTGGTCATTTTCAGACGAGGCCCATGGCTGCCTGCAGTCATGGGCGCTGTCCGTCTTCGTGTGGGTAAACGACTCTGCCAGAGCCGGTTAGGAAGGGTTCTGGCACAGGTTGCTATGCGTTTTTACGGAGGATAGGACCATGCTCGGAAACACTTCTGCAGCATCACTCAAGCAGACCTTTCCACGCGATGCCTTGGCCTCGCTGGTAGTCTTTCTCGTTGCCCTGCCTTTGTGCATGGGCATCGCCATCGCCTCCGGAATGCCGCCAGCCAAGGGCTTGGTGACCGGCATCATTGGTGGCCTCATCGTCGGCTTTCTGGCCGGCTCCCCCTTGCAGGTCAGCGGCCCGGCCGCAGGGCTTGCCGTACTGGTATTCGAACTGGTCAACCAGCATGGCATGAAGGCCCTCGGGCCGGTGCTGATCCTGGCCGGGATCATTCAGGTCGCAGCGGGCTTTGCCCGGCTGGGCGCCTGGTTCCGCGTCACCTCGCCTGCCGTGGTGTATGGCATGTTGGCCGGTATCGGTATTCTGATTGTCTTGTCCCAAGTCCATGTGATGCTCGATGCCTCACCGCAAGCGTCGGGCCTTTCCAACCTGGTCGGTTTTCCGAAGGCCGCCGTACAGGCAGCCGGTGAATGGGGCGGACACGAGGGCAGCGGTGCCTATGCGGCCATGCTGGGTATCGCCACCATCGCCATCATGTGGCTTTGGGAGAAGAAACGGCCACATTCGCTACGCTTTTTGCCAGGCGCGCTGATCGCCGTAACGGCAGCTACGATGGCCAGCCTGTGGATGAATCTGGACGTCAACCGGGTCAACGTGCCGGACAACCTCGGCGATGCCATTGACTGGATTACCTTTGCCGACCTGGGCATGCTGACCAACCCGACACTGTTCATGGCAGCGGTTGCCATGGCGTTTATTGCCAGTGCCGAAACGCTGCTGTCCGCCGCAGCGGTTGACCGGATGCACCAGGGGCCCCGTTCCCAGTTCGATCGTGAGCTGTCAGCCCAGGGCGTCGGTAACCTGCTGTGCGGTATCGTCGGTGCGCTGCCTATGACCGGGGTAATCGTTCGTAGCTCAGCCAATGTTCAGGCTGGCGCTAAAACACGTGCATCGGCCATTATGCATGGTGCCTGGCTCCTGGCGTTCGTCGCCGCGCTCCCCTTCGTGCTCAAGCAAATCCCGATTGCCAGCCTGGCAGGCGTCCTGGTCTATACCGGCGTAAAACTGGCCAGTCCTTCGGCGTTGCAAGGCCTGAAGCAGTATGGACGTACGCCTATCCTGATCTATGCCGTGACGGCGCTGACCATTGTCTTTACCGACCTGCTCACGGGTGTCGTTCTAGGCTTTGCCCTGTCGGTAGCCACCCTGGCGTTCAAGGCCTCACGCCTTAAAGTAGCTCTGGTCTATGACAAGGAAGACGAGACCCAGGCAGAACTGCGCATGAGCGGCTCGGCCACCTTCCTGAAGGTGCCCAAAATCACTCAAGTGCTGGAAGGCGTTAAGCCGGGTACAACCCTGCATGTACCACTGGATCGCGTGAGCTATATCGATCATGCCTGCATGGAGCTGCTGGCAGACTGGGAACGGACCAACGAGTCCAATGGCGTCAAGCTGATCATTGAGCCTCGCGCGCTCAAGCGTCGTCTGGAAGGTCGCTACCATAAAGCGGCTTCGCTGGGCGGATCACCCTCGACAGGCGCCGTGCAGACGGCCGCCTAGCCTGTGTGTCCGGCGGGTACAGAGGTGCCCGCCGGATAGTTAGACGCAGATGCCCTGTAGCGGTGAGCTTCGGGTATAGCGGTCTGGAAGGCGGGAGAGGGCCAGACAGTTCATACCCAGCACGCCGATACAGGCAGTGCGCAAGGGATCAGCTGATGCTGTCGCGCAAGGCCTTGCCGGGCTTGAAAGCCACGGTATTGCTGGCGCGAATCTTGACCGGTTCACCGGTTTGCGGGTTCTTGCCTGTACGGGCTCCGCGATGGCGGGGAAGGAAAGTACCGAAGCCTACCAACGTGACGTTATCCTTGCGGTGCAATGCATTGGCAATTTCATCAAGCACGGCATTGAGAACGGTATTGGCCTGTTCCTTGGAAAGACCGACTTTTTCAGCGATGGCGCTGGCGAGTTCCGGTTTGCGCATAAAGATGCCTCTTGTAGGTGTTTATTGTTGTTGTATCCGTACTCTCCACCCCTTGTCTGGAGCGGAGCAGCCGCGTTTAAGCAGGCACTCTGAGCATGGCACGGCCCAAACCCGCGCGCCAGTCGCATTCAGCGCTTTTTCCATACGACTGACGCGTCTTGAATGTAACGTTGTATTTCAGTCATTACGCCAGAACGGGTGGTAATTGCTTGTTTAACGCCAATTTTTCGCTGACGGCTGCTCCGCTCAAGGCATAACCCAGCAATTTACCTTCACTATCAACGCACAACGCCTTGATATCCGCTCCACTTCCTTCAACCCGCCATTCACCCTTGGCCCCTTTGTTGACCAATGCGACAACCAGCGGGCAGGCTGGCGTTTTTACCGTTACTGGCATCGGACCATAAGTAACTGCCGTGAGCTTTCCGGCCAGCGTTTGGGCCAGAGCACGGGCACAGGCCATCAGCGGCATCACATACATCAGGCTTTGCCCTTCCACTTCGGCGCAGTCTCCCAGGGCATAGATGTTTTCATGGGAGGTACGCAGCTCGCGATTGACCACAATGCCGCGCTCGACCTCAAGGCCTGCCGCCTGCGCCAGATCAACCCGTGGTTTGAGACCTACAGCCGACACCACTACGTCGCAGGGTAGAGTCGCACCATCGGAAAGGTGCGCCAGATACCCATCCCCTTCGCGCTCCAGCCGTGTCACCGTCTGCCCCAGGTGAAACCGCGCGCCAATGCTTTCCAACCCGCTCTGAACGGCTGCTGCCACCTGGGCAGGAACAAGATTGGGCATGACCTGCTCACACGGTGCGACCACATCCACGTCATAGCCGCCGCTTCGCAGGTCATTGGCAAACTCACAGCCAATCAACCCGGCCCCCAGAATCAGCACGCGCTGCTTGCCTTCAGCTGCCTGACGAAAACGGGCGTAGTCCTGCAGGTCGTTGATTGGGAAGAAAGCGTCCTCGCACCCTCCTGCAACGGGCACCTGAATAGGTTCTGCGCCCCAGGCCAGGACAAGGTTTTCGTAGCGAACCTCTTCCTCACCCAGCCAGATTCGCTTGTGGCCAGGGTCGATAGCCGTAACGCGGGTATTGGTAAAGATCCGGGCATTGAACTGATCAGCTATTGCCCCCGGCTCCGCCATGACCAGCTCATCAGGTTGCTTGTTCTTGGCATAGCCGTTGGACAGCATGGGCTTGGAATAGGAACGCCCGTCATCGGCCGTAATCATGAGTAGAGGAGTCTGGCTATCGAGCTTGCGCCATTCCTTGGCCAGGTTGTAGCCCGCCAACCCTGTGCCGATGATGACCAGGGGTAAAATTTCGCTCATAACGTTCTCTCTGCGTTGGTTCAGGCGTGGCGTCACCGGGCGCCCCGCTCAGATAGGTTCACGCATTATTGAATGTGTCACCGGGCCTGTCATCAACGCAGACCCGGGACGAAGACAGCAACCGGTCGGCCGCTTGGGAAGGAGCGGATCAGGCGATCTCGATCATTTCAAAATCGGATTTGCCGACGCCGCAATCCGGACACATCCAGTCTTCCGGAACATCCTCCCAACGGGTCCCAGGCGCAATACCATCATCCGGCCAGCCTGCCGCTTCGTCATAAATGTAACCGCAGACAATACATTGCCACTTACGCATCGTTATCGTGTCCTTAAAAACTCATCAGGGCTGGTGATCCGGTGAGGCTCTGGGCATCACACATGTCACCGGTTCTTCTCAGCCTATCGGAAACGTATTTTCTCCTCTAGTTCATCTGTCCTGCGTGTCACGCATGACCACTAGCGCACAACAGGCGCGCGCCTGTATACAAACGCTACCGGCGGATATCGTCCAGCCATTACACTGCGCGTGCTCGTCAGCTGCCGCGAGCCGCTTAACCTGTGTTGCCCTGTAAACGGTGGGTGCCAAGCGCTAGCCACCGAGACAAGAAAGCCAACAAACAGGCCCTGCCTGTCTGCACTTACCGGTAACGATCATGACCCGTCGCTTCAGTCAAACCAAACGCCGCGCTGTTGCACACGCCATTCTGGCCATGGACAACAGCTGGATTGCTCATTTCGGCGATTTGGGGCTAAGCGATCTCAGCTACTCCGACCTGTTCATCAACATGTGGCAGCGGCAGGATCAATCCCTGCGCAAAACCGATCTCTATGCGTTCATGCCCAGCATCAGCCGGCGCACCGCCGTCAAATATGTCCAGCATCTGATCGACCGGGGCTATCTGACTGAAACCAATGGCGATGTTGACCGTCGGGTGCGCTGGGTCAGCCTGACACCGGATATCGTCGACCGGCTGGAGCGTTTCTGCGATGCCGCCTGCGAGCATTTCGGCAAGCTGAACAAGGCGTAACTCTCGCCGGCACGTGCTGTCCTATTACCCTCTGCACCACAAGGAGCGCTCATGCGCTGGGGGACCTATTTTGCCGTGCTGGGCGCCATCATCAGTGTGGGTCTGGCATTGGGCATCACCATGCCGCTGGTATCATTGAGGCTGGAAAACTGGGGCTACGGCCCGTTCGCCATTGGGTTCATGGCGGCCACGCCGGCCATCGGTATCATCGTGGGGGCCGGTATAACCGGACGCCTGGCCGCTCGTATCGGTACGCCGCGGCTGATGCAGCTCTGCCTTCTGGCGGGTGCGCTGTCCGTACTGCTGCTGTCCCTCCTGCCCTATTACAGCGTCTGGGTACTGCTCCGGTTACTGCTGGGCGTTATTCTGACCATGATCTTCGTGCTCGGTGAAAGCTGGATCAACCAGATCATCGTTGAACAGTGGCGCGGCAAACTGGTGGCGTTGTATGGCAGCGCCTATGCCCTGAGCCAGCTGACCGGCCCCTTGGTTCTGACCCTGATTGGCACTGAAGGCAACGGCGGCTTCTGGATCAGTACCGCCCTGCTCATCATGGGCTCCCTTGCGCTTGTAGGCCGCAGCGGTGCGCCCAAAGCCAGCGATCATGGCTCCATTGGCCGCGGCCTTTTGCGCTTTTGCCGGCAACTCCCCGCCATCGCCTGGGCAGTTGTGCTATTTGCCGCCTTCGAGGCCATGATGCTGACACTGCTGCCGGTGTACGCATTGAACCAAGGCTTTGACCAGCGTACCGCCCTGCTCATGGCCAGCACGGTCGTGACCGGAGACGCCCTGCTACAACTGCCGCTGGGCGCACTGGCTGACCGTGTTTCGCGCACCGGTCTGTTCAAGGCATGTGGTGTCACACTGCTGCTGACCAGCCTCGCCATGCCGCTCCTGCTGCACACCACCTACATCTGGCCGTTACTGGTGATCTTTGGTGCCAGCGCCGGTGGTATTTTCACCCTCGCCCTGATCCTGATTGGCGAACGTTACCGGGACGCCGAGCTGGTCCAGGCCAATGCCCGTATCGCCCAGCTCTGGGGCTTCGGCTGCCTGCTCGGCCCCTTAACCACCGGAGCCGCCAGCCAATGGCTGACCGGCCACGCCATGCCTTTGCTGCTGGCTGCGGGGGCGCTGGTCATGATCATTATCGTGCAGATCCGCGGCGCTTTACCGGTGCCCGAAGCTGAGTCCTTCGAAGGTTCAAAATGAGACAGGCTTTACTCAATCTTTACTTACCGGTTCTCAGCCTAGCAGGCTCAACGAGATACCCTTAGGCGACTAGCCATGGATATTTTTGATGTTTTCAAGCGAGCCTCTTACCGTCTTACGCCGTTCCGATCACCTCAGACTTGTTGTTCCGTCACTAGCCGAGTCGCTGAATTTTTGGGCGGTTGCCCTTGGCTTCACGCTCAGTCGCCGAAGCGAATCAGCTGCTGATGAAGCGCTTTCGAGCCTCCAGGCGACCGCTGTTGTCGAGCTGGAAGCTCATGACTACCGTGTGCTGCTGATCGAGCAGCCTATTCCTGTGCATCAGCTACCGGAGCCTGAAATCCCTGCGGTCGTTCCCCTCCTGTTTCAGGTCCATGACCTTGAGGCGCGACTGGTGCACATTCGCAAGGCGGGGTATGAGGCGCCAGCGCCCCGTATCATTACCCAGGGTCCCCGTGAGGGCTGGCAAGTCGTGACGATCCACGGGCCCGATCGGGTTGTGGTTGAGCTGATGCAGCCCGGCTAATCCGGATCGTACCCATAAAAAAGCCCGCCGGTTCAGGGCGGGCTTTTTGTTATCGAAGCGATCAGAACGCCGGAGCAACCGCACCGTTGTACTTGTCTTCGATGAATTTCTTGGTTTCCGGGCTGGTCAGGGCCTTGGCCAGCTTTTGCATGGCATCGCTGTCCTTGTTGTCCGGGCGGGCAACCAGCAGGTTGGCATAAGGCGATTCCTTGCCTTCCAGCAGCAGCGCATCCTTGGTCGGGTTCAGCTTGGCTTCCAGCGCATAGTTGGTGTTGATCAGCGCCAGGTCCACCTGGTTCAGCACACGCGGCAGCGTAGCGGCCTCCAGCTCCTTGAACTTGAGCTTCTTGGGATTGGTGGCGATGTCACGCGGGGTAGCCAGGATATTGGAGTTATCCTTGAGCGTGATCAGACCGGCTTTTTCCAGGAGCAGCAAGGCACGGCCGCCATTGGTGGCGTCGCTGGGAATGGCAACGGTTGCGCCTTCCTTGACCTCATCCAGGCTTTTGACCTTCTGGGAGTAGATACCGAACGGCTCCACATGCACTTGAGCGACCGGCACCAGATCGGTTCCGCGGCTCTTGTTGAATTCGTCCAGGTAAGGCTTGTGCTGATAGAAGTTGGCATCCAGACGCTTCTGGGCCACCTGCAGGTTGGGCTGAACGTAGTCAGTGAAAATCTTGACGTCCAGGTCCACGCCTTCCTTCGCCAGCTGGGGCTTTACGAATTCCAGAATCTCGGCATGCGGAACAGGCGTTGCCGCCACGCTCAGCTTTTCTGCCGCATGGGCAGTGACGGCGGCAGCCAGCAGGGCAGCAGCGGCAATCAGTTTCTTCATGGTCAAACTCCTCGGCAGATTCAAAAGCATGTCAACGACACGCGGATCAGTCCAGGAGATGGGGGTTCAAGGTCTACCCCTCAACCCCTCTCCTCATACCCGATCAGGTCATTACGATCAGAACGCGGGAACAACGCCACCCTGATATTTCTCCTGAATGAATTTCTTCACTTCAGGCGTGGTCAGGGCCTTGGCCAGCTTCTGGATGGCTGGATCGTTGGCTTTTTCCGCACGGGTGTACAGGTAGTTGGCGTAGGGCGACTCGGCGCTTTCGATGAACAGCGCATCCTTGGTCGGTACCAGCTTGGCCTGCAGCGCGTAGTTGGCGTTGATCAGCGCCAGGTCCACTTGGTTCAGTACACGCGGCAGCGTAGCGGCTTCAAGCTCCTTGAACTTCAGGTGCTTGGGGTTATCCACGATGTCGCGCTGGGTGGCAGAGATGTTGTTCGGATCTTTCAGGGTGATCAAACCCTGCTTGGCGATCAGCAGCAGCGCGCGACCGGAGTTGGTTGGATCGTTGGGAATGGCAATGGTCGCGCCGTCTTTCAGTTCGGAAACCGACTTGATCTTCTGGGAATAGGCGCCAAACGGCTCGACGTGTACGGCTACGACCGGCACCTGATTACTGTCCTTGTTGCTCTTCTGGTAGGACTCGTAATAGGGCTTGCTCTGGAAATAGTTGGCATCGACCTGCTTCTGGTCGGTCTGGCGATCCGGCTGGATATAGTCGTTGAAGACCTTGACCTCCAGATCTACACCTTCCTTTGCCAGCTGGGGTTTGACCAGCTCAAGGATCTCCGCGTGGGGAATAGGGCTCGCTGCCACCTTCAGGGTCTCGGCATGAGCCGCTGTCACCAGACCAAAACCAAGCGCAACGGAAAGCAGGGTACGTTTCAGAGACATAGCGGATTCCTTTCGAAAATAAGAGGGAACAGCGTGTAATGCTAGTATTTTCCGCCGGACCTTGAGGCCCGGCGGACAGCCTGTTAGCGGCGGCTGAACTTTACAACCAGGCGGTCACCGACCATCTGCAGCACCTGTACCAGGATCAGCAGAAGCACGACGGTGACCACCATGACATTGGTCTGGAAGCGCTGGTATCCGAAGCGGATCGCCAGATCACCCAAACCACCGCCACCGATCACGCCCGCCATGGCCGTGTAGGACACCAGCGCAATCGCTGTAACGGTTGCAGCGGCGATCAGGCCAGGCAGGGCCTCGGGCAGCAGGGTACGGGTCACGATCTGCCAGAGGCTTGCGCCCATGGCCTGGGTTGCCTCGATGATGCCACGATCCACTTCGCGCAGCGCCGTCTCGACCAGACGTGCCAGGAAGGGCGCAGCCCCCACCACCAGCGGCGGAATAGCACCCTCGACGCCCAGCGAGGTGCCGATCAGCCATACGGAAATCGGGATCATCAGAATCAACAGGATAATGAAGGGAATCGAACGCAGGACGTTCACCAGGAACGACAGCAGGCCATACACGATGGGCTGTTCCAGCAACTGCCGCTTGCCGGTCAAAAAGAGCAGAACGCCCAGCGGCAAGCCGAGCAGTACGGTAAACAACATCGACCAGCCCAGCATTTGCAGGGTGTCGAGGGTAGCCTGCCAGATTTCAGGCCAGTCGATATCGGCAAAAAAGGCGAGAAAAGCGTCCATCAACGAATGACCTCCACGGTTACATCAGCGGCGTCGAAACGAGCCAGAGCGGCGTCCAGATCCCCTCCCACGAGGGCAATGGTCAGCTGGCCGTAGGGTTCTTCGCGAATACGGTCGATTCGACCGCCCAGAATGCTGTAATCCACGCCGGTTTCCCGGGCTACCTGACCCAGAAGAGGCGCATAGGTGGCTTCGCCACGGAAGGTCAGGCGCAAGATACGACCCTCCACATGGCTGTAGGACGACATCAGATCGCCCTCGTCCACGTGTTCGGCCTCGAACACAAAGCGCCGAGTGGTAGCATGTTTGGGATGCAGGAAGACATCCGCCACTGTGCCCTGCTCGACAACTGTGCCGGCATCCAGTACCGCCACGCGGTCACAGACGCGACGGATCACATCCATCTCATGGGTGATAAGCACAATGGTCAGACCCAGCTCACGGTTGATCTCCGCCAGCAGCTGCAGCACCTGTCCGGTGGTCTGCGGGTCGAGAGCACTGGTGGCCTCGTCGCACAACAGGATCTTTGGCCGCGTCGCCAGCGCACGGGCAATGCCGACCCGCTGTTTCTGGCCGCCCGAGAGCTGTGCCGGGTATTTGCGGGCATGGTCAGTCAGGCCAACACGGGCCAGCAATTCATCCACGCGCGCGTTGATCTCGGCGCGGGAATGTCCACCTGCCAGCTCAAGCGGCATGGCGATATTGGCCGCCACGGTCTTGGATGACAGCAGATTGAAATGCTGAAAGATCATGCCGACGCGACGGCGGAAGGCACGTAGACCGGCGCTGTCCAGCGCGGTGACGTCTTCGCCATCCACAATGATCCGGCCGCCGCTGGGTGCTTCCAGCCGGTTGATCAGGCGCAGCATGGTGCTCTTGCCGGCCCCGGAGTGGCCGATGAGGCCGAAGACTTCGCCCGCCTCGACGCGCAGGTTGGTCGACTGGAGCGCCGGCACCTGGCGACCTGAAACGAGGTAGGTCTTTTGAACGTTCTGAAATTCGATCACTTAACGCGAAACCTTGTGGGTATTGCTGTAGGCGTGGTCAGCCCTGATAAGCGGCTGTGCCTCCTGATTTATCGATATGACGCTGGCAAAGCGCCCACATAAACGCACAGTTTACCGCGGCTGTTTATATCTTCTTAATATTTGTTTTCTAAATGCAGTGGCAAAAATGGCATATGGACACGGCGGCGGACTATAACGCACCCCTGCCGCGAACACCTTACCTTGTGTCGATTCACAATCAGTCAGACGCCATATTCAGCGAAAACACTCCCGACCTAACTCGCGCCGTCTGCCGAGCTAGAGCGTTTACGGTGTGCTCCTGCGCCCCTAGCGCGAAAAAGGCCGCTCTCCACAGGCTGAACATATGCCTTACACAGGCGACTAACCCTGTATAGCCCCGATTACCGTCCTGCCGTCTCAGCAGACGCTGCGGCCTGCATGTCATATGAATGTGAAACTTTTGTTACAGCCTGGCCAGGCAGCCGGGAAGCAGTTGCGCCGGGAGGGCGCCTGAATGCTGACACTACTGAACCTTCTTTCTGCGGTGGCCCTGCTGGTATGGGGAACGCACATCGTCCGGACCGGCATCATGCGGGTCTACGGGGCGAACCTGCGTCGCGTACTCAGCCGCAGCGTACGTCACACCCCGCTAGCCTTTGCCGCTGGCATTGGGGTTACCGCACTCGTGCAAAGCAGCAATGCCACCGCGCTGCTGGCAACCTCCTTCGTAGGCCAGGGGCTTATGACCCTCAGGCCTGCCCTTGCGATCATGTTGGGCGCCGACGTAGGGACGGCACTAATGGCCCGTGTGCTCACCTTTGATCTGTCGTGGCTTTCTCCGCTGCTGATCCTGGTGGGCGTCATTCTTTTCATTGGTCACAAGCAGTCCCGTCCCGGGCAATTGGGCCGAGTGGCGATCGGGCTGGGACTGATCATTCTGGCGCTGGAGCTGATCGTAGCGGCCGCAACACCCATGACCCAGGCTGCGGGCGTCAAGGTGCTGTTCTCCTCACTGACCGGAGACGAAATGCTCGACGCCCTGACCGGGGCTCTGTTCGCCATGATTTCCTATTCCAGTCTTGCGGCTGTCCTGCTGACGGCAACGCTGGCCGGCTCAGGCGTCATTTCGCTGAAAGTGGCCCTCTGCCTGGTGGTGGGTGCCAATCTGGGCAGCGGTCTTCTGGCCATGCTGAGTGCGTCTCGCCAGACCCCGGCCGGTCGACGGGTAGCCCTGGGCAGCCTGCTGTTCAAGCTGGCCGGCTGCGCGCTGGTACTGCCGTGGGTCGACACCGTGGCCGACTGGATGGACAACTGGGAACTGGCGGCCGCAGAGCTGGTGATCGGCTTCCACGTACTCTACAACCTCGTCCGCTGTGTGGTGTTCCTGCCCCTGACACGTCCGATGGCGCGCTTCTGTACGCTCGTCCTGCCGGATCGGCCGCAGGCAGACATCACCATGAACCCACGTCATCTGGATACGTCCGTACTGGATACCCCCGCCCTGGCGCTTGCCAACGCCGCCCGTGAGGCGCTGCGTATGGGCGATGTGGTAGAGCATATGCTCACGGAGCTGATGGCCTTGATAAGCGGTGGCACCAAGGCCCAGGGACGGGAAGTCCGCCGCCTGGATGATGATGTTGATGCGCTCTACACCGCCATCAAGCTCTATCTGGCCCGTATTCCGCGAGAAGATCTGGGGGATCGGGACAGCCGTCGCTGGGCGCAGATCATCGAACTGGCCATCAACCTTGAGCAGGCCGGAGATATCATCGAGCGCATGGCCAGTGATTTGGAAAACAAGAAAATCTCGGCCAATCGCTCCTTTTCCGAGCAAGGCCTTGAAGAACTCGCCGCATTGCACGGCTACCTGATGGCCAACCTGAGGCTATGCCTGTCAGTCTTTCTGTCTGGCGATGCCGACTCGGCCCGTCGCCTGCGGCGTGCCAAGCAGCGCTTTCGCGTCCTGGAGCGGCGATACGCCCACGCCCATGTGGAGCGTCTGCACCATCAGGTCGTACAAAGCATCGAGACCAGCTCGCTACACCTTGGCCTGCTGTCAGACATGAAGCGTCTCAATTCGCTGTTCTGCAGTATCGCCTATGGCGTCCTGGAGCAGGCGGAATCCGGATATGAGACCGAGCACGCAGCTTCAATGGAAACCCCACCCGACCTTCATGAGTCGTAGCCTTCGAAACGCACACCGTGGCGCGAGATAGCGCTACTCTACTCACCTTATCCGGCAGGTCTTGTCATGTCCTGCCGGAACCGATTGACGCGGCCAAACCGAACAGGCCCAGCGCTCACTGATAATAACGACCAAGGAATTATTGATGACCCAAGCCGCTCCCCTCGTTGAACAGATCCAGAAGGGCGAATTGCCCTGCTGGCGTATCCGTATCGGCCGTGCCGAAGCCGTGATTGCCTGCCAGGGCGCCCATATCCTCAGCTTCGGCCTTGATGGCGAGCAGCCGATCATCTGGGACAATCCGGATGCCGAATTCATTCATGGCCAACCCATTCGTGGCGGCGTACCGGTCTGCTGGCCCTGGTTTGGCGATATCAAGCGTAACCCGCCGGCCGTTCAGCACATGCTGACCGAGGTAGAAGGCGCCCCGCAGCATGGCCTCGTTCGTCAGGCCGGGTGGGCAACCGGTGACATGGATGTGGATGTGGACCGCGTCCGCCTGGACTTCCACTACCAGACCTCTGCCGCCCACATGCCTGGCTGGCCCCATGCCGCCGACTTGACCCTGTCGGTTGAGGTGAGCGATCGTCTCACTATGACGCTTACCACTCGCAACATTGGTGATCAGACGCTGACCCTGAGCCAGGCCCTGCACACCTACTTTGCTGTGAGCGACTCCCGTCAGGTCGGTATTGAGGGCTTTACCCACGCTGACTACTACGATTGCCTCGACGGCTGGGAGCGCAAGCGCCAGAACGGCGAGCCGGTCATCGACCAGGAAGTGGACCGCGTCTATCAGGGGCTGCCCTCACGCCTGGGGATTCGTGACCCTCAGTGGAATCGCCGTATTTTCATCGAGACCAAGAACACCTCGTCTGCGGTCCTATGGAACCCCTGGATCGAAAAATCCAAGCGTCTGACACCGTTCGCCGATGATGCCTGGCAGCGCATGCTGTGCATCGAGACCGCCCGTGTCATGGACGATGTGATGGTGCTGGCTCCCGGCGAGACCGGTCAGATCAGCGCCACGCTCTGGAGCGAACCGCTCTAATCGTTCTGTTCTGCCTGCCGCTCCGCCAGGGCTTTCAACCGAGCCTGGCGGTCGGCGGCTGGTAACGCTACCAACGCCCGGACACGTGCATAAAAGGCTGGCCAGTTTCCGGGATGCTCGGCATACAAGGCAGCAAAGGCCGGCACCCACTGCTCATATAGCCCGAACGGTAAGAGCTTTGCGTTATTTAGCGGACCTGCCATCCAGGCATCAAAGCGGTGATCGCCTCGCCACTGTGTATCCCTCAGCTGTGCATAGTCACGCCGCATCGTCTCGAATACCTTGCCCTTTGCTTGTCGCATCGCCTCGGCTGCAAGCGGCTGAGCATAAAGCGACTCAAGCTGCTTACGTGTATCCAGTATCAGCCCTACGAATTGCCGGTACTGTTGTTCGCGGAGCGGATCAGGTGGCGGTAACCCTTGAGCCGCACACCACTGGCGAAGCCCTTCCTGCTGGACGAAGTTGGCATAGGACTCATTAAAGGTCGTGTCGTCCTGCACATAGAGGTTCTGATGGGCCAGCTCGTGGAAGATCGTTGCAATCAACTGATCGTCATCCCAACGCAGCATGCTGCTGAGCAGCGGGTCATCGAACCATCCCAGCGTCGAATACGCTGGCACACCTGCCACATAGGTATCCCACCCCTTGGCCTTGAGCGGCTCTGCCGCCTTTTGCGCTGCCTCTTCATGGTAGTAACCGCGATACGCCACGCAACCGGCAATGGGAAAGCAATGCGTCAGGGGCGAGAGTGAGAACTCCGGTGCTGCAAAGACATTCCAGACAACGTAGGGCCGGTCCAGCTTTACGAACAGACGATAGCTGCGGTTATCCGGCAAGCCCAATTGCTGACTGGCGAACTCACGGGCGCGCAGGGCCAGCTCAAGGCGACGCCTCAGGGCCGGATCGGTAGAAGGATCATCAATGACCTGGGTGATGGGTGTGCGCTGCCATAACAGGGCCGCCTGCCCCTTTGCCATCTGCCCGTAATATCCGACAGACGAGCAGCCGCACAGCCAAAGGGCCGCGATAAATGGAACCCATCTCAAGCTTTTAAGGTCGACTTGGGCTAACCAGAGACGGGACATGGTAAATAACCTGGAGCGCCGGTATGAGGAGGCGACACTCTAGTATGAGTATCGGCCCCATGGAAACCGGCACTGAGGAAGGAAGCCGAGAATCCTGCCCCGTTGCATTACCTTTGTCTGGAGCTCACTCATGCGTCGTATTCTCCTGTTGTGCCCTGCCCTGGCACTGACTGCCTGTTCCCTGATGCCGCTGCCCAAGCCGGACCCTTCCCAGGCCTGGATCGACCTCAAGACCGAAAAACCGGATCTGCTCCAAGCCCAGCAAGCCGATCGCCAGACCCTTGAGGACGACCGTTACTTCCAGGTGCAACCCGGTAGCCATGATCTTCAGGTGCGCTACCAGTTCAAGGTCGATCCGGCCAATATCGGCCCCAGTGCCACGCCCCTGGTCCGCACTTGCCTGCTCAATGTCCATTACAAGGATTTCTCGGCGGGCGAACGCTATCGGCTACAGGCTGAGCAAGCCGGGTTCCGCGCCTGGGCCAAGCTGTACGATGCCAGTCAGCAGGAAGTCGCACGGGGTGGAGAAAGTCGCTGCGGCGATGTCTAATCGATACTCTCACAGACTCGCTCGGGCTAAAGGCCATGAAAAAGCACCTGTTGTTCGCCGCCGTACTGCTGGCAGGCTGCGCCAGTCCTCTTCCTCCCAAGGACCCCAATATGGCCTGGGTGGATCTGCACATACAGATGGCCTCGGTAGGCAACGTGCTGATGGCGGATCGTCTGGATGGCAAGCGGCTCGACGACGGACGCTACTTCCAGGTCTCGCCCGGCGCGCATGAGCTACAGGTTCGCTATCAGTTCGAGCTGGGCGGCATGGTTCCGGGCGGCGGCATGATGGGCTTTGGCTACGAGCCGGTGGAGATCAACTGCTACATGATCGTCCAGTACGGTGATTTCAAGGCAGGCGAACGCTACCGCATCGAGGCATCAGCCTACATGGACCAGCCCCGGCTGGAGCTGCACGATAGCCGGGGGCAGTCGGTTGGAACGGTTCGTCAGCGTCAGTGCATTCCGCTCTAGCCATCGTTACGCTGGTAAATGATCTTCTTGGTGCCGTTTTCACAGCTACCCACCACCATGTTGGGATCGGTGACGTCTGCGTTCGGTACGATTTCCAGCGTGTACGAGCTGACTCCGGCGGCCTGGATCTTTACCTCGATCTCAGATTTGAGCTGATCGCATGGTAACGGTGCCGCCCAGAGCGGGGCTGTAAACAGGCTGGCTGCAACGAACAATCCAAGCGTTTTCATAGGTTTCACTCCTTGAGCGGGCAATGCCCTTCTTGATTTTGACTAGGGCCGTCACATTGAGTTTCTAGTACCCCGTCACGGAAAGGCACCACGCGGGGAACCAGCCTACCGGGGGCTCTTCCAATAAGGTGCAAATTTTCCCTTAAAGGTAGCCCAATGCTGGATTGGTTACGCGAGTACCGTGACGTCCTAACCCTGTTCATCTCCGGCTGCACGTTGCTGGTATGGATCTTTTATGCACAGCTGCTGCTGAGCGGCTTCAAGCGCCAGCGTCAACCGCGGCTCATTATCAACCGCGGCGCCGGCAAGGGGGTAGGCGCCCTGTGCCTGCTTTCCAACATGAGTGCCGAGCCGATCTTCATTAACCAGCTGATCGTGCACCTGCACACCTCGCGCGGTACGCTCAAGGCGGATGTGACGGATGTTCGCGAGAGCAGCGAGGATGATTTCGATCAGGATGCCGAGCTGTATAAAGCCACCCGCCAGGGACCGCTGAAAACGGGTGACTTTACGCACATTGGCACCTTTCAACGATTGATCTCCCGGGTAGCCGCTGCACACGATCTGGAACTCAATGGCATGCACCCGCCAGAAGGCTGGGTCTTTGATGGTCTGGAAATCCACGTGATCGCATTTTATGGCTCCGACAGGCACCCCATCGGTGTACGCCGCCGCTTCCGCCTGGGTCAGTACAAAGGGCATTACTGTTCACTGATTGCCGAAAGCCGGCAGACAGAACAGTTCACGACCCGTCGCCAGCGCCGCATCGTTCGCAAGCACTGGATGGCGGAATTCGAAAATTGATGACTCAGCCGAAAAACCAATAGCAGACCAGGATAGACGCCAGCACCCCGGCGCCATCGGCCAATAGTGCGCATCCGACAGCATGGCGAGCCCGTTGGATACCTACCGAACCAAAGTAGACAGCCAGCACATAAAAGGTCGTCTCGGTACTGCCTTGGACAGTGGCCGCAATCAAGGCTGGAAAACTGTCCACGCCTTTGGCCTGCATCGTCTCGATCAGCATGGCGCGGGCGGCGCTGCCCGAAAACGGCTTGACCAGTGCTGTAGGCAGCGCATCGACAAAGCGGGTGTCCCAACCCAGCCAGGCCACTGCATGGCGAACACCGTCAAGAATGATTTCCAGTGCGCCTGATGCCCGTAACACGCCCACCGCGCACAACATGGCAACCAGATAGGGCAACAGGTTCTTGGCAACCTCGAATCCTTCTTTTGCACCCTCTACAAAGGTTTCGTAAACCGGCACCCGCTTGAGCGCGCCAAAGATCAGGAACATCAGGATCAGGCCGAACAGCACCAGATTACCTAATAGCGACGACAATGCCGCCAGGGCCGTTGCCGACAAGGTGACCAGAATGCTCATGAAGCCGCCCAGAAGCAGTGCGCCGCCACCCAGCCACGCCAGGACGACCGGATCCCACAGCTTGAGCCGTTGCATGAACGAAACGGATAGCAGCCCGACCAGTGAGGAGACACTGGTCGCCAGCAGGATAGGCAGGAAGACCAAGGTTGGATCAGGCGCACCCTGTTGGGCGCGATACATGAAGATAGTGACGGGCAGTAACGTCAGGGAGGACGCATTGAGCACCAGGAATAGAATCTGTGCATTACTGGCCGTTTCCGGCTTGGGATTCAGGTCCTGTAAAGCCCGCATGGCCTTGAGGCCAATAGGCGTGGCCGCATTATCGAGACCCAGGCCGTTAGCTGCAAAGTTGAGCGTAATCAGCCCCAGCGCCGGGTGGCCGGCAGGTACTTCCGGCATCAAACGGCGGAACAGCGGCCCAAGGACATAAGCCAGTTTTTCGACCAGACCGGCCTTCTCGGCAATACGCAGGATACCCAGCCAGAGCGTCAGTGTGCCGAATAACAGGATCATCACCTCTACCGACAGCTTGGCCATGGCAAACAGGCTCTCGACCATGGCTGCAAACACGCCTGCATCGTCTCCGATCAACCATCTTCCCAGCGCACTGATCGCCGCCACGATGAAAAAGCCCAGCCATAACCCGTTCAGCATGATGCATCTCCCCGAAACCAGCCGGGGATGATACGAGGGTTGACTCCCGATGGCGAAGGTCGAGCAGCCCTGCGCCTGTAAAAAGTCGAACGCGTCGATAGGTATCAACCAGAATTGAGATGGTTCAGGAAGAGAAACCTGCCGACGATTCCTGACCGCTGTTGTCCTTTCTTAAGCCATCAAAAGGCCGTCACTCGGCCCTCTGTTTTAACCAAGGAGACGACATGAAGAAAGTTCTGGTTCTGTACTATTCCATGTATGGACATATCGAGCGCCTGGCTGAAGCCATGGCAGAAGGTGCGCGACGTGTACCGGGCGTTGAAGTGACGATCAAGCGCGTCCCCGAAACCATGCCTGAAGACGTGGCCCGCAATGCTGGCGCCAAGCTTGATCAGGCAGCGCCAGTCGCCACGCCTCAAGAGCTGGCTGACTACGATGCAATCATCTTTGGAACACCAACCCGTTTCGGCAACATGGCGGGCCAGATGCGCACCTTCCTCGATCAGACGGGCGGTCTGTGGGTCAAGGGTGCATTGGTGGGCAAGCTGGGCAGTGTGTTCGTTTCGACGGGAACCGGGGGCGGTAGTGAGACTACCATTACGTCCTTCTGGAACACGCTGGCGCACCATGGCATGTTGATTGTCGGTATGCCTTATACCGACCCCATGCTGGCGGATATTACTGAAGTGAGGGGAGGCTCGCCTTACGGCGCAGCCACGCTGGCAGGAGCCGATGGCTCTCGATTGCCCAGCGCCAAGGAACTACAACTGGCGAGCCATCAGGGCGAGCATGTCGCCAAGCTGGCGGTAAAAATGCAGTAACCCAAAATTATGTCCCCCAGGCGTTTTAGTCCTCAAGACCCACGGTCGAGGCCCAAAACGTCTGGGGGATATATCGTCCAGCCTGGCTCGTAACGACGAAGGTACTCCCTGTACCCTGAGGATGCTCCTCTTACCGCAAAGCACCCAAGCCCCTTGGCCTAAACGCCCCGACAAGTCGGGGCGTGTGTTCGGTCAGGTCATTAAACCGGCCTACGGCTACGATTTGATGACAATCGCAGGCCCTGTGTCAGGGTCGGCGGCGACCGAAGAAGAAGGACACCACAAACAGGATCAGGAACAGAACGAACAGGATCTTGGCAATACCTGCTGCTGTACCGGCGATGCCGCCGAAGCCCAAAACACCTGCGATGATAGCGATGATTAGAAACGTGATAGCCCAGCTCAGCATGATGATTCTCCTCGTCTTACTTTTCTCTGGTTTCTAGTTTGGATTTCTAGTTGATTATCGAGACACACTTACTTTCTCAGGCCAGGCCGACTGTCTTATCCGAGACTCTCTGGCACCGCTTTCCGAGAAAGATAGGCTCCTCGGTATGGATACTTCTAAATCGCGTGTGTTCCGGCTATCCGTCTGTTTTAACGCACGGCCGATCAAAATCATGCTGGCTACAAGGCCCAATAGAACTATCGCGCTGGCGAAGGTCAAAGCGAAGGTTGTGTAGGTCCCGAACATCGCAAGCGTCTCCTTAGAAAACCCAGCGAGTCTGACGGGGGAAACGGTCAACAGTAGATTGAGCCGGAATGGCTTTTTGCTGCTCGACGCTTACATGGCTTGCCAGAGGCTTGGCCGCCGGTGCCTTCACTTCAATGTGAGGTACGGCTTGCGGAGCAGCAACAGGAGTAGAGGTATGGCCAGTGGTGAACAGCACTGCTGCTACACCTGCGAAGAATGCCGAACAGATCATATTGTTACGTGCAATCTGGCTGACCATGGGTTTACTCCTTCAACTGTTATTGGCCGTTTCAGGCTCTATGCAAGAGATATTGCAGACGGCATGCCAAGTTTTTGAATAAAAAAAATCCTTTAAAATCAATAAGTTAAAAACTAGATCCGCTTTCTGCCGCTTGCATACTGCAAGATGCAGGGTTTCAAGCATTGCGTTTTGCATGATGCCTATAGAGAAAAACTGACCGTCCTGGCGAACTTCTCAAGCCAAACGGCCTCTACTTGTGTTGCCTTCCTTAAAGGAAAAGGCGAAACCTCAGCGTCAGTGCCTCGTTGTCTGTACCGAATTCCTGGCCGGATCGGTAGTAAGGCTGGTGTTTTTCGAGGCTTCCCTGCAATTTGCATGGCCCCTCCTCCATCTGCCCCTGTCAGCGCGTCATGACATCTCATCAAAAGACTTGCATCGTTTGTCGTGCATATTGCAACTTGCACGACTCACAACTGACTAAGGCACAGACCTCCCGCCCCCTTCTGTTTATATAGGTGCGGGATGTACCTACGGAGAACATTCCATGGATCAACCGAGCGGAAGGATTCTTCTCGTCGATGACGAGGCAGCGATCCTGCGTACTTTCCGTTTCTGCCTTGAAGATGCTGGTTATAGTGTCGCTACGGCCAACTCGGCCGCTCAGGCCGAAGCCCTGCTGCTGCGGCAGGTATACGACCTTTGTTTTCTCGACCTACGCCTGGGCGAGGACAACGGTCTGGATGTATTGCAACAGATGCGTATCCAGGCACCCTGGATGCGGGTAGTCATCGTTACCGCCCATTCGGCGGTGGATACAGCGGTCGATGCCATGCAGGCTGGTGCTGCCGATTACCTGGTTAAACCTTGCAGCCCTGATCAGCTGCGCATGGCCGCGGCCAAGCAGCTGGAGTTTCGCCAGCTGTCCGCTCGCCTTGAAGCGCTCGAAGGTGAAGTACGCAAGTCCAGCCTGGGTCTGGAATCTCGTAGTCCGGCCATGATGTCGATACTGGAAACGGCCCGACAGGTCGCTACGACCGACGCCAATATTCTTATTCTGGGCGAATCCGGTTCCGGCAAGGGTGAGCTGGCCCGCTCCATCCATGCCTGGAGCCGCCGCGCCAAGAAAACCTTTGTCACCATCAATTGCCCGTCCCTGTCCGCCGACCTGATGGAAAGCGAGTTGTTTGGCCACACCCGCGGCGCGTTTACCGGAGCCAGTGAAAGCACCCTGGGTCGCGTCAGCCAAGCCGATGGCGGTACTCTGTTTCTCGACGAAATCGGTGATTTCCCGCTTGCCCTGCAACCCAAGCTGCTGCGCTTCATCCAGGATAAGGAATATGAGCGGGTGGGCGATCCGGTCACGCGCCGTGCCGATGTACGCATTCTTGCCGCGACCAACCGCAACCTCGAGCAGATGGTGGCGGAAGGTGAGTTCCGCGAAGACCTGCTCTACCGCCTGAACGTCATCGTGCTGACCCTGCCGCCGCTTCGCGAGCGTAAGGAAGACATCATTGATCTGGCCGAGCGTTTCCTGGCCCGCTTCGTCAAGGACTATGGCCGTCCGGCCCATGGATTCAGTGAGGAAGCCAAGGAAGCGCTGCGTAAGTATGACTGGCCCGGCAACGTCCGCGAGCTGCGCAACGTAATCGAGCGCGCCAGCATTATCTGCAGCAAGGATCTGGTGGACGTTACCAACCTTGGCCTGACCGAACAGCCCAGCTCCGCCAGTAGCGCTCCGCGTGTGGGTGAGACCATGAGCCTGGAAGCGCTCGAGAAGGCGCATATTGCGGCAGTCATGGCGACAAGCGAGACGTTGGATCAGGCCGCCAAAATTCTCGGCATCGACTCGTCGACGCTCTACCGTAAACGCAAGCAGTACGGGCTATGAAGCTTCCGATAAAACTTAGGACACGCCTGTTCCTGAGCATTTCCGCGCTCATTACCGTTGCGCTGCTCGGACTCATTATCGGGTTGGTCAGTGTCCTGCAGTTCTCCAATAGCCAGGAGAGTTACAACAAGCACACGCTGCTGTTCATCAACGCCTCACTGGGCATGCGGCAGGAGCTGAGCAACGAGCTGTACTCGCTCATGGATGGGGCGCCGGACGCTAATCAGCTTCGCAATCATGATCAGGAGTTTCGCAACTACCTGGCCACGACCCAGAGCCTGGTCAGCCATCCGGACGATATCCAGCAGCTGAGTCAGCTCGAGAGCAAGTACAACCAGTACTACAAAATGCTGGGCAATCCACCGGATGGATACTCTGCGCTCAGGGAGAACAAGGTTTTTCTGGACCTGGTCAACAGCCTGCGCAATCAGGTGTATGACCTGCAGACCAGCTTTATCAGCGACATGGACAGTACCCAGCAACACGCCCATAACCGGGCCACGCTGATTGCCGTCCTGCTGGGGCTCGTCGGGCTGGCTATCCTGGGGATTGGATTTGCAACGGCCAACACCATTGCACGTCGCTTTGGCGGTCCTATCGACTCGCTGGCCAAGGCAGCCGACCAGATCAGCCAAGGGCATTTCGACATTACCCTGCCGACCTCCAAGGTGACCGAGCTGGCCTTGCTGAGTCGCCGCTTCGGCTCCATGGCCGAGTCCCTGCGTCAGCTGAGCCAGACCAACATCGAGGCCCTGGTGGCCGGGCAACGTCGTCTTCAAGCGGTGCTGGACAGTATCGACTACGGCCTGATCATCCTCGACTACCTCGGACATATCGAACATGCCAACCCGGTGGCGAACCGTCAGCTAGGTTGGGATGACGAGCGTCAGGGTCAGCTCCTGGGCGCGGCCCTGCAACGCCCGGATATCGACGAAGCCGTCCAGCGTGTCCTGTCCGGCAAGACGCTGGAAGCTGTCCCGGAAGATCTGCAGATCGATATTGCGGGTGAGACACGCCTGCTCGCCTGGACAGTCACGCCGGTCAACCATGCCGACGGCCGCAGTGTTGGTGCCTTGATGGTCCTGCGTGATGTGACCGAGCAGCGTGCCTTCGACCGGGTCCGCAACGAGTTCGTCCTGCGAGCCTCCCATGAGCTACGGACGCCGGTAACCGGCATGCACATGGCCTTTGCCCTGTTGCAGGAGCGCCTGAAGTTTCCCGAAGACTCGCGTGAGGCTTACCTGCTGCAGACAGTGGATGAGGAAACCCATCGCCTGGTCCGCCTGATCAACGACCTGCTGGACTTCTCACGCTATCAGAGCGGCCTGCAACGTCCCGAGAAGGTCCCGAGTGAAGTTAGCGAGCTGCTCGATCAGGCCCGCGCACGGCATGCCGATGCCGCTCGGGACAAGTCGGTCGAACTGGTGGTGGAACTGCTGCATACCCCGCTTCCCCGCGTCACGCTGGACCCGGCACAAATGGGCCGGGTGCTGGACAACCTCATCAGCAATGCCCTTCGCCATACCCCTGCAGGTGGCCGCGTCTCGCTTCAGGCCATGCGTCAGAACGATCGCCTGCTTATGGCTGTACAGGACAACGGTGAAGGGATCGCCTATGCCCAACAAGGCCGGGTATTCGAGCCGTTTGTGCAGATTGGTACCAAGAAAGGCGGTGCCGGTCTTGGCCTTGCGCTCTGCAAGGAGATCATTCAGCTCCACGGCGGGCGTATTGGCGTCGTCTCGCGACCGGGCCAGGGAACGCAATTCTTCATGACCCTGCCAACCTGAACGCAAAAGCCGCCTACTAGGCGGCTTTTTTATGCCTGATCTTCTTTTGGCACGTGCCAATTGACCCAGGCCGCTAACAGACCCAATGCCGAAGCCAGGGCCAATCCCAGACGAGGCGCTCCCTCCGGCCACAGATGCAGCAGGATGGCCAGCGCGGCGGCGCCCAGGGCCATGCCGGTCTGCCGTGCAGTCGCCTGCATGCCTCCTGTCGCTCCGGTCCGGGAAGACGGCGTGGACGTCAGCATGACCCGGTTGTTGGGCACCTGAAAAAAGCCGAAGCCCAGCCCGCCGATGATCATGAAAGCCACCAGTGGGCCTTGCCCTTGTGCCAGCGGCCAGACCGCGGTAATTCCCAATCCCAGGGCGATACCCAATCCACCCAGCATGCACAGTGTCTGGGGGCGGTAACGATCCGCCAGACGCCCGGCGACCTGAGCGGCCACGGCCACCGTCAGCGGCCAGGACAGCATCAGCAAGGCTACGTGTACCGGTGTGAGCCCCAGCTGATGCTGCAGGTAAAACGGAATAGCCAGAAAGCACAGCATTTGTGCAGCGAACGAGCAGATGGACGCCATGATCGCATGGCGGAACGCTGAGTGTTCAAGCAGATCCACCGGCAGCAGCGGCGCCGTCTGACCCCGTTCACGACGTAACAACCCCCACAGGCAGCCGACCGCCACGAGCAATAGCGCAGCACCTTGCAGGGGCTCTACTGCCAGTCGCTCAAGCCCACCGATGGCACCGCAGAACAAGGCGACATTGAGCAGTGCGCTGAGTGGATCGATACGGCGTTGCGCCCGTGGGTTATCCGGCAAGGCCTTGAGCAGCATCAGAACAGCCAGTCCTATGGGCAGATTGATCGCAAACAGCCAGGGCCATCCACCCAAGGCCAGGATGCCGGCGCCCAGGCTGGGTGCCAGGGCTGATCCCAGGGCAACGCAAAGCGCATTGATACCGATGCCCCGTCCCAGCAGATGCCTGGGATAGGTCAGCTTTACGATGCCAGCGCTGACACACATGATGGCAGCAGCCCCAATGCCCTGAAGTGCTCGCGCCAGCACCAGCCAGAAGAGATCCGGCGCCAGGGCACACCCGAGCGACGCCAGGCTGAACAGACAGACCCCGGCGCCGAATACACGGCGCAGACTGATCCGCTCGGACAACGCTGCCAAGGGCAGCAGCAGGGCCACCAGCGCCAGCTGATAGGCACTGACGATCCAGACTGACTGCGCGGCGGAAACATCAAGTGCCTGGGCAATGGTAGGCAGCGCCAGATTGGCAATGCCCGAATCCAGAACTGTCATGCTGATGGCCGCCAGCAGCGCCGCAATGGCCTGATAGCGCCGGGGCGTTGGCAGGCCATCACTGCCCGCAGGAGCTGAGGAAGAGGTGGTTGTGTTCAATCTTCAAGCTTCACGTGCTGATCGCTTTCGCCGCGTTTCCAGTAGCCGGCTGCCTTGACCCATTCGCGAGGCAGTCCGTGCTGTTCGATCATCACCTGCCGAGCGGCGCGTGCAGCACCGGCTTCACTGGCGATCCAGGCGTAGCCTTCACCTGCGGGCAGTTGCAATCGCGCCAGCGAGTCCGCCAGCGAATCACTCGTCGTCTCGCGGTAGACCCAGATCAGCGTCACGGCCGCCTGACTCGGCAAGGGGATTTCGCCGCCTGGTCGGGCTACCTCTAACAGCGCAATAGCTGTCTTGTCGGCGGGCAGCTCCTCAAGACGGCGTGCCATGGCCGGCAGGGCCGTTTCGTCACCAGCCAGCAGATACCAGTCAAAGTCGCTGGGCGGAAGCATTGAGCCTCTGGGACCGCCAATCACGATCTCATCGCCCGGCTGGGCCTGGGCAGCCCACGCGGTGACTACACCTGTTTCGTGCAGGTAAAAGTCGATGTCGAGTTCACCGGTAGCAGAGTCATAGCGGCGCGGCGTGTAATGGCGGCCCACAAGCCTATCCAGCGGAACGCTGCGGATAGGCGCCCCATCGGCTGGGAGAAACAGTTTGATATGGTCATCGAAGGCCGGGCTGTTGAAATCCGCGAGATCCGGGCCGCCAAAGGTCAGGCGCAGCATATCGCCACCCAGGCTTTCACGGCGTACGACCTGGGCCCAGCGACGTTTGAGTTCATGGCGGACGCGCTGAAAAACGTGACGTGTACTGGAATCTGCCGTGCGGCTATGAAATGATGCAGTCATTAAAGAGGACCCATTCATTGAGGTTCCTCACTATATTCAAGATAAGTGATGCACCATGTCAACCATTTTTGAAATTGCCGAAGCCCTGCACGACATCAAGCGCAGCATGCGTCAGCATCTGGATAGCGCTCTGCAAGCCTCGGGGCTCTCGTTTGCCCGTTATAAGGTCATGAGCCTTCTGGATAAGCTCGGCCCCTGTCGCCCCGGTGTGCTTGCGGAACATTTGAAGCACGCGCCCCGCACCCTGACAGATGCCATTGATGCGCTGGAACGTGACGGACTGGTTCGCCGTGAGCCCCACCCGGATGACCGCCGGGCAGTCCTGGTGCACCTGACTGATGCCGGCCGGCACGCACTTACGCTCGCGCAGGCACCCCGTCGGCAGGCATTGGAGGCTGTCTTTGCACCGCTTGAAGCCGATGAGCAGGCGCAGCTGCTGCGCCTGCTAGGCAAGGTTCGTGACGCGAACCCGAAGGGAGGTTAACGGCCCGTTGGCAGGCTGAGCAGCAAGGCTGCCGTCTGCAGATCCGGCTCACCGTCGAATCGACCTGGGCGGTACTTCATCTGGAAGGCCGCAATCACATCGCGGGTCGCCTTATCCAGCAGGCCGGTCTGCGGTATGGCATAACCAACACGGGCCAGCTGCTGCTGGAACCACGCAGGCGGAGGGAGAACGCCACCCAGGCTGGCCTGCCGCTGTGTGACCGTGGCCGGGGTTGGCCAGTTGATGATACCGGCAGCGGCCAGACGCGCCCAAGGGAACATCGGGCCCGGGTCCTGCTTGCGGGACGGTGCGATGTCGCTGTGGCCAATCACGGCATTCGGCCCCAGGCGGTGACGCTGCTGGATATCCTTGAGTAGCGGGATAAGCGCCTTGATCTGCTCTTCCGTGAAGGGATACCACTGACGTCCTGTGGGCGTGTCACGGAAGCCCAGGTTTACCATCTCGATCCCGATGGACGTCGCGTTGAGCCAGGTCCGCCCTTCCCACTCGCTCTCCCCGGCGTGCCAGGCACGGCGATTTTCGTCGACCAACCGGTAGATCGTGCCTTCCTGGTCAATCATGTAGTGGGCGCTTACACCGCCATGGGTCAGCATGGCCAGGGAGCGTTGCGAGTCCGATGCGGTGTAGTGCAGCACGATGTACTGCACACGACTGTCCTGATCCTTGGCCGTGTGGTCCGTATTGATGCGAAGCCCGCCGGCACAACCGGCGAGCAAGGTGCTGAAGAGCAATAACAAGGGCAGTAGCAGACGCATGACGCAAGAACCTCGGACAACTTTTGTAGGGTATGGCAGGCCGTCAGGCCAGCTCGATTCGGTTCCGCCCTCCGCGCTTGGCGCGGTAAAGCGCCTGATCCGCACGTTCGAAAGCCTGCTTGCTGCCTTCGCCTATCTGAAACGCCGTGAGGCCGGCCGAGCAGGTTATGGTGACGCGCTCGCCCTTGAAATGGAACGGGCAGGCTTCAATGGCTGCACGTAAGGCCTGAATCAGGGGCTCACCCTCCTCCATGGACGTGTTAGGCAACAGGACGACAAATTCCTCTCCACCGAAGCGAGCGATAAAGTCGGTCCGCCGTAACTTCTTGCTCAACTGGGTACCGATGATCTTGAGCACCTTGTCTCCCGCCAGATGGCCGAAATCATCGTTGACCCGCTTGAAGTGATCCACGTCGATCACCGCCAGCAGCAGACTGTTGTGGTAACGCTGCCAGAGCGAGACCTCGGCATCCAGGCGCTCGGTCCAGGCCGCACGGTTAGGCAGGCCGGTCAGCGGATCGGTCAGAGCTTTCTTGCGCTGCTCTTCGACGTGGGAGCGATAGTCGTTGGCCTCCTGCTCCATGCTGACCACACGCTCCGAAAGCGTTTTCAGCCGCTCGGCCATTTCCAGCTCGCGCGCCTCACGCTGCTGCTGATACTGCTCCATGTGAGTCAGCATGCCATCCAGGCGGCTTTCCAGCGCCCTTTTCACATTATCCGGCTCAGCGGCTTCCTGCACATGAGTCTGCAGGTCGCTGACCTGCTCACGGAGCTCTTCGCTGAAGGAGCGCTCTTGCTCACGAGCCTCGTCATGGCCTTCGTTGACCTGTTGCAGGTGATTCTGGAAGCTGTCCAGGCGCTGATTGAGCTGCTTGAGATAGCCCTCGAACTCGCGATGGCCTTGGTCGTTGAGTGAAAGCACCAGGCCCGACAGGTCATCCAGCAACGGCACCAGCTCATACCAGTTCAACCGTCCGAACATGCGCTGTCGCAAGGCTTCAGCCTGCGGTTTGTGGCTATCCGGCAGCTGCAGCTCGTCCAATAGATGAATCAGCGTCGCCTCGATATGCGGAGCGATAGCGCTGTATCCAGGCTCTGGCGGTGGTGGCAGATCAAAATGGGACTCGTCTGGCGTGGCGTCAGTCGTGTCCGCTTCGGGCTGCTCGGCCTCAGCACTTTCCATGACTTGAGACGGCTCTTCTACTGCGGCTTCTAGCTCGGCGGGCTTCTCGTCTTCGACAGTAGCGGTTTCAATAGCAGTTTCTGTAGGCTCAGCGACCTCAAGCTTATCGGCCTCAGCCTCAACGGCTGTGCTGGCTGGCGTCTCGCTGGGTACATCCGGTGCGATGGCAGCAATCGGCGCAGCCTGAGCAGTAGGCTCGGCAAGCGGTTCCTGCTCGCCCGCAGAGCTGGCTCCCTCGATCGGCACAGTGATAGGCGAGGGCTGAGGCACCTCTGCTACGGGCAGTACGACTTGCTCAGGCGTAGCGGGCTCCGCAACCACTGGCAGGTCGGCAGCGTTCGAAGCCGGCTCGTCATCCAGGTCGTCTTCGTCATCCGCCTCGTCATGCCGGGCCGGTACGGGTTTGGCAACAACAGGCGCCTCCTCCTTTCCCTTACCCAGCAGCCGCTCCAGAAAACCAGGCTTATGGGGCTGGGCATTGGCCTGAGCCTCCAGGGCCTGACGCTGCAGTCGGCTCAACTCGATCACCAGTTTGGGGAAATCACCTGGCTGCTCGGCTGAATTGGCCGCCTTCTTGGCAAAGCGCTTCAGCGACTTGCGGATATCCCGAGGCAGCGGTAGCGCCATCAGCATATGAGACAGGTCCGCAAAGGCCTTGGCTGCATGCTCGGCGCGCTCGCTACGGCGACGCTCCGACTCGAGTACAGTTTTCTCCAGACGCGGGATCATGCGTGAGAGCTCGTCGTCCATGTTCTCATGGCGCAGGATATTGCGCAGATCATGGAGACACTCATCCACAGCCTTGTCGTTGCCTTCGGCTGCGATACTGGTGCGGGTCAAGCCGCGGCGTACCAGGTCAAGACGCGCTTCCCAGCGCGCCTCCACTTCTTCCTGGCGCTCGACGACCTCCAGGTACTTGTTTTTCCAGCGTTCGAGATCGTCCTGGCTCATGTCAGGCCCCGAGAAAAGAGCATGGGTAAATCTAAAGCGTTATGCATGTTTTAGCAGACGCCACAGGTTGTATCGCTTCGATAAGGTTCATGGCAGTTGTAACGGCCGAAATAACCCGGCCTTTAACGTACACAGCAGAAGTGTGATACAGGTTGTAAATAGCGACAGATTTACGCCAGCTGGTTGGGCAGCATAGAAGATCCAGCCAGCAGCGCCGCCTGGAAGGGCCCGCCAGAATGGCAGGCCCGGCAGGGTATTACTTGGCGGCGCGTTCCTTCTGGATCAAGAAATCAGCCACTTGCAGGGCCTGGTCCGGACCACCTGCACTACCCAAGTCAAAGCGGTATTTACCGTTGACGACCATGGTCGGAACGCCGCTGATCTGGTAGGCCATTGCCAGTTTCTTGTCCTTCTCGACCTGTCCCTTCACAGCGAAGGAATTGTAGGTGCTCAGGAATTTCTCGCGATCAACACCCTGATTGGCCAGAAAGTCCGCCATCTCCTCAGGAGTGGCCAGCTTCTGTTGGCCGTTATGAATGGTCGCAAAAATCGCCTCATGCACCTTCTGCTCGACGCCCATGGCTTCCAGCGTCACGAACAGCTGGCCATGAACGTTCCAGACACCACCAAACATGGCCGGCACGCGACGGAAACTCACATCGTCAGGCAGCTTTTTGGCCCAGGCATTCAACGTCGGCTCGAAGGCATAGCAGTGCGGGCAGCCATACCAGAACAGTTCGACCACTTCGATCTTGCCCGGTGTAGCCACTGGGACCGGGTTGCTCATTTCCGTGTATTGTTTGCCAGCCTCAATCTCCTGGGCGTTGGCAAACGTACCAAACAGGCCGGAAAAGGCTAATACAGCGGTAAGAATCAGGTTACGCATTAATCTACTCCTGGGCTGAAAGGCCATGCTGCGAAGCCCGCAGCAGGCAGGCCACGCCGGATAAAGCCATGCTTCAATCGAAGCATGCGACGGGGTCTGCCATTGTAGCGGTCATAACCACCAAAATGAGGGCTGCTGCGGCGCTTTTTAACGTGACATTCAGGCTTGATTCAACTTCTCAACGCGTCCACCCAATGGGACGCACCGTAAACAGCTCTAGTGCAATCCTTCAATATAGGTTGCCAAGGCTGAAATATCCTGGTCAGACAGCTTGCTGGCAATGCTGCGCATCATCATGGCTTCGCCATCATTGGTGCGCTGTCCTTCGCGAAAAGCGGTCAGCTGCTTGAGGGTATAAGCGGCGTGCTGGCCTGAAAGCAATGGAAAACCGGCCTGGCGATTGCCGACACCATCCGGCGCATGACAGCCCGTACAGGCAGGCAGACCCGTCTCCAGACGTCCGCCTCGATAAAGCGCTTCGCCAGCAGCCACAAGCGCAGGGTCAGCGGCGCCGATCACTGGCTTCTGGGAGGCAAAATAGGCCGCCAGGTCTTCTATATCCTGATCGCTCAGGCCTGGCATGAACGCCATCATTTCAGGCACGGGCCGGGCGCCGCTCTTGATATCGTGGAGCTGTTTGATCAGATAGCGCTCGCCCTGACCGGCAATCTTGGGAAAATTGGGTATAGGGCTGTTACCATCGGGACCATGGCAGGCACCACAGACCATCGACTTGCTTTGTCCGGCGGCAACATCGCCTGCGGCCTGGGCCGTCATGCTGATTCCCAGGGTGAGCAAAAGGCTCACCATCAGTGTTTTCATCCGTCGATCCATTACGCCTGTGTACGGGACGCAAGCCAGCCTGCTCGACCCCAGGCATACTATGCGTACAGAATCTGCATCATTCTATAGAGACGGCTCCGCTGAGCGAAAGCGGGAGTCGCAGCGCTGCGGCGCCATCGAGACCTACTATGACGTTTAAAAACCCTATTATCGGCCTTTGCCAACAAGCGACCTACCAGATCAGCGCCACCCGGGTGGACCAGTGCCCGCCGGATATTGGCTACGAAGTCGCCTTTGCCGGCCGCTCTAACGCGGGCAAATCCAGTGCACTCAATACCCTGACCCATGCCAGCCTGGCCCGTACCTCCAAAACCCCTGGCCGTACCCAGATGCTCAACTTCTTCCAGTTGGATGAGGAGCGACGTCTGGTCGACCTGCCTGGCTATGGCTATGCCAAGGTCCCGATTCCGCTCAAACAGCACTGGCAGCAGCACCTGGAAGCCTATCTGGGCAGCCGTGAGAGCCTTGTGGGTATCGTCTTGCTGATGGATATACGCCACCCACTGACCGAGTTCGACCTCCTGATGCTGGACTGGGGCAAGGCAAGCCATATGCCGATCCATGTTCTGTTGACCAAGGCCGACAAGCTGGCTTTTGGCGCAGCCAAGAATGCACTGCTCAAGGTGCAGCGCGACATCAAGAAAGGCTGGGGCGACAACGCCAGCGTACAGCTGTTCTCGGCTCCCAAGCGTCAGGGAATCGAAGAAGCCCACAAGGTGTTGGCTCAATGGCTGGGGCTGCTTGAGGACGAAGCGGCCAGCGACGTGGAATAAGCACAGGAACATGGCGCACTGAATTGTGGGTGCGCCATAGGCAGGCAGCACATGTCCATCGAAGCGCTACCGCTCTTGTTCAGGCAAAAACCTCTGCCGCACTTTTCCGGACGCAAAAAAAACCCCGATCTTCATTGGGGAGGGGAAAAGATCGGGGTTTAAGTTCGGACCGCTAGGGCGGGGTCCGTTAATCTGCCAACACTAAACAGCAAAGGAGCATCGAAGGGCTTCTCCAAGCCATTCACAAAATCAGACAGAACGGGTTCACAAAAGTTCTCCGTTCATCGAAAAAATGTCATAACCGCTTGTTATTTTTTCGAAGGCTCATTCCTGAACCTCAAGATGCTGGCCAATTCGCTCATTTTAGCCATTATTTCGCCATAAAACGCTGCAAAAAGCCCCAGCGGAGCCTTCTGCATGTCTTCTTAGTGCGCCTCGTCCCAATTACAGCCAATGCCTGCTTCCACCAGCAGCGGTACGTCCAGTTCAGCCGCACCACTCATCAACGGACAGAGCTCTTCACGTACGGTCTCGACGAGATCTTCCCGTACTTCCAGTACCAGTTCGTCGTGTACCTGCAAAATGACGCGGGCATCAATACCCGAACGCTGTAGCCAATCATCCACACGCACCATGGCGCGCTTCATGATGTCTGCCGCCGTGCCCTGCATGGGCGCGTTGATCGCCGCACGTTCGGCACCACGACGGATGTTCTGGTTCTTGGAGTGAATATCCGGCAGGTACAGACGGCGGCCAAACAGCGTTTCCACATAGCCCTGATCCACGACCTGGGCGCGGGTGCGCTCCATGTAGGCCAGCACGCCGGGGTAACGCAGGAAGTATCGGTCGATATAGGCCTGGGCCTCCTTGCGATCCACACCGATCTGCTTGGCCAGGCCAAACGAACTCATGCCGTAGATCAAGCCAAAGTTGATCGCCTTGGCGCGGCGACGCTGCTCGTTGGTTACCTCGTCCAGGCTTACGCCCATGACTTCGGCAGCCGTGGCACGATGTACGTCCAGGTCGTTCTGGAATGCATGCAAAAGGCCTTCGTCCTGGGCCAGATGCGCCATGATGCGCAGCTCAATCTGCGAATAGTCCGCCGCCATCAGCTTGTATCCCTTGGGCGCGATAAAGGCCTGACGGATGCGGCGGCCCTCGGCGGTGCGGATCGGGATATTCTGCAGGTTCGGGTCAGACGAAGACAGCCGTCCCGTCGCCGTCACCGCCTGATGATAGGAGGTGTGGATGCGCCCGGTATGCGGATTGATCTGCTGGGGCAGCTTATCGGTATAGGTGCTCTTGAGCTTGCTCATCGAGCGGTGCTGCATGATGACCTTGGGCAGTGGGTAGTCCTGATCAGCCAACTCCTGCAACACGGCTTCGGCCGTGGACGGCTGGCCGGACGCGGTCTTGGATACCACCGGCAGGCCTAGCTTCACAAACAGGATCTCACCGAGCTGCTTGGGCGAGCCCAGGTTGAACTCCTGGCCTGCCAATTCGTAGGCCTCTTTTTCCAAAGCGATCATCTTTTCACCCAGCTCGCGGCTCTGCACGCCAAGCAGATCGCGGTCCACATAGGCCCCGTTCTGCTCGATACGCGCCAATACCGGCACCAGTGGCATCTCGATGTCTTTCAGCACGCTGGCCAGTGCCGGAACGGCCTCCAGCTTGGGCCAGAGGGCCTGATGCAGGCGCAGGGTAACGTCAGCATCTTCGGCGGCGTAAGGGCCGGCCTGCTCCAGGGCAATCTGGTCAAAGGTCAGCTGCTTGGCGCCCTTGCCGGCAATGTCCTCGAAGCGGATGGTGCTATGGCCAAGGTATTTGAGCGCCAGGCTGTCCATGTCATGACGGGTGGCGGTGGCGTCCAGCACGTAGGATTCGAGCATGGTGTCGAAGGCAATGCCGCGCAGGGTGATGCCATAGCGGGCAAAAACGTTCTTGTCGTACTTGCCGTGCTGCATGACCTTGAGCTTGGTCTCGTCTTCCAGTAGCGGCTTGAGCGCAGCCAGTACGGCGTCACGGTCAAGCTGGGCGGGCGCCCCCATGTAATTGTGCGCAACCGGCACATAGGCCGCCTCGCCTGCTGTTACCGCGAACGAGATACCGGCCAGATCCGCCTGATGAGCGTCCAGGCTGTTGGTTTCGGTGTCCAGGGCAAACAGGTCGGCCGCCTTCAGCTTTTCCAGCCAGGCGTCGAATTCGTCCTGGGTCAGGACCGTTTGGTAATCGAGCTCCAGCGTCGCCTGCTCGCTTTCACCCAGTGGCAGCGGTTCGCCGCTGTCCTTGGCCTCCCGCAGCAGGTCGTCCAGCCAGGATTTGAATTCCATTTCCTTGTACAGGGCGATCAGCGCTTCGCGGTGAGGTTCCTCCGGCATCAGCTCATCGAATTTTACGTCGAGCGGAACATCGATCTTGATAGTTGCCAGCTGATACGAAAGATACGCCTGATCGCGGTGCTGCTCGAGCTTGGCCGCCAGCGACTTGGCGCCGCGGATCGGTAGCGTAGCCACCTTGTCCAAATTGGCATACAGCGCGTCCAAGCCGCCGCCAATCCCGTTGAGCAGGCCACAGGCCGTCTTCTCGCCAATGCCCGGTACGCCGGGAATGTTGTCGATCTTGTCGCCCATGAGTGCCAGGAAGTCGATAATGTGCTCAGGCCCCACACCAAACTTCTCTTTCACACCATCGACGTCCAGCACGCTGCCGCTCATGGTGTTGACCAGCGTGACATGTTCGCAGACCAGCTGGGCCATGTCCTTGTCGCCTGTGGAAATCACCACCGGACGAGAAGCAGCTGCGCAGCTGCGGGCCAGAGTGCCGATCACATCGTCCGCCTCGACGCCTTCCACATTGAGCAGCGGCAGGCCCAGGGCGCGAATGCAGGCGTGCAGCGGCTCGACCTGACTGCGCAGGTCATCGGGCATGGCCGGGCGATGGGCCTTGTAGTCGGCGAAGAGTTCATCGCGGAACGTTGGGCCCTTGGCATCGAAGACTACGGCAAAGGGGCTGTCCGGGTATTGTCTGCGCAGGGACAGCAACATGTTGAGGACGCCTTTCACGGCGCCGGTCGGCCGGCCGGTCGATGTCATCAACGGCGGCAGGGCATGGAAGGCACGGTAGAGATAGGAGGAACCGTCCACCAGGACGAGAGGCGCTTGGCTCATGAGCGAGATCAACCTTTTCGCGAGGCCTAGAGGTAGAATTTCCTCTGACCTATTCAAAAGGACAAGGTTACCATGCGAGTGCTCAGCAGACTTTTACTCATCGGTCTTTTAGCTGCCCCTACCGTACCCGTACTGGCCCAGGAGGACCCTTCGCCCGAGCCGGACGTGACTATCCGTCATGATGGCGACAAGACCATCCAGGAATACCGCGTGAACGGTTTTCTGTATGCCATCAAAATCACTCCCAAGCACGGCAAGCCGTATTTTCTGGTGCGCGCCGATGGCGACAGCAATTTCATCCGCTCGGACCAGCCCGACATGCTGATTCCCCAATGGGAAATCTTCCGCTGGTGATTTTATTCGGCCCTGTCGGTACGGGTGGCTGTTCCTCAGGCGGCAGCAGGCGGTAAACTGCCCGCCGTTTTTCGGCTTGCAGGCCGTTCTCGTCCATGACGCTTTGAGGAAAGCTTCACCCCATGTCCGTCTTTACCCCGCTCGACCGCCCGACGCTTGAAGCTTTCCTGGCAGACTATGGCCTTGGCCGCCTGCGCGACTTTCACGGTATTGCCGAAGGGTCCGAGAACACCAACTACTTTATCAGCCTGGAAGGCGGTGAGTTCGTGCTAACGCTGGTCGAGCGCGGTCCGGCAGCCGATCTGCCGTTTTTCATCCAGCTCCTGGATGTGCTGCATGAAGCCGATTTGCCAGTGCCGTATGCGCTGCGCACCGAGGCGGGAGACGGACTACGGACCCTGAAGGGCAAGCCTGCCCTGTTGCAGCCGCGGCTACCGGGCAAGCATGAGCGCGCACCGAACCCTCATCACTGCCAGGAAGTCGGCTCGCTGCTGGCCTGCATCCACTTGGCAACACGCGATCGAATCATCGAGCGCCCAAGCGACCGGGGTCTTGCCTGGATGCTGGAGCAGGGCCCACAACTGGCAAACGAGCTACCCGAATCGGCCCAGGCGATGTTGCATAACACACTGGATGAGATTCGCGCGCTGCAGGAGCGAAACCCCAGCCTGCCATGCGCCAACCTGCATGCCGACCTGTTCCGCGACAACGTGATGTTCGACGGGCCGCACCTGTCTGGCGTAATCGACTTCTACAATGCCTGCTCAGGCTGGATGCTCTATGACCTCGCCATCACGGTGAATGACTGGTGCTCCCGCGAAGACGGCTCGCTCGACGAGCCGCGCGCCCGCTCATTACTGGCCGCCTATGCCGCCAAGCGCCGCTTCACGCCGCTCGAAGTCGAACTCTGGCCGGTTATGCTGCGGATTGCCTGCGTACGCTTCTGGCTGTCCCGCCTAATTGCCGCCAAGGCCTTTGCCGGTCAGGATGTGCTGATCCACGACCCTGCCGAGTTCGAGCACCGTCTCGCCCAGCGCCAGAGTGTTGCGCTGCGGCTCCCCCTGTCGCTGTAAGCTTTTCGAGGGCTTCGTCCTGTGTACGAAGCCCCTGCCTCAACGACTCAGCTAGTCAAAATCGCCTTTGCCTAAATTTTACCCAGGCAATCCGTCAGCTTGCCCGTCAGGTTGATCAGCAGCGTCTCATAACCGGAGGCATTGACTGGCGCATCAGCGCCCAGCGGATCCAGTTCGGACAGCGTGACTGGCAGGCCCTGGCTTAGCGTATCGGCCAGACGCGGGCGCAGCGGCGGCTCGGTAAAGACACAAGTGGGCCCGGCGCTCTTGAGCATGGCGCGCATGGCGGCAACATGGCGGGCGCCCGGCTGCACATCCCCACTGATGGCAAATACACCACGGTGTGACAGGCCGTAGGCTTCCTCGAGGTAGTCGAAGGCCTCATGGAAGACGAAATACGGCTTGCCGATCAAGGGCGTCAGATCCTGCTTGAGCTGGCCATCGAGGCGGTCGAGCCGCTGATTGAAGGCTGCCAGATTCGCCTTGTAGCGGTCGGCGTTGGCACTGTCCTGGGCCGAAAGATCAGCTGCCATCCTGGCAGCGATCACACGTGCGTTGTTCAGCGAGAGCCAGAGATGCGCATCGATGGAGCCGGGACGATGGTCATGGTCGTGCTCGAAAGCTTCGTCATGGCCATGGTCGTGTTCGTGCTCGTGATCTGCTTCGGCGCTGAAATTGACGAAGCGCCGCAGGTGCAGATCAGGTAGCTCCTGTATAGCGACGCTGGGCTTGTCCCGGCCGGGCAGCACATCCTTGAGAAAGACTTCCATGTCCGGCCCTACCCAATAGAACAGCTGCGCCTCGCGGATGCGCCGTATGTCGGAAGGCCGCAGGGCGTAGTTGTGCGGGGAGGCGCCTGGTGGCAGCAGGACATCGGGCGTATCGACACCCACTTGCACCGCCGCAGCAATCAGCTGTAGGGGTTTGATGCTGGTCAGTACGTTGACCTCGGCATGGGCCGAGGCTGCAAAAGCGGTCAGGCCGAACAGAGCGCCGGCAATCAGGGATCGGATCACGGAAGGGTCTCAAAGCAGTACGTTTGCAATATAATAACGTCCCTATTCATAAACGGCTCATTTCAATGACGAGTATCCCTCTGGCTTCTCGCCCGCATGACCATTCCCATTGCGTCACCCATGCGCTGGGTGAAGCCGAATCGCTGTGCACGAAGTCCGGTGTACGCCTGACCGACCTGCGCCGCCGCGTACTGGAGCTGGTCTGGCAAAGCCACAAGCCGCTCGGGGCCTATGACATCCTGGCGGTCCTTAGCGAGCAGGACGGCCGCCGGGCTGCACCGCCGACCGTTTATCGTGCGCTGGATTTCCTGCTCGAAAACGGCTTGGTGCACCGCATCGCCTCCTTGAACGCCTTTATTGGCTGCAATCACCCAGGGCATGCCCACCAGGGTCAGTTCCTGATTTGCCGCCATTGCCATGTGGCGATCGAGCTTGAACAGCCAGCCATTCATGAGGCTATTCAGGCAGGTGCCGGCACGGTCGGCTTCAAGGTCGAAGGCCAGACGGTCGAAGTCATCGGCCTCTGCTCTGCCTGCCAGGACGCTCAATGAGCGATGCGCTGATCCAGCTGTCCGATGTGGGCGTGCGCTTTTCCGGGCAGAACATTCTTGATCAGGTAAACCTGACCCTCACGCGTGGCGAAATCGTCACGCTGATCGGGCCCAACGGGGCTGGCAAGACAACGCTGGTACGCACCGTGCTGGGTCTGCTCAAGCCGGACACCGGCAGCGTCTGGCGTCAGCCACGCCTGACGATTGGCTACATGCCGCAAAAGCTGCACGTAGACGCAACGCTTCCGCTCTCTGTGCTGCGGTTCCTGCGGCTCGTGCCGGGTGTAGACCGTACAAGTGCCGCCAGCGCCCTGGCTGAGGTAGGTGCAGATCACTTACTCGACAGCCCCTTGCAAACCATTTCCGGAGGCGAGTTGCAGCGCGTGCTGCTGGCCCGTGCGCTCTTGCGCAAGCCCGAGCTGCTGGTGCTCGACGAGCCGGTCCAGGGTGTGGACGTAAGCGGTCAGGCGGAGCTTTATCGGCTCATTACCCAATTGCGCAACCGCTACGGCTGTGGCGTGCTGATGGTTTCCCATGACCTGCATCTGGTCATGAGCACCACTGATCAGGTCGTCTGCCTGAATCATCACATCTGCTGCTCCGGCCATCCTGAGCAGGTCAGCGGCGATCCGGCCTTTGTCGAACTGTTCGGCCAGGACGCGCGCAGCCTCGCGATCTACCACCATCACCACGACCATGCCCATGAACTGCATGGCGGCGTCGTGATGAAACCCCACGTCCATGGTGAACACTGCAAGCATGGCTGATTTTCTTCTTTACGCCTTGCTCGCCGGGCTTGCATTGGCGATTGTTGCCGGGCCGCTGGGCTCGTTCGTGGTCTGGCGACGTATGGCCTATTTTGGCGACACCCTTTCCCACGCAGCCCTGCTCGGTGTGGCAATGGGCTTTTTGCTCGATGTCAGCCCGACCCTGGCGGTTACCGTTGGCTGCGTCGTTCTGGCTGTCCTTCTGGTATTGCTCCAGCGCCGCCGGGGCCTGGCCGCCGATACGCTGCTGGGCATCATGTCCCACAGCACCCTGTCGCTGGGCCTGGTGGCTCTGTCCTTCATGAAGGACGTACGGATCGACCTGATGAGCTATCTCTTTGGGGATCTGCTTGCCGTCAGCCAGAGCGATCTGTGGTGGATTCTGATCGGCAGCGTGATCGTACTGGCCGCGCTGGCCGCGCTCTGGCGCCCTCTGCTGGCCATTACCGTCCACGAGGAATTGGCCCAGGTGGAAGGCCTGCCGGTTACGGCCATCCGCATGGCCCTGATGCTGCTCATTGCCATCGTGATTGCGGTCGCGATGAAAATCGTCGGCGTCCTGCTGATCACGTCGCTGCTCATCATTCCCGCCGCTGCCGCGCAGCGCCATGCCCGCAGCCCTGAGCAGATGGCCTTTGGCGCCAGTGTGCTGGGTATCATTGCAGTGTGTCTGGGCCTGTCGCTGTCGTGGTATCAGGACACGCCTGCCGGTCCATCCATCGTGGTCTCGGCCGCAGCGCTCTTCCTGCTCAGCTTTATGCTGCCCAGACGGGCGTAAGTTACACCGAAACTGAAAAGCCCCGCCTAGGCGGGGCTTTTTATTGGTCAGAGAACACTCTTTAGAACTGCGCGGCAATGGCCTTGCCAAGCGCCTCGGTCGTTCCCGTCCCGCCAATATCCCGTGTCAGCGGTGCATTGTCCGGACCTTTTGCCAGAACGGTCTCGATGGCAGCCAGTACTGCCGCGCCAGCGTCATGGTGGCCCAAGTGCTCCAGCATCATCGCGCCGCACCAGATCTGCCCGATGGGATTGGCAATCCCCTGGCCTGCGATATCCGGCGCCGAGCCATGGACGGGCTCGAACAGGCTAGGGAAGCGGCGGTCCGGATTGATGTTGGCCGAAGGCGCAATACCGATCGTACCCGTGCAGGCCGGGCCAAGGTCGGAAAGAATGTCCCCGAACAGATTGCTTGCCACGACGACGTCGAACCAGTCCGGATGCAGCACAAAATTCGCCGTCAGGATATCAATGTGGTACTTGTCGACCTTGACCTCTGGATAACCTGCCGCCATAGCCTCTACCCGCTCGTCCCAGTAAGGCATGGTGATGGAAATGCCGTTGGATTTGGTGGCCGAGGTCAGGTGTTTCTTCGGACGCCGCTGCGCCAGTTCAAAGGCGAACTTGAGGATGCGATCAACCCCGATACGGCTCATAACCGTTTCCTGCATGACCACTTCGCGCTCGGTGCCAGCAAACATCTTGCCGCCGATGCTGGAGTATTCGCCTTCGGTATTCTCGCGCACCACATAGAAATCGATATCACCCGGCTTGCGGTTGGCCAGCGGGCTTCTCACGCCCGGCATCAGGCGGCAGGGACGCAAATTCACATACTGATCAAAGTCACGGCGGAATTTCAGCAGCGACTCCCACAAGGAGACATGATCAGGAACCACCTCGGGCCAGCCCACCGCGCCAAAGTAAATCGCGTCGTAGCCCTTGAGCCGTTCGAACCAGTTGTCCGGCATCATCTTGCCGTGCTTCACGTAGTAATCCGCACAGGCAAAATCAAACCAGTCCCATTGCAGTGTCAGGTTGAATGCCTTTGCAGCGGCATCCATGACCCGAATGCCCTCAGGCATGACTTCCTTGCCGATGCCATCGCCGGGAATGACTGCAATCCGGTAACAGGGCGTGCTCATGGGCGAATCCTCTTGTAGTTGATACACAGTCCGGCCAGTGTTATTCACTCCTCCGATCCGCACAATTCGCCTTTGAAGAAAGCCATTATTGAATTCAGGTAAAGAATTGCATGTCCGCCATCGATGACCTCAGCTTTTTCCAGCGCGTCGCCACACGGGGCAGCCTTACCGCCGTGGCGCGTGAGCTGGGGCTGTCACTCCCTGCAGTAAGCAAGCGCCTGACGCAGCTGGAACAGCGCCTGGGTGTTCAGCTGGTACAACGCACGACGAGACGGCTTGACCTGACGGCAGAAGGTGAGCTGTACCTGGAGGGCGCCCGGCCGATTCTCCAGCAGCTGGAGGAGCTAGAAAGCGCCTTGGGCAACCAACGCCAGACCTTGCGCGGGCAGCTCAGAATCAACGCAACCTTTGGCTTTGGGCGACGCCACCTCGCCCCTGTCCTGTCTCGCTTCGCCCAGGAGTACCCTGATGTCGAGCTATCCCTTGAGCTGACCAGCCAGCCGCTCAGCCTGCTAGACCAGGGCATGGATATCGGTATTCGCATGGGCGAGCCGCCGGACTCACGCTTGGTCGGCCATCGCCTGCTGGGCAATTCGCGCCTGCTCTGTGCCTCTCCAGCCTATCTGAGCCGCGCCGGTACGCCCCATGAGGTATCCGAGCTGAGTGCACATAACTGCATCGTGCTGCGCCAGGATGGCAGCGACTACGCTATCTGGCGCTTCCATAAGGAGGGCCGTGAGTACGCCCACAAGGTCAGCGGCAGCCTGTCGAGCAATGATGGAGAAGTTGCCCTGCAATGGGCGCTGGACGGCCATGGCCTGATTCTGCGCTCCTGGTGGGACGTCCATGAGCACCTCGCCTCGGGCGCCTTGCTGCCGCTGCTGACCGCGTACGAGGCACCCCGTGCCGACATCTACGCGGTCTACCCGTACCGCCGGCACGTGCCTCGCCGTATCAAGGTCTTTGTCCGCTATCTGACCCAGGCGTTGGAGGCGCGTCTGCCCCATGCTCCTGAGCCCGTTCGTAACGCGCCGGGATAGAAACGGCTCCTCCCCGGTCGTATCACCGATACCGCCGGAAATATACGACTCCCTTCATCTCGACACAGGAGTAATCATGTCCTCGATTCCGAGCCTTCAACTCAATGACGGTCACCATATTCCCCAGTTCGGCCTGGGTACCTGGAAAACCCCGAACGAAGAAGCGCCCCAGCTGATCCGCTCAGCCCTCGAAATGGGCTACCGCCACATCGATACAGCGGCTGCCTATAACAACGAGGAAGGCGTAGGCCAGGGCATCGCCGAATCCGGCATCGACCGCAGCGAACTCTTCGTGACAACCAAGCTGTGGAACGAGCGCCAGGGCTTCGACGAAACCCTCAAGGCCTTTGACGAGAGCCTGTCCAAACTCAAGCTGGACTACGTAGACCTCTACCTCATTCACTGGCCCTGCCCCAAGGCTGGCAAGTTTCTGGATACCTGGAAAGCGTTCCTGCGCCTGCGTGAAGAGGGTCGCGTTCGCTCGGTAGGCGTCTCCAACTTCCGCCAGGAAGATCTGGAGCAGATCATTCTGGAAACCGGCGTAACCCCAGTGGTGAATCAGATCGAAGTTCATCCGCTACTGCAGCAAAATGCCCTGCGCGAAGTGAACCGTCAGAAGAATATCCTGACCGAAGCCTGGAGCCCGTTGGCTCAGGGCGGCGAGCTGCTCAAGCATCCTTTGTTCCAGGAACTGGCGAAAAAGCATGACAAGACGCCTGCTCAGGTCATCCTGCGCTGGCATGTCGAGCTTGGCTCAATCATCTTTCCCAAATCCACCAACCCCGAGCGTATCCGCGAAAACGCCGATATTTTCGACTTCAGCCTCGACAGCGATGACATGCAAAAGATCGCCGCTCTGGATGAAGGCAAGCGCCTGGGCCCGGATCCGGCAGAATTCTGCTAATCCATCGGGCACAAAAAACCCCGCTTAGGCGGGGTTTTTCATACGCATCGATCAGAGCGTCACTCAATAGACCGGCTGTTGGGACGCGGCCACGCCGGGCGTGGACATTGGCTGCAACTGATGCGAATTGTGCAGCACTTCGATCAGGCAGTCTTCAAGCTCGAAGCGCTCATCGAGCAGTTTGCCCAGTTGCTGCAGCTCAACCAGCAGGCGAGCCGGCTCATGACAGTCGCCACTGTCGCAACGGTCATTGAAATTCAGGGCAGCCTCGGTCAAGGCCTGCAGGCGTGGATAAACGGTATGGGCAAATTCCATGGCACGCTGATCATCAAAGGCCTTTGCCTCGTTCATCAGTTGCTCATAGATTTCGAAGTGCCCTGCCGATACATAGTCCACGAGCAGATCGCACAGCTGCTCAAGGCCCTTGTGGTTTACCATCGGAGCCAACTGAGGCTCTAGCTGCAGGGCTTGATATGCCGTTACCAGTTTTTGACGTTCCTGCAACCAGCGATCGATCATCTGGTGCACCCCACCCCAACGTTCTTGTGCATTTCGGCAACGTTCAAGCATGACGAACTCTTCCTCAGCGGCGAAACAATAGCCCCGACGGTCTTCGTCGTAAGGCGTTCGACCCGGTTAATCCAACCAGAGACTGTTCGGACACCGTCGAAGCAGAGTAGTGCCGTTCAGTGATCGACTGCAACCCCTGCGACCTGCTGAACGGCATTCCGATTATCGGACAATGACACCACGGGAGCGGCGGAAAAACTGATAGATCGAAAGCAGAATAAAGCCGGTAAAGGCCAGCAGGCTCCACTCCGGCACGCTCATGCCAAACAATGTCCAGTTCACTTCGGCGCAATCGGCTGTGCCATGCAGAACCAGGCGCACAACGTCTTGGAATGGCAGGGCCTGCATCATGTAATCCAGGCTGGGCAGGCAGGCAGGCAGCTGGTCGGCCGGTAACGTCTGCAGCCACACTTGCCGACCGGCGGTCGCAGCGCCCAGGGCCGAGGACAGAAAGATCAGGACCGCATAGACACGCTGGCCGCGGGTAGCCGGATTATGCAGGGCCGCGATGAACGCCAGGATGCCGGCGATGATGAAGAATATCCGCTGGACGATACAGAGCGGGCAGGGTTCAAGGCCGAGGACGTGCTCAAGGTAAAGGCCGGCGGCCATGAGCACGGCGCAAGCAATAGCGATTAGCGAAAAAATAAAACGCGGGCTAGTCACGAGCAGGACGGCTCCAAAAGAAATAGAGGTCGCTACGGTAGTGAAAGCGTTGCGGCCTTTCAAGCGAAGTAAAGCAGCTTATACGCGGTAGGGCGGATGAGAGGTGCTGCAAGGGGGATAAAGGATCTGGCGTGAAGAAGCGCACCAGACCCTGCATAAACACCTCTTAGGCCCGCAGCGCCGGAGGAGTCGGGCGGCTGCCGGTGCTTTCCAGCAGCAATTGGTTGCTGCGATCCGTCTCGCCCAGATGGGTCAGAAGACGTGCCAATTCACCGCAGGCCTCGGGTGTGCGCTGGGCGCTCAGGCTGGCCTCAAGATAATCCCGCGCCTTACCCCAGAGTTGGTTGGTCTGACACAGACGGCCCAGCGTCAGCAACAGAACGGGGTCGTTTGGACGGTTGCGCAGCCAACCCTCGGCCAACTGCAGCTGTTTGGCCGGGTCACGGCTCTTGATGTAGCCATACAGGCGGACCAACCGGTCGTCGTAATTACGCTTGATGGCAGCACGCAGTACGTCCTCGGCATCATCCTCTCGGTTCAGCTCATGCAAACGAGCCGCGTAGGCATGGGCGATTTCCACGTCGCTTTTCAGCGCACTGGGGACCTGCTGCCATTGGCGCGCTATTGCCTGTGTAGGTGCCTCATCGCCAATGGGGCTAACCTCATCCAGCGAGGCCAACCAGGCGCGGCGCTCAAGATCACTTAATTCCGATTCGCCCAGAACCCGCTGTTTGCGCAACTCCGGCAACAGGCCGATCAGTGCCGGCCAATCACGCGTGGTCACATATAGGCGCTGCATCAGTGAGAGTACGTAGGGATGCTTGGGATACTTTGCATGCAAAGGCGCCAGGCTTGCCAGTGCCTCGGAATACTGCGCCCGATGGATCTGCAATTGAGTCTGAGTCAGACCGATGGCCACATCGGCATGGGGCTCGCGCTCTCGGGCCTTCTGCAGAAGCGCGTCGCTTTCTTCGTACTGACCCATCTCGTTGGCAGCCCGGGCGGCACCCAGATAGTGAGTCAGCGGGTGTGCATCGCTTTCCGCTGCAGTCTTCAGGTGCTTGAGCGCTGACGACCAGTCACCTTCAGCCAGCTCCAGCTGACCACGATGAGCGGCCTGGGCGACACGGCGCTGCTTGTTGTAACGCGACCAGGGATTGACCACTCGGCCCGAAACGCCAAGGGCCGACAAGGCCAGCCGCAACAGGTACAGGACGATCACGGCCGCTACGATCAGGGCGAGGAACCCCCAGAAGCTCGATTCGTAACGGAAGCTGTTGTAGGAGAACAGCACATAGCCTGGCTCATCCGCCATGATGACGGCTACCCCGAGGGCAACCAGTACGGCAAATAGGAACAGCAGAGTCAGTCGTTTCACAGTTGCTCCTCCTGGGCAGGCGACGCAGCCGGGGGTGCAGGCTGGGCAGAAGTAGTCGATTTAGGTTGCTGACGGCGGGCGATATACGCCTGAAGAGCCGACAGCGTCGGGCTGAGATCCGGTGGATTGAGCGTTACAGGCTTGTCCGCCAGCTCGCTCAAGGTCTCACGAACCGCGCGGCTTTCAGCGTTCTGGCTATTGAAGTGAGCCTCAAGAACGCCTTGCGCCTGGGTCAGCGCACGCTGGTAAACCGCCTGGTTGCCATTGAGTGCTCCCCACTGAGCTTGCTCAAGGGCCAGGTTCATGGCCAGGCGGACCTGGGCAAGGCTTTCCTCAGCCAGCAGCGGCTTGATGGGTTTGTCCGCCGAAAAATCGATCCGGAAATAGCCGGAAACACGCTCGCGCAGGCGCTGCCAGGCACGCACGAAGCGGTTCGTGCTTTCCTCGCTGGCCTGGACACCGGGCTGATCCCCTTCGGGGTGCACAAAGCGCGGCGGCAGCGGCTCAAGCGTCTGTACCTGATCTCGCAAAGCGGACAGCTGAACGAACAGGCCGGTGCGGTCCAGATCCGGCAGCTGGCGCAGCGCCTGCTGACTGCTCGCCAGCTGCTGGCGCACGGCAAAGGCGCCCGGATCGTTCTGCGACTTGAGAATCTCATCGACCGCCTGGAGCAGGTTTTGCGCGCTGGGCACATCCTGCAACGCTGTCAGGCGCAGCGTGGCCATGCGCATCAGGTGCTCGGCCTCGGTCAGGCGCCAGACTTGCCGGCTCTGCCCAACCACTTCATTGAATTGCTGGGCCAGGTGCTGCTGGTCGGCCTGCAGCTGGCTCATCAGCCGGCGGCGGCTTTCGAAATCTTCTGCATTGGGCAGCTTTTCCAGCTGAGCGGCCAGAGCCTGCTCACGCTGCTCGACCTGACGCGTCAGGCTACGGGCATCTTCAAGCTGAGCCAGCTGGGCATGATCCTGCTCATGCAGGGTCCGTGTCTGCCAGAGGCTCCAGCCACCTGCCGCCAGGCCAGCAGAACCTACCAGTAATGCCAGCAGAGCCAGCCCGGCACTGCCACGCCGGGGCTTTTCCGGAGTCGGGGCAGGTGGAGGCGTCGCGTTGACGGTCTCGCCAGATGCCGGTACGGCATCGTCAGTGGGAGTGACTGTTTCGCTCACAAGTCCTTCCTTTGATCGGTTATTCAAGGATGATGCTCTTCAAGCGCCGCCAGTACCGCAGCGGTACTGACGCCATGACAGGTAATGACACGCTGGATACCGGCCGCGCGGGCCTGCTCGGCCACACGCTCGCTGGGTACCAGCAGCGGCACCGAACACACGTCCGGCCATGCAGAGCCGGCCAGGGTACGCAGGTGCGCGAAACTCTGCCCACTGCTGACCATGATGCCATTGAGGCGTTCCGCTGCAAGGCACTCGGTCAGGGCATTTTGTGGATGATCCGGCAATACGCGCCGGTACAACTCAAGGTAGTCGACCTGCACGCCTCGCTCACGCAGCGTGTCGGCCATGGTTTCCCGGCCACTTTCGCCCCGCAGGATTAGCACGCGGGGATCAGCCTCCTGCAAGGCTTGATCAAGCTGCGGCAAGGCCAGGATGCCCTCGCTGTCTTCGCTCTGGTCGGGCGTGATGACCGAAAGGCCATAGGCTTCGAGAATATCCGCCGTGGCGGCGCCTACAGCGAACCAGGTCTGGTTAATAGGCGGCTGCGGCCAGTACCGGTCAAGCCGCTCCAGGCCGAGCCGGGCGGCCGGCTTGCTGACCACGATGACCGCCTTGTAGCGGTCCAGATCCAGCATGAGGGTGCGCTGCTCCGGTGTCTCAGGCAGCGGCTCGATGGCCAGTAACGGCAGGCTGGCGCTGTGAATGCCCCGCTCGTCCAGTGCAGCCGCCAGAGGTATGCACTCTTCGGCCGGGCGGGTCAGAAGCAGCCGCCAGGCCGTCATGGCTGGGCAGCCTCGTCGTAAACGGCCCGTAGAATGTCACCGGCGCCCTGGGCAAGTAGCTCATCCGCAACCTGGATACCCAATGCAGACGGGTCGATAACCGATCCCCGCGCCTCGGCGCGCAGCAGCAGGGTGCCATCCGGCTGACCCACCAGGCCACGCAACCAGAGTTCTTCGCCTTCGCGGATGGCATAGCAGGCAATGGGCACCTGGCAGCCGCCGTTGAGATGGCGGTTCATGGCGCGCTCGGCAATGACGCGCTGCTCGGTCTCCAGATGATGGAGCGGCTTCAGGAGTTCGTGGACTTCGGCATCGTCCGTGCGGCACTCGATGCCTACCGCGCCCTGTCCACCTGCCGGAAGGCTGTCTTCGACACTGATAGATTCACGGATGCGGTCCTGAAAGCCCAGACGGATCAGCCCGGCCGCTGCCAGAATGATGGCGTGATAATCGCCTGCATCCAGCTTGGCAAGGCGCGTATTGACGTTGCCCCTTAGGAAACGGATCTCAAGGTCTGGGCGTTGGGCCAGCAGCTGGGCCTGACGGCGCAGACTGGAAGTACCCACAATGCTACCGGCCGGCAGATCCGCCAGACTGGAATAGGTGTTGGAAACGAAGGCATCGCGTGCATCTTCCCGCTCGCAGATGGCGTAGAGCCCAAGGCCTTCGGGAAACTCCATCGGCACATCCTTCATGGAATGCACGGCAATGTCGGCCTCGCCTTCGAGCAGCGCCGTTTCCAACTCCTTGACGAACAAGCCCTTGCCACCAATCTTCGCCAGCGGTGCATCGAGCAGCTTGTCGCCCCGGCTGGTCATCGGCAACAGACTGACGTGCAACCCCGGGTGGGCTGCCTCCAGACGGGCCTTTACATACTCGGCCTGCCACAGGGCAAGCGCACTTTGACGCGTGGCAATGCGAATCTCGCGGTTCATGAGCCTATTCCGGGATTGAAACATGACCGGAATGATAACAGGCTCTCCTGTCGCAAGCCGCTTTCGCCCTGATAGGCAAGACCAATCGTCCGCGCGCCGTGCGCACAGAACGGCAGGTCCTGCCCCTCAGCGTCACAGGTTCTGCATCAGGCGTCGTACACCGGCTACATGTCGTCGGCTGACCGTCAACGCATCGCCATTGAGCCCTTTCAGATACAGCTGGAAATGGCCCAGCGGCGTACGCTGCAAGCGCTCGATCCTCTCCCGCGCCACCAGGGCATTGCGGTGGATACGGACGAACCGGTCACCGAACTCGTCTTCCAGCGCCTTCAGCGGCTCGTCCAGCAGGACTTCACCGTTGCCGTGACGCAGGGTCACGTATTTGTGATCGGCAATGAAATAAACGACATCATCCAGCGGAATCAGCTCGATGCCCTTGCGGGTCCGGGCGCTGATATGGCTGCGCGGCCCCGGACCGCCGCTGGACGGCGGCTTGGTCAGTGCAGCCAGCTGAACGCGATTAGGGCGTTCGGCTTTTTTCAGGGCCTCCTCAAGATCTTCCTGGCGTACCGGCTTGACCAGATACCCCACGGCACTGACCTTGAAGGCCTCCAGTGCAAATTCATCATGGGCGGTTACGAAAATAACCGCAGGCGGTGCTTCTCGCTCGCATAGTCGGGCAGCTACTTGTAGCCCGTCCAGACCTGGCATACGAATATCGAGCAATACGATATCCGGCTTCAGGCTTTCGACCAGGGCCAACGCTTCTTCGCCATTGCTGGCGGAGGGCTCCAAGACTTTATAGCCGTCTAGTTGCCCAACCAGACGGGCCAGACGCTCGCGCGCCAACGGTTCGTCATCGACGATTAGGACGTTCATAGGCTCAGGCTTCCTGCGTGAGTCGCTCGCATGGATAGCGAAGACAGGTTATGTGCCGTTGGTCACGGCGTTCGATTTTGAGACTCGCTCCCGGGCCGAAAAGTGCCGTTAGTCGCGATTCGATATTGGTTAAAGCCTGTTTCGTACCTTTTGGCGGCCGAGGATGTTGCTCGGCCTGCTCATCGAATGGATTGCTCATCGATAATTCGAATATCCCTGCGACATAGGTCGCCTCGACCACCACACATCCACCCTCGATCCGCGGCGCAATCCCGTAAATCAAGGCGTTTTCCAGAAGCGGTTGCAGCGTCAACTGCGGGATCGGCAGATCATCCGGCACACCATCGATGCGCCAGTCGACCTGAAGACGATCTCCCAAGCGTAGCTTCTCGATCTCCAGGTAGCGACGTGACAGCTCCAGCTCTTCCGACCAGCGAATCCGTGTTCCAGGCTTGGACAGGCTGGCCCGGAACAGGCTGGACAGGTCTAGCACGGCACGTTCAGCCTTGTCGGCGTCGATGGCGATCAGGCTGGCAATACTGTTGAGACTGTTGAATAGAAAATGCGGACGGATACGGGCCTGAAGCGACTCGATCCGTGCCTTGAGTTCGGCCTGCTGCTGGCGCCGCCACTGGCTCTGCAGATAGAAATACCGCAGCATCAGGGCCGACATGATCAGCGCAATAAGGGCATGCCGCTCATACAGCTTGACCTCGCCGGACTGCTGCATAGGGCCGGCCAGCTCCAGCCAGTCAGCCACGGCAGTGCAGGCCAGGGTCAGCCCCACCACCAGGGCGCAGCAGATAACTCCAGCCAATGCCGGCTTCAGGCGTGCCAGAAAAGGCCGCAAACGGCAGAGAACAGCGGCCGAGAGCAGCACGTTCCATTGCACGAACAGCGAGACCAGCGCCAACCGTACCCAGTTGAAGGATGTGGTCAGGGGATCGGCCAAAACGAGCACCAGGACCAGCAGTTCCGCCAGCACAATCAGGACAAGCAGGGCTTCCGACTCGCATAGCTCCGGTACGAAAAACTCATCGACCGGGGCAGGCCGGCGCTTGGTCAGGTATTTGATAGGCATGGTCAAAGTGTTTACTACTATCCGACGAACGGCAAGGTTGTTTTAAAGTTAACGGGATAACTGTGGTGCACGTTGCACCAGCGCAAGGCTGTTATCATCCCGTTACGTCCATTCACGTTCAGTGCCATTTGCGAGCCCACCAATGAGCAACGAAAAAACCAATCAATCCTGGGGCGGTCGCTTCAGCGAACCCGTCGACGCCTTCGTCGCACGTTTTACCGCTTCGGTCGACTTCGATAAGCGCCTGTACCGCCACGACATCATGGGCTCCATCGCTCACGCCACCATGCTGGCCAAAGTGGGTGTATTGACGGATGCCGAACGCGACGCCATCGCAGACGGACTGAACCAGATCCAGCACGAAATCGAGACAGGCCAGTTCGAATGGCGCGTCGATCTCGAAGACGTGCACATGAACATCGAAGCCCGTCTTACTGACCGTATCGGCATCACTGGTAAAAAACTTCACACCGGTCGCAGCCGAAATGATCAAGTCGCGACAGACATTCGGTTGTGGCTACGCGACGAGATCGATGTAATCCTCGCGGAGATCACCCGCTTGCAGCAGGGTATGCTGGAGCAGGCCGAGCGTGAAGCCGACACCATCATGCCCGGCTTCACCCATTTGCAGACCGCGCAGCCCGTGACGTTCGGGCATCACCTGCTGGCCTGGTTCGAGATGCTGTCACGCGACCATGAGCGTCTGGTGGACTGCCGCAAGCGCGTGAACCGCATGCCGCTGGGCAGCGCCGCCCTGGCCGGAACCACGTACCCGATCCAACGCGAGATCACACGTGAGCTGCTGGGCTTCGAGGCCGTTGGCGGCAATTCGCTGGACGGTGTATCCGATCGCGACTTCGCCATCGAATTCTGCTCGGCTGCCTCGCTGGCCATGATGCACCTGTCGCGCTTCTCTGAAGAGCTAGTACTGTGGACGAGCGCCCAGTTCCAGTTCATCGATCTGCCCGACCGCTTCTGCACGGGCTCCTCGATCATGCCGCAGAAGAAAAACCCGGACGTACCGGAGCTGGTGCGTGGCAAGACGGGCCGGGTGTTTGGCGCCCTGACGGGCCTGCTGACGCTGATGAAGGGCCAGCCCCTGGCCTACAACAAGGACAACCAGGAAGACAAGGAGCCGCTGTTCGACGCTGCCGACACGCTGCGTGATTCCCTGCGCGCCTTTGCCGATATGATCCCGGCTATCAGGCCCAAGCGCGACGTTATGCGTGAAGCCGCCCGTCGTGGTTTCTCCACGGCTACCGACCTGGCTGATTATCTGGTGCGCAAGGGGCTGCCCTTCCGTGATTGCCACGAGATCGTGGGACACGCCGTGAAGTATGGAGTGGACTCCGGCAAGGATCTGGCCGAGATGAGCCTGGAAGAACTACGCCGTTTCAGCGATCAGATTGAGCAGGACGTGTTTGACGTCCTCACCCTGGAAGGCTCGGTCAACGCCCGTGACCACATCGGCGGCACCGCACCGGCGCAGGTCCGCGCCGCCGTTCAGCGCGGCCGGGAATTACTGGCGAGCCGGTAAACCGGAACGGGCGCCATACACGTGATGGCGCCCTGCTCTGCCTATGCCTGCCCGGAGCGCTTGAGCGCACGACCGCCCAATGCAGACCAGTCCAGATGCCCCTCGCCCTGGGCAACGGCTTCCAGCAGGTTATCCCGCAGCACACTGCCAAACGGCAGCGGTACGTTCTTCGCCTGACCGGCACTTAGCGCCAGCCCGACATCCTTCAGGCCAAGGGTCAGCTTGAAGGCAGCCGGCTCGAAGCGCTGCTCGGCAATCATCGCTCCGTAATTCTTGTAAGCCGGTGCCGCAAACAGGGTGTTGGTGAGGATATTCAGCAGATCCGCTGGCTCGACGCCATAACTCTTGGTCAAGGCGGACGCTTCGCCCATCGTCTCGATAGCGCTTGCCAGCATGAAATTACCGGCAATCTTGACGATATTGGCCCGTAGCGGGTCCTCACCCAGCGGCCATGTCGTTTGGCCCATGGCATCCAGCAACGGTTGGACCTTATCCACCGCAGCCTGCGGGCCGGCCACCACAATGTTCAGCTTGCCGGCTACGGCCACATCGGTACGCCCGAAGACCGGCGCGGAGATGTAGTCGACGCCTGCCTTGGCATGACGCTCGATCAATTCGGCTACAAAGGCAACCGACAGCGTGGCCATGCTGAGGTGGATTGCCCCCGCGCGGGCACGGTCCAGCGCGCCACTGTCGAGAATGACGGCGCGGGTAGAGGCATCGTCCGCCAGCATGGACACCACCACCTCGGCATCAAATGCGTCCGCGGGCTCGCTGGCGGCCTTGGCACCCTGGCTGACCATTTCCTGAACCGCCTGCTGCGAGCGATTCCAGACCAGGACCTCATGGCCGGCCTTGATCAGGTTGCCGGCCATGCCCTTGCCCATTCCACCCAAACCGATGAATCCGATACGCATGACAATGTCCTCGTTGCTGATGGCTAAGTGCTGGATTGACCATCATGCCAGACAGGCGTGCCCTGCGACCGACAAAACGCTTGGGTCAGGCGCTTTCCAGACGCTTGCGAACCATGGCCAGGAAACTGCTCATGGATTGGGCCTTTTCTTCATACAGCCGCTGCACATGGGCGTTCTGCTTCAGGCGATCCAGCAGCGACTGGGCAGCCGGAAAGCCTGCCATAAGGTCAAGGCTGAACAATTGCTCGGCAACCCCACGGGCAAGGTCGATGCTGTAGAGAAAGTAGACATCGGCCAGGGTCAGCGTATCGCCTGCCACATAAGGCGAGAACGCCCCCTGCCGCTTGAGCGTGGCGATACCGGATCTTAATTCGTGACGGGCCTTTTCCTTGATGGCTTCGTCGACCTTGGCGCCAAAGAATACCTCTGGGTAACACTGACGCGCCGGCAGCTCGATATAGAGTTCGATCTCGCGCATGAGGGTACGCACGCGGGCACGCGCGAACGGATCGGTCGGCAACAGCGGCGTTCCCGGTTGGGTTTCCTCGATGTACTCGAGAATCACGCTGGTTTCGCTGATAAAGCCATGTTCGGTTTCCAGCACCGGCACCTTGCCGCAGGGGCTGATGGTAAGAAACTGTTCGTCCTGGCTGGGGAAAACCGTGACGGATTCGAATTCCAGCCCCTTTTCGAGCAACGCAAACTTGACCATGTTGTAGTAGTTGCTGACGGGAAACCCATAGAGCTTGAGCATTCGACATGCCTCCAAGGCATTGGACAGATAAGCCAGATAACCGTAGACGCCCAATGCGTCGGTGAAAAGTTTTTCTTGTACAAGGCTTCGCCCGTTGCCTTTGAAACGGAACTCTACACGGTCTTAAAAGCCCTACAAGAGAGCTTTTTTGAGCAGGAGCGATCCACATGATGAGCCCTACGGGAGCCGCGCATCCCCGTACGGACAAGGCGGAAACACTCTTTGGCAGCCTCCGGGAGCAGCTTGATTTCTACCGCGCGGAGATCCAGTTCGAGTCGTCGATGTTGTCCAACCGGACCAACGCCTATCTGTCGTCGCAGTCCTTTCTGATGATTGCGTTCGCGTCTTCAATGAGCAATACCAACAGCCAATGGGGCACTCAGTTCACCCTATATGTGCCCACTCTGCTGGCATTGTTGGGGTTGGTGACATCGATCCACGCCTGGCCTGGCATCAAGGCTGCCTTTGATGTAATCGAGCATTGGCACCGCAAACAATGCGAGCTGCTGGACACCCTGAACGAACCCTGTGTAACCCGCGTGACGCCGCTTTACGGCGCAGGAAACGAGCCTCTCAATGGCAGCCGTTACCGAAAATCGCTGCTGTTTTCGCTGCGCTCCCCGCTTATCTTTAGTGTGGTATGGGCGTTTCTGGGTGTGCTGGCGGTCTCGCTGCATCTGCTGTACGGCTAAGTAAAAGGCTACGGATGTGAGCTGCTGATCATCGGTCAGCCTCTACAAACGTTGCCAACAACGCCGTTACGACCGGCGAGTAACGGTTAGCAACCACTCATCACTATTGAATCAACTTCCGCGATAACCAGCCGATGGCATGGCACCCTTTCGAAGAGACAGGATGCCATGTCCACAATAACCGACCGACTCGCCACCTCGCTGAACGTTGCCTTCCAACCGCCATCCACTTCGCCTTCATCTGCCACTTCTGCAGACAATGACACCTCTACGACGTCTGTGGAAAAGAGCGGGAAAACCGATCAAGGCCTGACACTCAAGCATGGGCCTGCTGGTAGTGGTGAGGTTCAAAGCGGCGGCGAGTCCGAGACCACTCTCGAAAAGCTGAAAAAGACCATCAAGGATCTGGAAAAGCAGTTGCAGCAGGCCCAGAAAGAGCTGCAACAAGTCCAAGCCAGCAACGCTTCCGAAGAAGAAAAACAAGTACGGATACAGGCGGTACAAACCCAGATCAGCAGCCTCAGTGCCTCGCTGCAACAGGCCTATGCGGCGCTGCTGCAGGCCACCAGCGGTAGCACGGGCTCCGTTGTCAGCACAACGGCCTGACCCTTACAGCCAGTCGCGGAATTTGAACCAGGCATATGGAATGATGGCCGATACCACCATGGCCACCAGGGCAAGAGGATAACCGAAGTGCCAGCTCAGTTCGGGCATGTTTTCAAAGTTCATCCCGTACACCGTACCGACCAGCGTGGGCGGCAGGAACAGAACGGCAGCAATCGAGAACACCTTGATGATGCCGTTCTGCTCGATATTGATCAGGCCCAGGGTGGCATCAAGTAGAAAGCTGATTTCGTTGTTCATGCGGTTCTGGTAGTCCCCCAGCGAGCGGGAGTCACGCTCGACGGTTTTCATCCAGGCTTTGGCTTCACGACAGATCCACTCGCTGGCGGCTCGGCGCAGGTAGCTGAGCAATCGATTGATGCCCAGAAGGCTATCGCTCAACCGGGCCAGCAACAGGCTGCTGCGCCCCAACTGCTTCAGAATGGATTGCAGATCCGACTTGGGCGCCTTGGGCCCTTCGTCATCAGGCTTGGGCTCCCGGAAAATGGCATTGGCCAGCCGGTTATGATGGGCCTGAACCGATTCGAGAATATCGGCAATCCGGTCGACCAGGCTGTCGAGCAGCGAGATGAAAATGGTATCGCTGCGCTTGTGCAGTCCGGGGTGCTGGCTGAGCTTGGTGCGAAAGGCACGAAAGGCTGATAGCTCAGCGTAACGCACCGTTACCAGCCACTCGGGCGTCAAAACAAAGTTGAGCACCGAAGCCGTCGGCTGGTGTTCGCTGAATCCGCTGACGACCGTTGTCGTCATGTGCAGGGCCCGCTCACTCTCGTACAGACGGGACGACTCTTCGATTTCGGCCATCTCTTCCCGGGTCGGAATGTTTACCGCCAGGCTCTTTTCCAGGAACTGCTCTTCCTCATCGGTAGGCGATAAAAGATCGATCCACAAGGCATCCTGAGGGAAAGGCTCGTCGGGCGTAATGGTCTTAGGGGTTAACATACCGTTAACGAGGGTGTAGCAGGTAATCATTGCTGCTTGAACTCCATTATCTGCCAGTGACTGGCATCAACTATCCTGAGTGAACCAATACCATGTCTGACCATGATGACAACGAAGAATCCTTTGTCGAATCCCATCTGATCTCGGCGATCGAGAACCAGTTGGCGGCCGGCGAACCGCCTTTTACACAGGCCGTCTTCAATAAACTGACCCTGGTAGGGCACGAACGTGAGGAAATCGTCCACCTGATGGCGATTGTGCTGGCCAACGAGATCGAAACCATGATGACCGAAGACCGCCCCTTCGACACGACCCGCTACGAACAATTGCTGCGGGCGCTGCCGGATTTACCGGAAACCGGTGCGGACGTGGAGTAGCGCAGAGCGAACCGCCCACCGGTGGTTTTGGACAGGCGGTAGCGTCCAGCGAGATGAACGCACTGTGAACCAGTCGTACTTTATGGGTACGACTGGTACGCTTGCGGCTTAGCTATGGACCCGTCATGACCCGTTTCCCTGACCTTCAACTGGATGACGACGAGGGCATTGATCGCAAAGCCCTCAAGCAGGTACGCGCGCGCTTTCTGACCATCAACACTGGTCGCCTCGTTCGCGCTCTGGAAGGCCTGCCCAGCCGACAGCAGCCGGTATTGACCCTGCTGCCCCTGTTGCTGCACGTCAACCATCCCATGCTGCCGGGCTATGTCTCGGCCAGTACGCCGGCCGGCCTGACCGGCTTTGAGCCGACGGACGAACAGCTGGCAGAAGCCCGTCGCCTTACCCGCTCGTTTGCCTATAAGCCCGCACGTACACATCGGGACGAGCCGCTGCATGGCCTTTACCTCATGGGCAGCCTGGGCACCCTGACCCAGGCCGACAGCAGCGACCTGGATATCTGGCTCTGCCATGCCCCCGGCATGAGTGCACAGGCGCTCGCCGAGTTGAAGCGCAAGTGCGCCCTGCTTGAAACCTGGGCGGCCTCGCTCAATGCCGAGCTGCACATCTTTCTGATTGACGCCGACCAGTTCAGCCAGGGCCAGCGCCCGGGGCTCCTGACGTCGGACGATTGCGGTACGGCGCAGCACTTTCTGCTACTCGACGAGTTCTATCGCACCGCCATCTGGCTAGGCGGCCGTACGCCGTTATGGTGGCAGGTGCCGGTCGCTCAGGAGGAGAGCGACTACGAAGGCTTTACCCAGCGACTATTGCACCATCGCTTCATCAAGGCGCGCGAGGTACTGGATTTCGGCCATATCGACCACATCCCTCCAGGCGAATACATTGGCGCCGGGCTGTGGCAACTATTCAAAGGGATCAGCTCGCCCTACAAATCAGTCCTGAAACTCATGGTGACCGAACTGTACGCCTGCGAGCACCCGCACACGGTCACGCTCAGCCGACGCCTCAAACAGCTGGTCCATTCGGGCGTCACGGATCTCGATCAGGTCGATCCCTATAGGCTGGTGTACCAGCGCCTGGAAGAATATCTGCTCCTGCGCGGCGACCTGGATCGGCTCGAGCTGGTCCGTCGTTGCCTGTACCTCAAGGTTGGCAAGCCCCTGAGCCGTCCGCCCCGGCAAGGCCGCAAGAGCTGGCAACGTCTGCTGATGGAAAAGCTGACCCAGTCCTGGGGCTGGGATGAGCATATGCTGCGCAAGCTGGACGAGCGCCAGGGCTGGAAGGTAGATGACGTCAGCGCCGAGCGTAGGATTCTGGTCAATGCCCTGACTCACAGCTACCGCTTCCTGGCGCAGTTCGCCCAGCAACAGCAGGTTGAAAGCCACCTCGCCCCGCGCGACCTGAGTATTCTGGGGCGCCGCCTGTATGCGGCGTTCGAGCGCAAGGCGGGCAAAATCGACTTTATCAACCCGGGCATTGCGCCAGAACTGGCCGAAGAGTTCGTTACCCTGGTGCAGGAAGAGCGCCCCTTTGGCGAGCGCCGCCGCCCGTGGTCATTGCACCGTGGCAACCTGACGGCGGAAGAGTGCCATTCGCACTCCCCACTCAAGCGCACCTGGGAACTGGCCGAGCTGCTGGCCTGGTGTCGCTACAACGGCATTATCGACAATGCCACCCGCCTGACCTTGCATGCCGGCGAGAGCGACCTTACCCCGTTCGAACTCAACAACCTGATCCAGAGTTTCCAGCAGAGCTTCAACGACCGACCGGACACCGTACCGGAAGCCGTCCTGCTTCGTCCGGCCGCGCCCCGCGAGGTGTTGCTGCTGATCAACGTAGGGATCGATCCGCTCTACCAGCACAGTCAGCGCAACGTCTACCTCACCAGCGATCGTATCGACGCCCTGGGCTACGCCGGGATGCGTGAAAACCTGGTGATGACGTTGGACCAGATCACTCTCAACAGCTGGAACGAACTGTACGTCAACCGCTTCGAAGGGGCCAATGCCCTGCTCGACTGCTTATGCGCCTACTTCAACAGCCTGCCCTCTGGCGATCAGGAGTCATTGCCTCGCCTGTCGATACGCAGCTTTTGCCGGAACCGGGCACCGCTGATCGTAGAACGCGTGGAAGCAGTGTTCGACGAAGTCCGCACGGCCATGCTGCGTGAGCACAAAACGCGCTATCTGCTCCAGATCCAGCAGCGTTTCCACATGCTCGAGCTGCGCGAGGGCAAGCTGAGCCATACCCCCCTGGCCGACCGGGACTCGCTGTTGCTGCACCTGTCCGCTCCAAAGCAGGAATGGACGCCCCTGAGTCTGGACCCCCATGCATTAGAGGGTGACGAACTCGGCCTTATCCTGCCGCTGGGCCGTACCGGCAGCATTCAGGTATTTTATCGACAGGAAGGTGAAACGGCACGTGTCTACGTACTGGATGAGCACAACGCCCTCTGGTCACAGCGCTTGCCTTTCCATGATGAGCAGACGCTGCTGGCCCCCCTGCAGCGTTTCCTGCATTCCATTCACCGCCGGCAGAGTGCCCAGATGCCCCTAGAAGCCAGTCGGGTGCCGCTGGCTGAGATGCACTATTTCCAAGTCCTGCCCCCAGCACCTCAACGGGCGCGGCATCTGGAGCGGCGACAGATTGATCTGCCCCTGGAAACGGTGCCGTACTATGCGGTTCAGGCCATTGTGACCGCCACCAAGGCCGGGCGCCGTCTGGTAACCCTATATTGCGATCACCGTGAGTTTTCCGAGCTCGACTACGGCCCACGGCTGTACCAGGAGGTGGCACGCCATATCCTGGCGCGCCGCCGTACCGGAGAACGTTATCGCTGCTACCTGACGGATCTGGATCTTCTGCACGTGCCTGGCGAGCCTCGCCCGCACACCCTGGCCTACCTGAGGCTCAAGGCAGAGCTGGAAGAGGCGCTCAACCAGGCATTCATGGCAGTCTGATCAGTAGCCGACTGCCTTGGCCGTCGGCTCCAGCTCCAGTAGCGACAGGTGCAGCGTTTTCCCGCCGGGTGCCGTGCACTCAACGCGCTGACCTACCGTCTGCCCTAGCAGTGCACTGCCCACGGGCGTTAGCACGGATACGGTGCCTTCTTCCCGGGCTTCGTTGGGATACACCAGACGCAGATGGTATTCCTTGCCACTGCCTTCTTCACGGCAATGCACTTGGGAATGCATGGTCACAACACCTTCCGCCTCATCAGGCGGTACCACCTTGGCGCGCTCCAGCTCCTCTTCGAGCGCCTCGGCAGCCGGGCCAAATTCCTCAAGGCTATCGAGCAGGCGGTCGAGCTGCTGGTAGTCAGTCTGCGTAATGATGGGCTGAGCGATCTGGCGCATGATGCCTCCTTTGGCGGCTGGATGTCGGAAACGCGCTTGCAGCAACGGCTGCAGGCGGCGCTTCGAGGTACTGAACAGCATGTCTCATGCCGAAACGGATGCCGCACGGGCGGCGTTGGGAGTGCAGCCCTTCGGCTGCGGATGGCCTGACCGTAACACAGGGATCAGGGTAGACGGAACCACCGGTCAGCCAGTGTTGGATCGATGGTCCCTGCGCGCCTGTGCGGTCAGAATGATGGCCCGACGCGCTTCGGCTGACGCTTCGCCCCAGGCCAGAATCTCATCCAGCGTGCGACCGCAGCCCAGACAGATATCGTGATCGTCCAGGCAACAGCGCCGAACGCAGGGCGAGGGCACCGATTCGGCGTCCTCGCCTGATGACGCAGGATCAGAGCTGGCTGAAATCGAGCTCATCGCCCGTCTGCTCGCGAATGACACGGGTCAGCAGTTCGCCCAGCGGCTCCTGGGTGCTGTCGCAGATCCACCGGTTGCCCGCCTCGTCATAATCGAAGTGATAGCCGCCCGAGCGGGCCGCCACCCAGAGCTGCCGTAGCGGAGGCTGACGACTCAGAATGACCTGACTGCCGTTTTCCAGGCGAATCGTGAGGACACCGGCGCTGTTCTCCAGATCCAGGTCCAGATCGCTGTCGTCGAGGATGTCTTCGACCGCCTGCTGGGTAGTATCGACAAGATCGTGGAAGCGGGCTTCGCTCAGACTGCTCATGGGATTCCTTGAATCGGTATTGAAAAGACCTCGACGTTACCCCGGCGACCGCCCCTCGTCCAGTCGCAAAGACGGCTGCACCGCCCAGGCCTGTCAGGCACGCGCGGCGTTACATAGGCAAGGGGGCAGGTGCCGGGTATACTCCGGGTCAATCATGCTTTTCAAAGGATTCGCCATGAAGCGCCTTTCCCTTGCTCTAATTGCTTTCGCATGCCTGCTGGCAGGCTGCGGCCAAAAAGGTGACCTGTACCTTCCGGACGATGAAAAAGCGGCTCACGAGCATCGCCACGACACGTTCTGACCAGGGAGCCTTCCATGGAGTCATTTACATCCCGCGCAGGTAGCCTGCATGCGGAAGGTGTGCCGCTGAGCGCTATTGCAGAGCGCTTCGGCACGCCCACTTACGTGTATTCCCGGGCACACATCGAGGGCCAGTACCGCGCCTATACCGATGCGCTGGCCGGGCTGCCCCATCTCGTCTGCTTTGCCGTCAAGGCCAACTCCAACCTGGGCGTTCTTAACGTCCTGGCACGGATGGGTGCAGGGTTCGACATCGTGTCCCGTGGCGAGCTGGAGCGTGTACTGGCCGCTGGCGGCGAAGCCACCAAGGTGGTGTTCTCCGGGGTCGGCAAGACCCGTGACGACATGCGCCGCGCGCTGGAAGTCGGCGTGCACTGCTTCAATGTGGAGTCCCGGGTGGAGCTTGAGCGCCTGCAGGAAGTCGCCGCCGAAATGGGCCGCAAGGCACCCGTCTCGCTGCGGGTGAATCCTGATGTGGATGCCGGCACCCACCCGTACATTTCCACCGGCCTCAAGGAAAACAAGTTTGGTATCGATATCGCCGAGGCCGAGGCCGTATATGCTCGCGCAGCGGAGCTGCCAAACCTTGAGATCATCGGAGTGGACTGCCACATCGGCTCCCAGCTCACCACGCTCGAGCCGTTCATCGATGCGCTGGATCGTTTGCTGGCACTGATTGACCGCTTGGCCGAGCGTGGCATCACAATCCGTCACCTGGACCTCGGAGGCGGCCTGGGCGTGCGCTACCGCAACGAGGAGCCGCCTCTGGCGAGCGATTACATCAAGGCGATCCGCGAGCGCATTGCCGGACGGAATATCGCTCTGGTTTTCGAGCCCGGCCGCTTCATCGTGGCCAATGCCGGCGTGCTGCTTACGCGTGTGGAATACCTCAAGCACACCGAGCACAAGGACTTCGCCATTATCGATGCAGCCATGAACGACCTGATCCGCCCAGCGCTTTACGACGCCTGGATGGACGTTGTGCCGGTTACGCCTCGCGACAGCCAAACTCGTGCGTATGATCTGGTCGGCCCTATCTGCGAGACCGGTGACTTTCTAGCCAAGAACCGCGACCTGGCTCTGGCCGAAGGTGATCTGCTGGCCATTCGCTCAGCAGGTGCCTATGGCTTTACCATGAGTTCGAATTACAACAGTCGCGGTCGTGCGGCTGAGGTGCTGGTAGATGGCGAGCAGGCCTTCGAGGTGCGCCGCCGTGAGACGGTCGAGGAACTCTATGCAGGCGAAAGCCGGCTACCGGAGTGACCTCTCATGCTATTGCGGTTTACCAAGATGCACGGGCTTGGCAATGATTTCATGGTCCTTGACCTGATTAGCCAGCACGCGCATATCCAGCCCAAGCACGCCCGCCAGTGGGGCGATCGGCACACGGGGGTCGGCTTCGATCAGCTCCTGATCGTCGAAACGCCAAGCAACCCGGATGTCGATTTCCGCTATCGGATTTTCAACTCCGACGGCTCAGAGGTCGAGCAGTGCGGCAATGGTGCTCGCTGCTTTGCCCGCTTTGTCTTCGACAAGCGTCTGACGGTCAAGAAAGTTATCAAGGTCGAGACCAAAGGCGGCATCATCGAGCTGCGGCTGCGTAACGACAATCAGGTGACGGTCGACATGGGGGCGCCGCGCCTTGAGCCCAGGCAGATTCCATTCGAGGCCGACGCCGAGGCGATCAGCTACCCGGTTCAGGTCGAAGGTCGTACCGTCGAACTCGCTGCGGTGTCCATGGGCAACCCCCACGGCGTCCTGCGGGTCGACAATGTCGATACCGCGCCAGTGCATGAACTCGGCCCCAAACTTGAGCATCATCCCCGTTTTCCGAACCGGGCCAATATCGGTTTTCTCCAGGTCATCGATGAACACCGGGCGCGCCTGCGCGTCTGGGAGCGCGGTGCCGGTGAAACCCAGGCCTGCGGGACCGGCGCCTGTGCAGCCGTGGTTGCGGGTATTCGCCAGGGCTGGCTAAATTCGCCTGTACAGATCGAGCTGCCCGGCGGCCTGCTCGATATCGAATGGGCCGGCCCCGGCAAGCCGGTGCTCATGACAGGACCCGCCGTCCGTGTATACGAAGGCCAGGTACGTTTATGACAGACCAAACGCCCCCGCTCGATGCCGATCAGGTTGCGGCCTGGCTGGAACAGCATCCGGACTTCTTTGCAGACCGCGAGGACCTGCTGGCCGAGATGCGCATTCCGCACCAGCGCGGCACGGCGGTCTCCCTTGTGGAGCGCCAGCTGGGTCTGCTGCGCGACCGCAACGTCGAGATGCGTCATCGGCTGGCGCATCTGATGGATGTGGCTCGTGATAATGACCGGTTGTTCGATAAAACCCGCCGTCTCGTGCTTGATCTCATGGATGCCAATACATTGGAAGATGTGATCAGCACAGTCGAAGACAGCTTGCGCCATGAGTTCAAGGTGCCTTATGTAGGGCTGATTCTGTTCCATGAATCGCCCTTGCCGGTAGGCCGCAGCGTGACCAGCGCCGAGGCGCACCAGTGTATTGGTGGACTGCTGTCGGGCGGCAAGGCGGTCAGCGGGGCGTTGCGCTCACATGAACTGAAATTCCTGTTTGGCGAAGCCGCGCAGGACGAGGTTGGATCGGCCGCGGTTGCACCCTTGATTCACCAAGGCATGCATGGCGTACTTGCCATTGGCAGTCCTGATCCACAGCATTACAAGAGTTCACTAGGCACGGTGTTTCTAACCCATGTTGCCGAAGTGCTGTCTCGCGCCCTGCTGCGCTTTCCCACTCCCCTTCGCTCGGTACGCTGACATGGAAGAACGCCTCGACGCTTACTGCCAACACCTACGCAGCGAGCGTCAGGTGTCGGTCCATACTCTCGATGGTTACCGCCGTGACCTGCTGAAACTCCTGGCCTTCTGCCGCGAGGAACAGCTCACCGACTGGAGCAGCCTCGATGCGCGTCGGCTGCGCGCCCTGATCGTTCAGCTGCACCGCAAGGGACAGTCCAGCCGCAGTCTTTCCCGTCTGCTCTCAGCTATCCGGGGCTTTTATCAGTACCTCATTCGCGAGGGGATCTGCCAGCATGATCCCGCCAATGGTGTCAGTGCACCCAAAGGCCAGAAACAGCTACCCAAGAACCTCGACGTGGACCGCACCACACAGCTCCTGGATGGCGCTGTGGAGGATGACTTCATTGCCCTGCGCGACCAGGCGATGCTTGAGCTCTTCTACTCCTCTGGTCTACGCCTGTCCGAGCTGGTCGGGCTGGATATTGTCGATCTGGACCTTAAAGATGGCCTGATCAGTGTTCGCGGCAAGGGCAACAAGCGGCGTATCGTCCCGGTGGGCAGCAAGGCGCGGGAGGCTATGGAACGCTGGCTGCCGCCACGCGCCCTGGCCGCCCAGGATGATGCCGTGTTCATCGGTCAGAGCGGCCGACGCCTCACGCCAAGAGCGATTCAGCTGCGCGTCCGTGAAGCGGGCGTACGCGAACTGGGCCAGCACCTGCACCCACACATGCTGCGCCATAGCTTTGCCAGCCATATGCTGGAAACTTCCCGTGATCTGCGCGCCGTACAGGAGCTGCTGGGCCACGCGGACATCGCCACAACCCAGATATATACCCATCTGGATTTCCAGCACCTGGCACAGGTCTATGATGATGCCCATCCACGTGCCAAGCGAAAAACAGAATCCACATGACTATCCGCCTGATTACCTTCGATCTCGATGACACCCTCTGGGATATAGCCCCGGTCATCCACAGCGCCGAAGATGCGCTTCGTACCTGGATGGAAGCCGAGGCATCACGGCTGGGACCGGTTCCGGTTGAGCACCTGTGGCAGATCAGGGATCAGCTCCTGGAGCGCGACCCCGGCCTCCGGCACCGCGTCAGCGAACTGCGCCGCCGCGTCATTCATGGAGCCTTGCAGGATGCCGGTTACGAAGAACCTGAGGCCGGGCAGCTGGCCGAAGCCGGTTTCGCCATCTACCTGGCTGCTCGTCAGCAGGTCACCCTGTACGAGGACGTGCACGAGACGCTGGAACAGCTATCGCTGCGCTATGACCTGGGCGTACTGACCAATGGCAATGCCGATGTTCACGAGATCGGCCTGGCTGACTATTTCCGTTTTGCCCTGTGCGCAGAAGAGCTGGGTATCGGCAAGCCCGACCCGCATCCCTTCAACGAAGCGCTACGCCGGGCAGGCGTGACCGCCGATGCGGCGGTGCACGTAGGCGATAACCCTGTCGATGACATCCAGGGCGCTCAGCAGGCCGGGCTACGGGCCATCTGGTTCAACCCTACAGGCAAGCCCTGGTCCGGTGAAAATGCGCCGGATGCCGAGATCCGCAGCCTCAACGAGCTCCCCGCGGTACTGGAGCGCTGGAACTAACCGACACGGTGGATCAGTCCTGATCGAACGACTGATCCATCACCAGTGCCGGTTGTTCGTGGCGTGGCGTGCCAACCGGTCGGGCCGGGTTGCCGACCACGGTGGTATGCGGTGCGACCGGCTTGAGCACGATGCTGCCCGCCCCGACCTTGGCTCCTTCGCCAATTTCGATGTTGCCCAGAATCTTCGCGCCGGCGCCGATCATCACGCCACGTCGCACCTTGGGATGCCGGTCACCACACTCCTTGCCCGTCCCGCCAAGGGTGACCGCCTGCAGAATGGACACGTCATCCTCGACCACCGCCGTCTCGCCAATCACGATCCCGGTACCATGATCAAGCATGATGCCCTGCCCGATACGGCTGGCCGGATGGATGTCTACAGCCAGCATCTCGTTACAGCGAGCCTGGATATAAAGCGGCAGCATGCGGTTCCCGTCGAGCCAGAGCCGATGTCCGAGGCGGTAGGCCTGGATCGCTAGGAAGCCCTTGGAAAACAGGAAAACCTCCAACGGGGTATCGAAGGCAGGATCGCGTGTGACAGTAGCCTCAAGGTCAGCCCAGGCGCTCTCGATCAGCGCAGGATGCTCCTGCTGCACGCTCACGAAACGCGCGTGCAGCGTGTGCCGCTGCACCGCATCGACGGTAAGCGTTCGGCTCAGGCGAAATGCCAGGGCACTCCCCAGCTCTTTCTGCTCCAGAATGGATTCGGTCAGCCAGGGCTCCAGGGCGCGCTCCTGGACAATGGCACTGGAGGCAAGATCACGCAGGCTCTGCCAGCGCGCCTGAAGGGTTGGGGTTGAGGTCATCGGTATGAAGTCTTCCTGCAGATGGACTGCACAGGATAATGTCCACGCCAGAATCCGCCACCCATAAAAAACCCGCCATACAGGCGGGTTTTAAAATCATATCGGGCGGCTGCCGTACTTGCTGTCAGGCTTTTTAGGCGGGTCAGCAACAACATTCGCGTCGATCTCCTGCACTTTACCGCCACGGGCCAGAAACTCTTCCATGGCCTTGGCGAGCGCATCACGCTCCTTCTGCTTGGCCTCGATGGAGGGCAACTCCTCGGGCTCGGCTTCTTTTTTCTTCTTCCCTTTGCCTGCAGCAGGTTCTTCCGCCTCGGCACTGTCGTCGACTTCTACATCGGGCTCGTCTGCAGCCGCAGCAAAGTCCTCGGTATCGTCATCATCAGTGGACTCGATATCGTCCTGTTCCAGCTCTTCATCACTCATAAAAAACCCTCGAAAACCAGGTTAGTTACTGACCAGCCGCGAGTTTGACGTGGCTGCTCAAGAAAAATTCATGCTGGCATACCCTGCAAGGTAGCCATTATCCGACGAGCGCCGCCATGGTCACGGTGCTCACCCAGGTAAATCCCCTGCCACGTCCCTAGCGCCAGCCTTCCGGCCTGCACGGGTATGGTCAGGCTGCAGCCCAGAAGGCTGCTCTTGAAGTGCGCCGGTAGATCGTCCGGCCCTTCGTAATCGTGTTCGTACCCTGGCACGTTCTGCGGCACGAGCTGGTTGAAGAACCGCTCGAAATCGCGACGCACCGCACTGTCGGCATTTTCATTGATCGTCAATGAAGCCGACGTGTGCTGCAGCCACAGGTTCAGCAGCCCGATCTGACAGCTTTTCAGTTCGGGCAAAGCCGATTCCACCTCATCCGTGATGAGATGGAATCCACGGCTTCGGGCGCGCAGCGTGATCTGTCGCTGATGCCACATGGCGGACTCCTAGGCTTGCTGGGCGCGCATTCTAGCGCGGCTTTCGAAAAAACAAAGAGGCTCTTTAAAGCTGACGTTCAGACCGGGGCTGCGAGCCGGTGTTCCGGGCAATAACGCACGAAAAATGACTTTCTTTCGCGCATACGAAAAGAGCGCCCGAAGGCGCCCTTTTTTGACCGATAAACGGTAGCCGGCTCGCTATTACATATTGTAACCACGCTCGTTGTGCAGCGTCAGGTCCAGACCCACGGTCTCTTCCTCATCGCTGACACGCAGGCCCATGACCATGTCGATCACCTTCAGGATGACGAAGGTTAGGATGCCGGTATACACCAGTGTGAACAGCACGCCCTTGAGCTGAATCCACACCTGGCCGCCAATATCGGTCACGGTGCCGAAGCCGCCTAGAGCTGGTGCTGCGAAGATACCGGTCAGCAGCGCGCCCACGATACCGCCGACACCATGCACACCAAAGGCGTCCAGGGAATCGTCATACCCAATCTTGCGCTTGAGGCTGGTGGCGCAGAAGAAACAGATCACACCCGCGACCGCACCGATGATCAGCGCACCCATCGGGCCGACTGTACCGGCAGCCGGAGTAATGGCCACCAGACCGGCAACCACACCCGAGGCGATCCCCAGGGCGCTGGGCTTACCGTGGGTGATCCATTCAGCAAACATCCAGGCCAGAGCTGCCGAGGCGGTTGCGATCTGGGTAACCAGCATCGCCATGCCGGCAGTGCCGTTTGCCGCAACGGCGGAGCCTGCGTTGAAACCGAACCAGCCCACCCACAGCATGGCGGCGCCGACCAAGGTATACCCCAGGTTGTGCGGTGCCATCGGGGTGGTCGGATAGCCCTTGCGCTTGCCCAGCACCAGGGCAGCCACGAGACCAGCAATACCGGCGTTGATGTGAACCACGGTGCCGCCAGCAAAATCCAGCACGCCCCAATCCCACATCAGGCCACCGTCACCGCTCCACACCATATGGGCGATCGGTGCATAGACCAGGGTGAACCACACACCGGTAAAGACCAGCATGGCGGAGAACTTCATACGCTCGGCGAACGCACCCACGATCAGCGCCGGGGTGATGATCGCAAAGGTCATCTGAAAGGTGACGAAAATGCTTTCGGGGAACAGCGCAGCCGCACCTGTCAGCCCATCATGGGTAATGGAGCTCAGGAAGGCCTTGCCGAAACCGCCGATAAAGGAATTGAAATTGGTTACGCCTTTTTCCATGCCTGTGGTATCGAAGGCAAGGCTGTAACCGTAGATCATCCAGAGAATACTGATCAGGCCGGTAATGGCGAAACACTGCATCATTACCGACAGGATGTTCTTGGCACGAACCATGCCGCCATAAAACAGCGCCAGGCCCGGAATGGTCATGAAAAGCACGAGTGCTGTAGACACCAGCATCCATGCCGTATCGCCGCTATTCAACGTCGGCTCCGCCGCTGCTTCCTGAGCCATGGCAAGGCTCGGCATAGCGAGGGACAAAAGGGCTCCTAGCCCTGCGTACTTGCGCAGAGTCATGATGTTCTCCTGGGGCTTTGGGGGTATGGAGTACGGTGTTTTTTAAATAGCGTCGGTATCGGTTTCGCCGGTCCGGATACGGATGGCTTGTTCCAGATTTACAACGAAAATCTTGCCGTCACCGATCTTGCCGGTGTTGGCTGCCTTGGTAATGGCCTCGATGACACGGTCGAGCTGGTCATCGGCAATGGCGACGTCGATCTTCACCTTGGGCAGGAAATCGACAACGTACTCGGCGCCACGGTATAGCTCCGTGTGCCCCTTCTGGCGACCGAAACCCTTGACCTCGGTGACGGTGATGCCTTGAACGCCGATCTCGGACAACGACTCGCGGACGTCGTCGAGCTTGAACGGCTTGATGATGGCGGTGACTAGTTTCATGAACTTCTCCCGAAAAGTGGACTTGCCCCAGGAACGAACCCCGTCTCAAGTCTAAGCGCAGTCTGTGGCTTTGTAACGTCGCCCCGCTCTAAAACGGTTCGCCGCCACCCTCGCCCGCCTACGAAGCAATCACCGCTTCGCTTCCGCATCCCTGGTGCGTGGTGCCTCTGTCATAACGGCTAAAGCAGAAACCTTGCCATTTCGTGCAAAGCCGCATGGCGCAACGCCTCTATGCGCTTCGGTTGAATGAGATAGCGTCCATTTCACAGCAGATCGCACCATCCTGGCGCACAGTGCCCGGAAGGGGTGCCCAAAAAATGTGCAGATGCCCGGCATCCTGGCGTTGGAAAGGAGCGTGATACACTGGTCCAAACACTTTTTAATGGATGAAGCGTATGTTCCCACCCAAAGCGCTACTCGACTCCCTGACCCAACAAGCCAGCCGCCTGTTCGGAGAAGGCTCGCCCCGTGCCGATATCGAAAACCAGTTCAAGGCACTGATGCAGAGCGGATTTAGCAAGCTCGATCTGGTTAGCCGTGAAGAATTCGACACCCAGATGCTGGTCCTTGAACGCACCCGCGCTCGTCTTGAGGCCTTGGAAGCTCGCCTGGCCGAATTGGAAGGCCAAGGCAAAGAGCCTGTTGCTGCCGCCCAGCCTGCACAAGACGCACCGACATCAGCCAAAATGGCTTTCCAGAACAACAAAACGGAACCCACCCCGCCGACCGCCGAATAACCCGGCCGGCGGGACACTGATCAAGGAGTGATCATGTCCCTCGCCATCGTTTGTAGCCGCGCCCAGGTGGGCGTGGAAGCCCCCTGCGTCACTGTAGAAGCGCATCTGGCCAACGGTCTGCCCGCATTGACCCTGGTCGGCCTGCCGGAAACCGCCGTCAAGGAGAGTAAGGATCGCGTGCGTAGCGCCATCCTCAATTCAGGCTTCGACTTTCCGGCACGCCGCATCACCCTAAACCTTGCCCCTGCCGACCTGCCCAAGGATGGTGGCCGCTTCGATCTGGCCATTGCCCTTGGCATTCTGGCGGCCAGTGCGCAGCTACCCGCGGATGCCCTGGCCGATATCGAATGCCTGGGTGAGCTGGCGCTCTCCGGTGCACTGCGCCCCGTCCAGGGTGTATTACCCGCAGCGCTTGCCGCACGGGAAGCCGGACGCACACTGATCGTGCCCCATGAAAACGCCGAGGAAGCCAGCCTGGCTGGCGGGCTTAAAGTCATCGCGGTGGGCCATCTGCTGGAGATCGCAGCGCACTTTACCGGGCAGACGCCCCTTACGCCGTACGAAGCCCAGGGGTTGAGACGGCAGGAGCAACCCTATCCCGACCTTGTTGACGTGCAGGGCCAAGTGGCTGCCAAACGCGCTCTGGTGGTTGCAGCGGCAGGCTCGCACAACCTCTTGCTGGCAGGCCCTCCTGGGACTGGAAAAACTCTGCTAGCCAGCCGGCTGCCCGGTCTGCTGCCGCCCCTGAATGAATTCGAAGCCCTGGAAGTGGCTGCAATTCATTCGGTTGCCAGCCACACGCCCATGGCTCACTGGCCGCAGCGGCCATTCCGGCAGCCGCATCACTCGGCCTCGGGCCCCGCCCTGGTGGGTGGCGGCAGTCGCCCTCGCCCGGGCGAGATCACTCTGGCGCATCAAGGCGTGCTGTTTCTGGACGAGCTGCCCGAATTTGACCGTAAGGTGCTGGAAGTCCTGCGCGAGCCGCTGGAAAGTGGCGAGATCGTGATTTCCCGCGCCCGGGACCGTGTCCGCTTTCCGGCCCGCTTCCAACTGGTCGCCGCCATGAACCCCTGCCCATGCGGCTATCTGGGTGATCCGGCCGGCCGCTGCCGTTGCTCGCCCGATCAGGTACAACGTTATCGTGGTAAACTTTCCGGCCCACTGCTGGACCGGATCGACATGCATATCACCGTCGCCCGGGAAAGTGTGCGTCTGGGCGGCCCTGACACCAAGAACGATTCCGGCCGCCTTACAACGCAACAGGCTGCCGAACAGGTCGCCGCCGCCCGTGAGCGGCAACTGGCTCGCCAAGGGGTGGCGAATGCCTTTCTGGATTTGCGTGCCTTGCACCAACACTGTGCATTGACGGCAGACGACCAGCGGTGGATCGAGAGCGCAGGTGAACGGCTGGGGCTGTCCCTGCGCGCCCTGCACCGAGTGATCAAGGTGGCACGTACGTTAGCCGATCTTGCAGCAGAGCCGCAGATTTTGCGGTCTCATCTGGCTGAAGCATTGCAGTACAGACCCGCGAGTGCCTGAGGTGACCTGAGCGACAACCACCTCGTGTTTCAATGCCGACCCTCGGAGCGGGTCGGCTAGGCACTCCTTTGCAGCCACCTTGGCGCCGACAGAAAAGGAGAAAGTGCCTGATGGCCACCGAAAGCCAATCACCACCTACCCGTACCCTCAATCCCCCGGTTTTCTGGGGCTCGACCTTGCTTATCCTTATCCTGGTCATCTATGCCAGTGCCTTTCACGAGAGCGCGCAAAGCGTCTTTGGTCTCATTCAGTCCTGGATTATTACGAACGTCAGCTGGTTCTACATTCTGGCGGTGGCGCTGATCCTCTTGACCGTAGTCTTTCTGGGCGTCAGCCGTTATGGCGATATCAAGCTCGGCCCGGACCACAGCGAGCCGGACTACAGCAGCACGACCTGGTTTGCCATGCTGTTTTCGGCGGGCATGGGGATCGGCCTGATGTTCTTTGGCGTGGCCGAGCCGGTCATGCACTTCCTGTCGCCGCCCACTGGCCAGTCTGGCACAGTGGACGCCGCCCGTGAGGCGTTGATCATCACCTTCTTCCACTGGGGCCTGCATGCCTGGGCTATCTACGCCATCGTGGCGCTGATCCTCGCGTACTTCAGCTTCCGTCACGGGCTGCCGCTAACGCTGCGCTCAGCGTTGTATCCTCTGATTGGTGAACGTATCTACGGGCCAATCGGCCATGCGGTGGATATTTTCGCCATCCTGGGTACCGTCCTGGGGGTGGCAACATCCCTGGGCTTTGGCGTCGCGCAGATCAATACCGGTCTCAACTACCTGTTCGGTCTGGAAGTGTCGGTGCCGGTGCAGATCGGCCTGATCATTGCGACTACGGCCCTGGCGACCCTGTCGGTGGTTACCGGCCTGGACAAGGGGGTTCGTCGCCTGTCGGAGCTGAACCTGGGACTGGCCGTGCTGCTGCTCCTGATGGTGCTGGTCCTGGGGCCCACCGTATTCATTCTGCAAACCTTTGTGCAGAACACCGGTGGCTACCTGACCGAGATTGTCAGCCGTACCTTTAACCTCTATGCCTATAAGCCCAACGACTGGATCGGCGGCTGGACGCTGTTCTACTGGGGCTGGTGGCTGGCATGGTCGCCTTTCGTGGGTCTGTTCATTGCCCGCATCTCCCGCGGCCGCACGATCCGCGAGTTTGTCTCCGGGGTGCTGCTGGTACCAGCCGGCTTTACGCTGTTCTGGATGACCGTATTTGGTGATACCGCCATCCACATGATCTCCTGGCAGGGCATTACGTCGCTAGGCGATGCCGTGAACAAAGACAGCTCCCTGGCGCTGTTTGCCTTCCTCGAGCATTTCCCCTTTGCGTCGGCTATTTCCATGGTAGCCATCATCATGGTTGTGGTGTTCTTCGTAACATCGGCGGACTCCGGCGCGATGGTGGTCGACATGCTCGCCTCCGGCGGCATGGACAAGACGCCTGTCTGGCAACGAGTCTTCTGGGCGGCCTCCATGGGCGTCGTGGCGATTGCGCTGCTCCTGGCCGATGGTCTCAAGGCCCTGCAAACAGCCACGATTGCCACGGCGCTACCCTTTACCATCGCACTGCTCTGTTCGATGTGGGGCCTACTCAAGGCGCTCAAGCTCGATGCCACCAAACGGGGTATCCGCTACCAGGCGCTGAACATCTCCCGCCCTGCGCCTCGTTCAGCCGGTGGCTGGCAGCGTCGCCTGCGTAATCTGGCCATGTTCCCGCGTCGTACCCACGTGGTGCGCTTCATCGGGGAAGTGGTTAAGCCTGCGTGTGAATCTGTTGCTGAAGAGCTGCGTAAGCAGAGCTATCTTGTCAGCGTAAAGGATGGCGACGATGGCCGGGTACGTATTGAGGTCGGTCCTGAAGAGAACCCTGAGTTCGTGTATGAGGTTCGCCCGCGCGCGTATGCCATGCCGAGCTTTGTCATGGGGGACACACAGAGCGACCAGAACGAGCGCGAGGATCGCAAATACTTCCGTGCCGATGTGCACCTGAAGGAAGGCGGTCAGGATTATGACGTGATGGGCTGGAGCCGGGACGACGTGATTGGCGACATCCTGGATCAATACGAGCGTCACATGCATTTCCTGCATATCGTTCGCTGATCGTTACCCACAAAAAAGCCGGTGCCTCTGCACCGGCTTTTTTGTGCCTACTACCGCATCGATCAGCTGAAGCGATTTACCTCATGGCTCAGCTCTTCCGCCAGACGCTTGAGCTCATAGGCCGTGCTGGCCAGCTCTTCCGCCGCTTCACGCTGGGAGGCGTTATCGACGGCAATGGTCTGGATGTTGCGGCTCAGGGCAGTCGCCGTGCTGCTCTGCTCCTGGGTGGCCTGGGCAATGCTGGTGAACTGCTCCACAGCCTGATCGATCTGCGCTTCAATACGCTGAAGCGCCTGGGCAACGTCACCGTTAAGCGACAGACCTTGCTGCATCAAACGGTTGCCCTCGTCGATAGAGGTCATGGCGCGGTTGGTTTCTTCCTGCACCGAACCGATCATCTCGGAGATTTCACGCGTTGCCTGACTGGTACGGCCGGCCAGGCTGCGAACCTCGTCAGCCACCACGGCAAAGCCACGGCCCTGCTCACCCGCTCGCGCAGCCTCGATGGCGGCGTTAAGCGCCAGCAGGTTGGTCTGCTCGGCGATGCCACTGATCACGCTGATGATCCCGCCAATCTGCTGGGAACGCTCGCCCAGGTTATTGACCACGGTAGCCGTCGTGCCCAGCGATTGGGCGATCTGCTCCAGCGCTTTCGAGGCAGCACGCATGGAGGCCGTACCGTTACGAGTCTCAGCGGCGTTTTCGTTAGTCAGCTGCTCGGTTTTACGCATGCTGTCGGCAATGTTCTGTGCAGTGGCGCTGAACTCTTCTACGGCGCTCGCCATGCTGTCGATCTGGGAAGACTGCTCGGCCGAACGGCGCTGGGTAGCACCGGACAGGGTGCTCAGCTGATCTGAACGGCTGGTTACGTCATGAGAAGAATGACGTACACGATCTACCGTGTTCGACAGGGCTTCAGCCATCTGGTTGAAGCTGTGGGAAAGCTTGCCGATTTCATCGTGGCTTTCAACCTTCAGACGGACGCTCAGCTGACCTTCGCCTAGAGCCTGGGCCTGCTTGACGAGGTTATCCAGCGGCTTGAGCTTGTGACGCAGCATTACGACCGAGGCACCAATTGCCAGGATCAAAGCCAACAGGCTACCCAGCGCCAGCTGCGTACCCACTTTCCAGATCAGCTCGCCCACTTCCGCTTTTGGCAGGGTGGCGACCACTTTCCAGGCATCACCCGGCACCTGCGCGACAACGCTCTGGAACGCCGCCTTGCCATCTTCCCACTCGACCGTCGTGCCCGGCTTGGCGTTCAGGTTGATAGAGGCCAGCGCAGCGTCAGGCTTGTCGGTACCGGCCGGCGTTACCAGCCACTTGTTCTGCTCATCCAGCAAGGCCAGCGAGCCGGTCTTGCCGATACGGAACGCGGACAGGTTATCGAACTGCTCTTTCTGAGTATCGGTGTAATCGAAGCCGACATACAAAACAGCCATGACCTGACCCGAGGCATCACGCACCGGCGTGTACTGGTTCATGTAGTTGCGGCCAAACAGTACCGCACGTCCAGCGTAAGGCTGACCTTGAAGCAAGCCCGCATACGCCGGGTGCTTATGGTCCAGTTGCGTACCGATGGCACGGGAGCCGTCTTCTTTCTTGACCGACGTGGTGATACGGACAAATTCGTCACCATCACGGACGAATACCGTAGCGGCGCCGCCGGTAAGCGAGGTGAACTCGTCGACCAGTGTGAAATCGCCGTTCAGGCGACTGCCTTGCAGGCTAAGCGCAGGGGTGGAAGCACTTCCCACGGTGACACGCTCGTTCGTATCGCGTGTCAGCCCGGCCGCAAAGCGACGCTCAAACAACCCGGCCAAGCGTTGGGTACTGATTTTCAATGTGCCATGGAAAGTCTTGAGCTGATCAGCAAGTAACCGTGCCTCGCTGGCCAGATGCTGGCGGTGAGCCTCTTCTGTCGACACACTCAGGGAGCGCAACGCAAACAATCCACTTCCTGTGATAACCACAACCAATATGACCGTCAGAGCAAGCGCAAGCTGCCCGGCGATACCGAAACGACGTCCCGACATGGGATTATTCTCCTGAAGAACACCAGCATTCCCCGACTGGCATTCACGTTAGGTTGGCTTTGACGACCTGAGATGCTGTACACGCAAGGCCCTCTTCGGGGCGAATCTTCTAAGTCGGTCGTTTGATTATCGGCGGGATGTAAGACAACTTGACCCATCAGCACGATGGACGTCGGAATGTTTATTATGAGTGGTAGGTCACATCAGGTAAGGTCATGGCGTTGACCTCAGCCAGAAGAAAATCTCTCAGCAGAGAGAAACGCTTTGGGTTGCGTCGAGCCTTGGGCCATACCAGGTAATACGCCTCACCACTCGCCACCGCTGTAGGCCAGGGGAGCGCCGTCCGTCCAAGCTGAAGATCCTCCGAGACCATTACCAAATCTCCAATGGATACCCCATACCCGCGGGCAGCGGCCGCCATTCCAAGCTCTAACGTATCGAATACCTGTCCGCCTCTGATCGGTATGTCGTCCGACAGCGCCATAGCTTGAAGCCAGCGACGCCAATCGCGACGATCGGGTGTGGGATGCAGCAGCTCGGTCTCCCGCAACCGCTGTACATCCCAGGGACCCTCCGCTGCGGCTTCAGGCGAGCAAACTGGAATCAGCCATTCCTGAAACAACAAGGTACTTTCCCACTCTTCCGGGAAACGACCGTGGCTCAGCAGCACCGCACAATCGAAGGGTTCGTGGATGAAGTCGACATGATCACTGTCCATCCAGGCACTGGTCAGCTGCACTTCGATCCCCTCATTCGCCTGCCGAAAGCGGGACAGCCGCGCCAGCAACCAGCGCAGGGACAACGTGGAGGGCGCCTTGAGCCGGAGCGCACCTTCGTCCACCGACAACACGGAGCACGCCCGGCCCAATGCCTCGAAACCTTCGCTGATGCCCGGCAGCAACAGTTTGGCCGGTTCCGTAAGCGTCAGCTGCCGCCCCGAGCGCTCGAACAGTCGACACCCAAAATGGGCCTCCAGGGTGCGGATATGTCGGCTCACGGCGCTCTGGGTCAGTGAAAGCTCCTGCGCGGCACGCGTGAAAGACGAATGCCGGGCCGCCGACTCAAAGGCGCGCAAGGCATAAAGCGGAGGAAGACGAGTCGACTCAGACATGATTAAAACTCATGGCAGGCAGGTTTATTTTCGGTTTGTGGGCCAGCCCAAGTGTACCCACAATCACCCTGCCTTTCTGCCTGTCTGGCAGACGTCTTTTCTGCCTTTGTGAGTTTGACTCATTCATGACCCTGCTACGTACCGAATTGCCCGCGCTGGCTCGTCTGGCCGTTCCACTGATTACCGCCCAGCTGGCCTACGTGGCCATGGTCTTTACCGACACGGTCATGATGGGCCGCATCGGCCCCGAGGCGCTGGCCAGTGGAGGACTAGGGGCCGCCACTTATTCCTTCGTGACGGTAGTTTGCGTGGGGATCATCGCCGCGGTCGGTAATCTGGTGGCAATCCGGCACGGTCAAGACGATACCGAGGGCGTAACAGAGGTCGCCTGCGCGGGCGTCTGGATCGCCTTGGGCCTTGCATTGATCGCCGGGCTTATCCTCTGGAGTCTGGAGCCTGCGCTGCTGGCCCTGGGGCAGGCTCCGGCGACAACAGCCGAAGCCATGGGCTTTATCCACGCCGTAAGCTTTGCCCTGCCCGGCTATCTGGTGTTCATGTCCCTGCGCGGCTTTACCAGCGGTATCGGCCGCCCCGGGCCGGTGATGTCGATTGCCATTGGCGGCGCACTGGCCAACCTGGTGCTCAACCTGGCCTTTATCGAAGGCTGGATGGGTCTGCCGTTTCTTGGTTTGAAGGGTATCGGCCTGATCACAGCGCTGGTCATGACGGCCATGGCGCTGGCCATGGCGCTGACCATCCGGGCACGCAGTGCCTATGCAGCCTACCCGATCGCTCGGAAACTGCTCAGCCTCAACCGGGGCGCTATCAGCGAAACCCTGCGCCTGGGCCTGCCCATCGGCGGCACCTATGCCGTCGAGACCGCCCTGTTTGCCGCCGCTGCCCTGTGCATGGGCGCGCTGGGAAGCACTCAGCTCGCCGCGCACCAGATCGCCAATCAGCTGGTGTACGTTGCCTTCATGATTCCGGTGGGGTTGGCCTATGCCTCCAGCCTGCGGGTCGGGCTGCACTTTGGTGCGGGCCGGTTTGCGGAATCACGTCTGGCTGGCCGTATCGGCATTACCGTTGGCGCCACCTGCATGCTGGCCGTCGCCATTGCATTCTGGCTCATGCCGGAGACCCTGGTGGGTCTGTTCATTGATCGGGACGACCCTGCCGGCCGCACCGTTATGGCATTGGCCGTAAGCCTGCTGGCGATCGCCGCCTGGTTTGAGTTCTTCGATGGTATCCAGGGCATCGCCTCGGGCGCGTTGCGGGGTATCCGGCAGGCTCGCCAGGCCATGTTGATCGGCCTGGTTTGCTACTGCTGTGTGGGAATTGTCTCAGCCTGGCTCTTAGGGCTGGTATTAGGTTTTGATGCCCGTGGCGTCTGGTGGGGAATGGCTCTGGGTCTGGCCTGTGCAGCGGTTGCGCTCACCTGGGCCTTCGAGCGGCATATGCGGGGTCTGCTCTGTCATGAGAACGTCGAATCGCCTGCGGAAAAACAATGGGCTACCCAGAGTTAAGCGCGCTTTTTCGAGGATTGCCAGTCATGGCAGCCGCGGTGACACGCGGTCCGCTCAGTACCAGCCAAGGACTAGGGCCGAGACGGCCAGATAACGCACCGTCTTGGCGAAGCCGACGAGCAGGATAAAGACGGGCAGCGGTTCGCGCATAACGCCTGCTACTAGAGTCAGCGGATCGCCAATGACCGGTACCCAGCTCAGTAGCAGCGACCAGCGTCCATAACGGCGATACCCCCGTTGCGCGCGCTCGAGTTGACGGAGCGAAACAGGGAACCAGCGGCGGTCCCGAAAGTGCTCGATTGAGCGCCCTAGAAACCAGTTCACCACCGAGCCCAGCGTATTACCAAGAATCGCCGCCAAGAGTAACAAGGGCACGGAATAACTGCCCTGTAATAACAACGCGGCCAGCGCTGCCTCAGACTGGGCTGGCAACAAGGTAGCAGCGGCTAGGGCAACCAGAAACAACCCGACATATACCGTCAGCTCAGCCATGCGCTCTGCCTGTTTCCACCATCTCCTGGCTCCGCTACTGTCATCCCCTCAGGCTATCGATACGGCATCGGCCAGAGGGCGGCTAAATATTTCCGGATGTTACGGAGCGCTCAGCCGTATCGGCAGTCTATGCAACGTCCATAGGTAGCGCCGAAGCGGTTTATACGCCTCAGCCGAAACGGATTATGTGAAAAGAACAAGGCCCTCACGGCCCACCGACGGGATAACAACTGCATGGCACCCACTACATCGAGGCGTACGTTCGTAAAAGGCTTGGCAGCAGGCAGTTTGCTGAGCGGCCTAGGCCTCTGGCGAACCCCCGTCTGGGCATTGACCAGCCCCGGACAACCCACCGTACTGTCCGGCACCGAATTCGATCTGGTCATTGGCGAAACGCCCGTCACCATCACCGGCGCCAAGCGCACCGCCCTGACCATCAACGGCAGCCTGCCCGGCCCGCTTCTGCGCTGGCGCGAAGGGGATACCGTTACGCTGCGCGTTCGCAACCAACTCGATGAGGCCACCTCGATCCACTGGCACGGCATCATCCTGCCGGCCACGATGGATGGCGTACCCGGGCTGAGCTTTAGCGGCATCGCACCTGACGGTCTGTACGAGTACCGCTTCAAGGTCCAGCAGCACGGCACGTACTGGTATCACAGCCACTCGGGCTTTCAGGAGCAGCGGGGGGTCTATGGCCCGCTGATCATCGAGCCGCGTGAACCGGAGGCCTTTGCCTATGACCGTGATTATGTAGTGATGCTAACGGACTGGAGCGATGAGAAGCCCGAGCACATCCTCTCGACGCTCAAGAAGCAGGCCGATTACTACAACAACAACCAGCGCACCGTGGTCGACTTCGTCAACGATGTGAGCGAGAAAGGCTGGTCCGCCACGGTAAAGGACCGCGCAATGTGGGCCGAGATGCGGATGACGCCTACCGATCTGGCTGATGTGACAGGCGCTACCTACACCTATCTCATGAACGGGGCAGCGCCTGACGGCAACTGGACCGGCCTTTTCAAGCCTGGGGAAAAGATTCGGCTGCGCTTCATCAATGGGTCGGCCATGTCCTATTTCGATGTGCGCATTCCCGGTCTGAAGATGACAGTCGTGGCGGCAGATGGCCAACCCATCGAGCCCGTCAGCGTAGACGAATTCCGGATCGCGGTGGCGGAGACCTATGACGTCATCGTCGAGCCGTCCGACCAGCAGGCCTACACGATTTTCGCCCAGTCCCTGGACCGCACCGGTTATGCCCGCGGCACGCTGGCCCTTCGCGAAGGCCTTAACGCACCGGTACCAGACATGGATCCCCGCCCGCTGGTAAGCATGGCGGACATGGGGCACGGCGACCACAGCGCACCGTCGTCTAAGGGCCACGCAGGGATGGATCACGGCAGTCACGGCATGGATCACAGCGCCATGAACCATGGCACACCACACGGCGGACATGACACCGGAGCCATGCAGACGCACCCGGCCAGCGAAGACGGCAATCCGTTGGTGGACATGCAGACCATGATGCCTGCCCCCAAACTGGACGACCCCGGAATGGGCCTGCGGGACAACGGCCGCCGTGTCCTCACCTATGCCGATCTCAAAAGTACCTTTCCCGACCCGGATGGCCGTGAGCCAACCCGCACCCTGGAGCTGCACCTGACGGGGCATATGGAGCGCTTTGCCTGGTCATTCGACGGGATGAAATTCTCGGATGCCGAGCCCATCAGGCTTACTTACGGCGAGCGGGTTCGTATCGTGCTGGTCAACGACACCATGATGATGCACCCCATCCACCTGCACGGCATGTGGAGTGACCTGGAAGACGAACACGGCCGCTTCATGGTCCGCAAACACACCATCGACATGCCGCCCGGCTCGAAGCGCAGCTACCGTGTGACCGCCGATGCGCTTGGCCGCTGGGCCTATCATTGCCACATGCTCTTCCACATGGAAACCGGCATGTTCCGCGAAGTTATTGTCGATGTTTAAGGAGAGGCCTGTGAGCACATTATCGACCCGCCTGCCGGCCTGTACGTTTGCGCTGGTATTGGGCAGCATCTCTGTAGCCCATGCGGCAGATCCGGCTTCTCAGGCTGGCGCCACGGGAAATCCCACCCAGGCGCAACACGCGCATGGTGGCATGTATCATGGGCAGATGGACCATAGCCGGATGTCGCACGGCTCCATGGACTCCCATTCGATGAATCATGACGGCATGGCGCACGGCAGCCCTACTCCAGACAGCACGGCCACATCCCAGAGCCGTACACCCATCCCGCCTGTCACCGCGGCCATGCGCGAGGCAGCCTTTCCTCCTCTCGCCGGCCATGCCGTGCATGACAGCGCCATCCACAGCTACCTGCTCTTCGACCAATTGGAGTGGCAGGACGCCAAGGAGGGCAGCACGCTTAACTGGCAGGCCGAAGGTTGGATTGGTGGCGATGTAAACCGATTTAACTTCCGCTCCGAAGGCCAGCGTACCAACGGTCATACCGAAGAAGCCGAAATTCAGGCACTCTGGGGACATGCCATCACGCCCTGGTGGGAAACGGTGGCCGGTGTCCGGCAGGATTTCAAACCCGGTTCGCCTCAAACATGGGCAGCGTTTGGTATCCAGGGCGAAGCCATCAAGGATCTGGATCTGGAAATAACGGCCTTCCTTGGCGAAGGCAGCCAGACCGGTCTGCGCATAGAGGCCGAGTACGACATGATGCTGACCAACAATCTCATCTTGCAGCCGCATACCGAGCTCAACTTCTACGGCAAGAACGATGAGGCCCGTGGCACGGGGTCCGGTATTTCCGAAACCGAGTTCGGTCTGCGCTTGCGCTACGAAATCACCCCGCAGTTTGCGCCCTATGTTGGCGTGTCATGGAACAACACCCATGGTCAGACGGCATCCTATGCCCGAGAAGAAGGCGAAGACACTCACGATGCCCGGCTGGTAGCCGGTGTTCGTATGTGGTTCTAACCCATGACCTTCCTGAAGGCTGCCCTGCTGCTGACGCTTGCCGTTCTGGCGCTCATTGCAGTGGCAGTCTATTCAGGTGTGATCAACATAGGAGCGGATACGCCTCACGTAGAGCCGGTACACCGCTTGATCGTCATGTTGCGTGATCGCTCCATTGAAGTGCGATCCGAACGGATTACGGTCCCCAACCTGGAAAGCAAGGCACTGATTCGCAGCGGCGCGGGTAATTACGATGCGATGTGTGCCGCCTGCCATCTTGCACCCGGAATCAATGAGACGGAGCTGAGCAAAGGCCTTTATCCGCCTCCTCCCAACCTCAGCCAGCAGGGAATCACCGATCCGGCAGAGGCGTTCTGGATTATCAAGCATGGCGTCAAGGCCACCGGTATGCCGGCTTGGGGCAAAAGCATGAGCGACGACTATATCTGGGGACTTGTCGCATTCCTGCAAAAACTGCCAACCTTGGATGCCCAGCAGTACCATGTATTAGTAGCTTCCAGCGAAGGGCATTCTCACGGAGGTGGACAACTAGACCATCATGCACACGGAACGCTGAGCTATCCACAAGGTGGGCGTGAAGCCCAGGAAAATCAGCCTGTGGAAAAGATTGCTCCATCCACTCACCAACCCCGCGTTATACACAAGCACGCTGATGGCGAAGACCATGTGCATTAAATAAAAGGCATGTGGATAACTCGAAACGGCTTAAATTCTGTTTAAAGCCGCTTGGTAACAGCGCCTTGAAAACAGAGTGGTGTGTACGAAATCAGGAGGCAGACGGTATGCCATACAGAGCTGCCATACGGATGCTCATGACTGGCTGTATAAAGTAGAAACTGAATCCGGCCAAGAACAGGACGGATGAAGAAATGGGGCAATGGCTTGACGCCACTGCCCCTGACACTGCTTAGCTACGGCCACCGCCGTGGCTATTCTGGCCGCCTTTGCGGCCAGCTTCGGAAGCCTTTTCACGGTCATTGGCGAAGTTACCGCCACTGTTGTGACCGCCTTTACGACCCGCTTCAGATGCTTTCTCACGATCGTTTGCGAAATTGCCTGGGTTGTTATTTGCCATTGTCTTTCTCCTCATATACGGATTGGGACTGGACTGAAATACAACGTGTCAGTTCAGCTAGGTGAACGAAGCACAAGACTTCGCCTGTCTGGGGTCACTTAGCTACGGCCGCCGCCGTGGCTATTCTGACCGCCTTTCTTACCTGCTTCGGATGCTTTTTCGCGATCATTGGCGAAGTTACCGCCGCTGTTCTGTCCGCCTTTCTTGCCGGCTTCGGACGCTTTTTCACGATCGTTTGCAAAGTTGCCTGGATTGCTATTCTGAGTCATGGTCTTGCTCCTCTTTCGGATTGGGACTGGACTGATAAACATCTCAGTTCAGAGTGGATGGAGTCACATGCTCCATCCTCTTAGTGATCAATCAGCTACGGCCACCGCCATGGCTGTTCTGACCACCTTTCTTGCCTGCTTCGGAAGCCTTTTCACGATCATTGGCAAAATTACCGCCACTGTTTTGGCCGCCTTTTTTACCGGCTTCAGACGCTTTTTCGCGATCGTTGGCAAAGTTGCCCGGATTAGAATTCTGAGTCATGGTCTTGCTCCTCTTTTCTTTCGGATTGGGACGGACTGTAAAAACCTGTTCGGCTCAGGAATTAGCTACGACCACCGCCGTGGCTGTTCTGACCACCTTTGCGACCCGCTTCGGAAGCTTTTTCGCGGTCATTGGCGAAGTTGCCGCCGCTGTTCTGACCACCTTTCTTTCCAGCTTCAGATGCTTTTTCACGATCGTTTGCAAAGTTGCCTGAGTTACTGTTTGCCATTGTCTTTCTCCTAATGGATTGGGACGTCATGCCTTGTGTTTTCGCTAACCGTTTTCCGTCAGCGTTCGTAATTTCTGAGGGTTGTTATTGAAGGGAGTTCCTGCTTTTTAACCGTCTCGATCAGGTGCAGACGAGCGGTACAGGAGCTGTTCAGCTACCACTCAGAACAAGCGAAGCGGCTGATTTATAAGTGTTTTTAGGTTTTAGGTGACTGGCACCAAAATGAGGCAATACTTATCAAGGCGGCATCTATTCTGCTTTATAGCGGAGCGGTAACCGTTTCGTTTTTATGCTCATTAACATGTACTTTTACATGCAAATAAATATGTAGTTAAGCGTTAGACCGGACTCGTTTGAAGCAGCGGAATATTTCAAAAACTTTCCTGGAATCGATCGAACTTGCATGTCCATTCAGGAGCGAAATAAGTTCGAATGCGTAACCCAAGACATACTCAAACGCAATCCACTCTGACCGGTCAGAAAACTTTTGAGCATTCCGGTGCTGATGCTCAATTTCATGACTCGACGACACTCAGGGCAGCTATTTTTTATCCCCTACGGAATAAAACGCGAGCGCAGCCGTCATATCGCTTCACAGGTATCGCCTGCCTTTGAACGGACTCACCCGCGGGAGCGGAGACTTCATGCAAATCACCCTTGTACGCCATGGCAAACCCGATCACTCCGGCACGAAATGGCTGTCACCCCGAGAGATGATGGAGTGGGTCGAGGGCTACCAGAAGGCCGATGTACTCTGCCGTAAGCTTCCAGCTGATCTCGTCGAGCTGGCGAGCAGTGCCGGTGTGCTGGTCTGCAGCTCCTTGTCACGCTGCATGCAATCGCTCAATCATCTGGCCGGTGAACGTCCTTATACGTGCGACAAAACCTTTGCTGAGGCACACCTGCCTGGGTTCGATCTCCCCTGGCCCAAACTCCCCGTAAAAATGTGGCGCTTGATGCTGCGGTCAGCCTGGTTTCTGGGCTTATCCACTCACACTGAGTCCATCTTTGCGTCCAACCGACGGGCCAAGCAGGCCGCCGACAAGCTGATCGCCCTCGCCCAGGAACATGGCTCGGTTCTGTTGATGGGCCATGGGATCATGAACGTGCTGATCGCTCACCACCTGCGTAAACAGGGCTGGGCCGGACCGCTTCACTTGATCCTGAAGGACTTCTGGCACCCTACCGTTTACAGGAAGGCATGAGTCAATCCATGACACTCCAGTGATTGGCTAAACGAAAATCGCTTTTTTCAGATGCCATACAGGCAAATTGACGTATCGTCATGCCTGCGCGGTGATGACTGTTCCAGCCTGGAGCAGCCACTGTTTCTATCGGTTGCCGTTCTGCCAATGACTATCATGCCTACTTCGTCCTGCTCCACGCTTCGTTTATCCACCGTGATGGGGGCCGCGCTGCTGGCAAACCTGTCCATGATGCCTTTTGCGCAGGCCAGCGACAGCAGTCAGCTCATCAGCCTGATCAACCAGTACCGTGCTGCGCCACAACGCTGTAACGGGCAGCGTACGGCTCCTGCTGGCCCACTGGCCGCCAACGAAAAACTGGCCCAGGTGCGTCTTTCACAGGGCATGCAGCTGCGTGAGGTCTTGCGCGGGGCGGGTTATCAGGCAGCCCAGGTGCAAGCCATGGCTATTTCGGCACCGGCCGGGGCGGAAGCTGCCATGCAGGTGTTGACCCAGAGTTATTGCAAGGCGCTCTTGGACTCACATTACGCCGAGGTTGGCGTCTCGCGTTCGGGTAATCGATGGCAAATCGTCCTGGCCCAGCCGGTGTTGTCGGGCAATATCGGCGACTGGCAGTCTGCCGGTAAGGAAGTCCTCAGGCTGGTCAACGAGGCGCGCGCCAAGCCGCGCCGCTGCGGGAGTCAGTCCTTCAAGAGTGCCAAGCCGCTCACCTGGGACGACAAGCTGGCCAACGCCGCCCTCGCTCACAGCCGTGAGATGGCCTCGCTCGATTACTTCAGCCATGCCGGCAAGGATGGCAGTCAGGTGGACAAGCGCGCCCAGCAACAGGGTTATCAATGGCGACGGATCGGCGAGAACATTGCCGGTGGTCCCGGCTCACCCAAGCAGGTCGTCTCCGGCTGGCTGGCCAGCCCCGGCCATTGCAGCAACATCATGAACCCGGACTACACCCAGATGGGTACGGCTTATGCCGTCAATCCCAAGAGCAGCGAGGTCATCTACTGGACGCAGGTGTTTGGGACACCGCGTTGAGTAAGGGGCAGGATGTGGGAATGATGGGTATCGCGTTGTTCAACCCATCAACAAACGCTACGCCCTACATTCTTAACCCACAAAAAAGCCGCCTCGAATGGGCGGCTTTTTTATATGCAGCGAGGCTTACAACACCATCGCGGCAACCCAGCCGAATACCATCAGCGGCAGGTTGTAATGCAGGAAGGTGGGCACCACGGTATCCCAGATATGGTTGTGCTGACCGTCCACGTTGAGACCGGCGGTTGGGCCAAGGGTGGAGTCAGACGCCGGCGAGCCCGCGTCACCCAAGGCGCCCGCGGTTCCGATCAGGGTCACGATAGCCAGCGGGCTAAAGCCCAGCTGCACGCTAAGCGGCACAAAGATCGCGGCAATAATCGGGACCGTCGAGAATGACGAACCAATCCCCATGGTGACCAGAAGGCCTACCAGCAGCATCAGAAATGCCCCTACCGCCTTGCTATGGCCAATCCAGTCCGCAGACGCATCCACCAGGCTCTTCACCTGTCCTGTTGCGGTCATTACCTCGGCAAAGCCCTGGGCGGTAATCATGATAAAGCCGATAGCCGCCATCATCTTCATGCCTTCGGTAAAGAGGTCATCCGACTCCTTCCACCGCACAACGCCGGAGGCCGAGAACACCAGAAAACCAGCCAGTGCGCCGATAATCATGGAGTCCAGCCACAGCTGTACGCTAAAGGCGACCGCAACCGCCACACCCGCCATCAGCAAACTCTTGGGGTTGTAGCTCGCCTCGACATGCTCGGCCTGCTCCAGTCGCGCCAGATCATAGACACGCTTGCGGCGATAGCTGAAAGAGGCAATTGCCAGCCCGCACACCATCCCCAGCGCCGGAATGGCCATCGCGTGCGTGATGCTGATACCACTGATATCCACGCCCGCCTTTGCCACGTTGGCCAGCAGGATATCGTTCAGGAAGATGGTGCCAAATCCCACCGGCAGGAACATGTAGGGCGTCACCAGACCAAACGTCATCACGCAGGCAATCAGCCGACGGTCGATCTGCAGACGCGTCAGCACATACAGGAGCGGCGGAATCAGCAACGGAATAAACGCAATATGAATCGGCAGGATGTTTTGCGACGAGATGGAAACCGCCAGGATCATGGCCATCAGAATCCACTTCACCATGCCGCCGCCCTTGTTCTCGCTGCGACCGACCATGACGAGCACCTTGCTCGCCAGCGCATGCGCCAGTCCGGATTTGCTGATGGCGACCGCAAAGGCCCCCAGCATGGCGTAGGACAACGCCACGGTGGCACCTGAACCCAGCCCCGTATTGAAGGCCTTGAGCGTGCCATCCATTCCCAACCCGCCCAGCATCCCGCCGACGAGCGCACTGGCGACCATGGCGATCACCACGTTTACGCGGCACAGGCTGAGGACCAACATGAGTCCTACGGCCGCGACTACTGCATTCATTACCATCCTCCAGCGGAGTGCAAGCCTACCCAAAAAGGCGCGTACTCTGCCGTAATGCAGTAGATGGAGTCAAAAACGGATGCCGAAGTGCAGGCATCAAGGCTGACCCGACAGGCTGTCGGGCCAGTGAATGCGGGGGACTATTCCTGTTTAGGGGGCAGCGGCGTTCCCACCACCGAATCGCCAATCACCAGAAAGTGTCCGCCCGCAATATGGTGCAGCGTGCGCAGCTCATCGTGCCCCTCGAATGACCAGTGCCCCTCCTTGAAGACGCGCTCGTCGGCCTGTGCAGCAATCACTTCACCCAGGAACAAATCATACTGTTGTTCATTGTCCGGCTCCGGCAGCAGGCGGCACTCCAGCCACGCCACGCAGCCTTCCAGCAGCGGTGCTTCGACCTGCTCACCGGTGAAGGTCCCCAGCTCATACAGCGCAAACTTGTCCTTTCCACCCCGATCCAGCTCGCGGCCCGACGTGGTTCCCACGGTCTGGGCGATGTCCGCCTGCGTTACCACCGGCACGTTCAGCACAAAGGTGCCGGACTGCTCCAGCAGCTCCCGCGTCCAGGTGGACTTATCCAGGACAACCGCCACCTTGGGCGGCTCGAAATCGATCGCCATCGCCCAGGCCGCCGCCATGATGTTGCGCTTGCCTTCGTGTGCCGCACTGACCAGCACCGTCGGCCCATGGTTAAGCAGCCGATAGGCCTTGGGAAGAGGAACGGGGCGGCGGGTGGTTGTGGTCATGAAGGGACTCCAGAAAGATGAGGCACGGCCCTATTCAGCGGCCGGGCGTAGAAGAATGCCATCATAAGGGGTACGCCGGGCTTGATCAGCCCGGCAGCGTAGGCGCGACGTTGGCTGCCGGCTCACGGGCGACGTCATCCTCCGTTGGTTCGATCAGCGCCACCACCGTCCAGCCGGCCTGGGGCTGCCAGCTGCTGTCCGGTGTGACGACACGGATCTTGTCCTGCGGGTCGCGGGCGAACAGTACCAGCGCCTTGCCTTCATGCAGCGCCTGATAGTCAGCCCAGCCAAAACCGTCCGTTAGCCGCGTGGTTCGGATCTCGTCTCCTCGCGCCAGTCGCCCGGCCAGCTGTGGATAGGTAAGGGCCGGACTGCCAAGCGCCTGACCACGGTGCTCTTCACTCGCGCGGTGCTTATCGCTCCGCTGGCTGTCCTTGCCGCTGTACACGGTGTACAGCTCGTTGGCACCGAACTCATGGCGAAACCGCATGCTGGCGAGGGTGTTCAGTTCGCCCGCGGGAGATACGCCAAGCAGACGGCCGATCCCTACCAGATCCATGTGCGCCTCGGCGTGCTGAGACGCCGGATTGCCAAAGTAAGTGGGCAGCTCATCCATGCGCGCGCTACTGATGTTGTCCCAGTTCGAATCGGTCAACATGACGCGCACGCCCAGCTGTTGCAGGGCTTTGCCCAAGGCGCGACCTACTGGGTTGGCACCGATGATGAGAAAGCCGGTCGGCGCGGGTTCGGCCACCTTGAGCAGACGAGCAAGCGGACGGGCCGTTGCGCTTTGCAGCACCACCGTGCCGATGATGACTGCAAAGGTGAGCGGCACCAGTAAGGCGGCATCATCATTCCCTTCGCTGGTCAGGCGAATCGCAAAGATTGCCGAGACGGCGGCCGCCACGATGCCACGCGGCGCAATCCAGCCCAGCAGCACCCGCTCGCGCCAGGACAGCGTCGACCCCCAGGTCGAGACCAGCACGTTCAGCGGTCGCGCCACGAACAGGATTACCAGCAGCAGGACGAGTACCGCAGGTCCTAGCGCCAGCAAGGCATTCAGGTCCAGCCGCGCCGCCAGGAGAATGAACAGCCCGGAAATGAGCAGGACGCTCAGGTTCTCCTTGAAATGCAGGATCTCCCGTACATCGACATCCTTCATGTTCGCCAGGCACATGCCCATCAGCGTGACCGCCAGGAGGCCCGACTCATGAACAAAGTGATTGGACACAATGAAGACGCCCAACACTGCTGCTAGGCTCGCCAGGTTGTACAGGTAATCCGGCAACCACTGCCGTCTCAGTACCTGCCCCAACAGCCAGCCACCGGCCAAGCCGAACACACAGCCGCACACGATTACCGCGGCAAACGTCGTCAGGCTCTGGCTGACCCCGCTACCGGCATCATGGGCGACCACAAAGCTGTACACCACTACCGCCAGCAGCGCGCCAATAGGGTCGATGACGATGCCTTCCCAACGCAGGATATTGGCCACCGACGCCCGGGGGCGCACCACCCTCAGCATCGGCACGATCACCGTCGGACCGGTTACCAGCGTCATGCTGCCAAACAGCAGCGCCAGATCCCAAGGAAAGTCGAGCAGATAGTGGGTGGCAATGGTAATGACGGCCCACGTCACCAACGCCCCGGCCGTTACCAGCCGGTGTACCACACTGCCAATCTCCCGCCATTCGGACAGATGCAGCGTAAGGCTGCCTTCGAACAGAATCAGTGCCACCGCCATCGAAACGACAGGAAACAGGAGTGGCCCCAGCAGCGCCTGCGGATCGAGCCAGCCCGTGACCGGACCCGCCAGGATGCCGCAGACCAGCAAAAACAGAATCGCCGGCAAGCGCAGCCGCCAGGCCAGCCACTGGCACATCAGGGCAATCACGCCGATACCGGCAAAGGCGAACAAGAGCTGCTGTTCGTGCATAACGGTCCTTGAAATACGAGGGGGAAAACATCAAGCGAGGGACAGCGCAAAAAGCTGTCATGACTAGACCGTAGCGCCTTTGCGGCAATTCCTGACCTTACGTCGGCATCCCGCCTGCCACGAATTGCGAGATAAAGGCCGGAAACGACAACGCCCCGAATTATTCGAGGCGTTGCGGGTATGCACATTTAAACAGTCAGCCTGACGAGTGAGCCGACACCCTTCTTTTTATTCATGCCTACAAAAACGCCGTTACCTCATCCAATAAGGCTTCCGGCACTTCTTCCGGCAAGTAATGCCCACCGGGTAGCGCCTTGCCCTGCACATCGGTCGCTACCTTTTTCCATTCTGCGAGCGGGTCAAAGCATTTGCCTACGATGCCGTCAGCGCCCCAGAGTGCAAGGGTGGGCATGGTCAGCATTCGATTGGCGGCGCGATCGGCGCGGTCGTGCTCAAGATCGATCGTGGCGCTGGCCCGGTAGTCTTCGCAGATGCCTCTGGCCGTGCCGGGCAATTTGAGACAGCGCAGATACTCTTCAAACGCGCCATCCATGAACGGCGCAAGGCCTGCGCTGCGAGTGCCCATAACGCTGCGCAGGTAGAGATCCGGGTCGGCGTCGATAAGGGTTTCTGGCAGCGGCGCCGGGCGGATCAGGAAAAACCAGTGCCAATAGGCGCGAGCAAAGGCTTCGTCGGTCTGGTTGTACATAGCCAGCGTAGGGGCGATGTCGAGCAGGATCATTCGCCGTACCGCGGCGGGGTGATCCATCGCCAGACGGTGGGCCACTCGGGCGCCGCGGTCATGGGCGAGCAGATCAAATGTGTCGAAGCCCAACGTTTGCATGAGCTCGATATTGTCTTGCGCAAGGGTGCGCTTGGCATACGTCAGGTGCTGGGGGTCAGCAGGCGGCTTGCCGCTATCGCCATAACCACGCAGGTCCGCCGCCACAACGGTGAATCGCTCAGCCAGCATAGTCGCTACCTTGCGCCAGATAATATGCGTTTGCGGATGCCCGTGCAGCAGGAGCAATCCAGGCCCACTACCTCCGATCCGGTAGGCAATATCGACACCGTTGACATGGCACTGCGCTTTTTGAAAACCAGAGAACATGGGTGGACGCTCCAGGTTGAAGTCGGGCTCATCCGGTGTACAGGTTCGCAGCCCCATTGAAAAGAGTCGGCCTCAGAACAAGCGGCCGACACCCCGTGTTACCCATCGTTGGCAAACGGCCATTATTTTTTTGCCAAGAGCGATTTATTTCACATTTTTGCACTCAAACGGGCTCCGTCACTCACACCCTAAAACAATATGAGACTACCTACTCTCCTTTCCCGCCCCTTACTGAACGCGCTGGCCTTCGCGACCTTAGCCTTGGGGAGCCATGCGGCGCTGGCTGCCGAGCCGTCTACCGCTACGCCGGTAGCCGTCAGTCAGGTAAATACCTCTGTTACCAGCTCCATCAATGACTTCACCAATGAGGACTGGCAGAACGGGGTCTATCGCAAGGCCGCAGGCTTTTCGATTCCGGCCACGCAGACTAACCAGAATGCGTTCAAGCCTGGAGCAAAGGTGCTCTTGGCAACGGGCGCGATTGTGGCGGTCAAGCAGGTGCAGGTCGGCGACAAGAACATGGCCGTATGGGTAGAGGGTCCGCTGCTGGATGGCAGCGCTGTAGGTTATCCGCGTCGGCTGACGGTTGGGCTCAATGGCGGCGATCCCGTCCCGCCCAAGGTCGTGCCGCAGGAAGAGTTCAGCACGCGTATCAATAACCTTACGAACGAGGACTGGCTCAAAGGCGTGTATCGAAAGGCAGCCGGTTTTTCCATTCCCGTTACTACCATGAACCGCAAGGGCTTCAAGCCCGGCGCAATCGTTCGCCTGGGGGATGGGCAGGAGCTGCTGGTGAAATCCGCCCAGGTAGTAGGGACAAGCATGGCGGTGTTTCTGGACAGTCCCGTATTGAATCCAGACTTGGTGGGATATCCGAAAAGGCTGAGGTTCATAGCACCCGCACCTTGATAAAGTGCAGGCGTGATTGGAAGGAGGCGCTTGGCACAGCCATGTCGGATGCCTTTTCCTTAATGGGTATCGCTTCGCTTAACCCATCCTATAAGGGTGGCAGCGCCGCGGTAGGATGGATGGATGGATGGATGGATGGATGGAGTGTAACGATATCCATCGCTGGCTAGCGCCCGTTACGCTTATAGAAGCAATACAATATGCAACTTTGGTAAGAATGCTGAACATACGCGATAGATGCAGCTCTGCTCTAACGCTTACTCATTAGCCTAGCTGGCAAGGATGTCCCACCTAAATGGCTATTTTGCTTGTCTGCGCGGTGGTGGCACTGTTCTGTTTCTTGTTAATTCGCGAAGGCGACAGGTCAAAGAAGAAACAGCTGGCGAAAGATATCAATCCGTTATTTCTCAACGCCCTGCGCCAACATAACGTACATACCTTCGAAATTCTTCAAGACAAGCTTTACCCTGGCATCAGCACTGGACCTAATCAAAAACCGTTCGAGGTCCATCGCATCCTGTATGACAAGCAAGGCCGATATTTCCTGTACCTTCAAATACAAGACTCGCCCCCTACGCTGATGGCAATCTCTAAGGAACGAGCCCTGCGGGCAATTGGACGCTAAGTTGTAAGTGCCAGGAGTGCCGTAGCGCTTAAACGGAACGACGGCTGATACGTCTTGGTGCTGCCTGGATATATCAGACGCCTCTCCCCTTGATGGTATCGCCTTGCCTACGGGTCAGGTGCTTCGATCCAGGCTGCGGCGCTATATGATTACCGTCAGCCAACCGGTGCCCTATCGTGCCATCACCGCTGGTAGAATGCGCCGCCTGTTCCACCAGCCCTCGATGTCTCCATGTCCCGATTGAATCCTCGTCAACAGGAAGCCGTAAATTACATCAGCGGGCCGCTCCTGGTGTTGGCCGGTGCCGGTTCCGGCAAGACCAGCGTGATCACCCGCAAGATCGCCTACCTGATCCAGCAGTGCGGTATCCGCGCCCAGTACATTTGTGCCGTGACCTTTACCAACAAGGCCGCGCGGGAGATGAAGGAGCGGGTCAGCAGCCTGTTGCGTGGCGGGGAAGGCAAGGGTCTGACCGTGTCGACCTTCCACAACCTGGGCCTGAACATTATCCGCAAGGAATACGCCAAGCTGGGTTACAAGCCGGGCTTCTCCATCTTCGATGAGGGCGACATCAAGGCGCTGCTCACGGACATCATGCAGAAGGAGTATTCCGGAGACGACGGCGCCGATGAGATCAAGAACTACATCGGCAACTGGAAGAATGACCTCGTGCTGCCTGAGGAAGCGCTGGCCAAGGCCCGTACGCCCAAGGAGCAGACGGCCGCCGTGGTGTACCTGCATTATCAGCGCACGCTCAAGGCCTATAACGCTGTAGACTTTGACGACCTGATCCTGCTGCCGGTCAAGCTCTTCCAGGACAACCCCGACGTGCTGGAAAAGTGGCGCAACCGCATCCGTTACATGCTGGTGGATGAATACCAGGACACCAACGCGAGCCAGTACCTGCTGGTCAAACTTCTGGTGCAGGATCGCGCGCAGTTCACCGTGGTGGGCGACGATGACCAGTCCATTTATGCGTGGCGTGGGGCACGGCCGGAAAACCTCATGCAGCTCAAGGATGACTTTCCTTCGCTCAAGGTCGTGATGCTGGAGCAGAACTATCGCTCCACCAGCCGTATTCTCAAGTGCGCAAATATCCTGATCGCCAACAACCCGCACGTGTTTGAAAAGCAGCTTTGGAGCGAGATGGGTCATGGCGATCCGATCCGTGTGATCCGCTGCCGCAACGAGGATGCCGAGGCCGAGCGCATCGCGTTGGAAATCCTTACCCTGCACCTGAAGACGCAACGGCCATACTCGGACTTTGCCATCCTTTACCGGGGCAACCACCAGGCCAAGCTGATGGAACTCAAGCTCCAGCACCATCAGATTCCGTATCGGCTGTCAGGCGGCACGAGTTTCTTCTCCCGTCAGGAGGTAAAGGACCTGATGTCCTATTTCCGCCTGCTGGTAAACCCGGACGATGACAACGCCTTTCTGCGCGTGATCAACGTACCGCGCCGCGAGATCGGCTCGACAACGCTTGAAAAGCTCGGCAACTACGCCACGCAGCGGCAGATTTCCATGTATGCCGCAGCCGACGAGATAGGTCTGTCCGAGCACCTAGATGCGCGCTACACCGAGCGCCTTGCCCGCTTCAAGCGCTTTATCGATAGCGTGCGCCAGCAGTGCGCTCAGAACGATCCGATCATGGCGTTGCGCAGCATGGTCATGGACATCGACTACGAGAACTGGATTCGCCAGAACGCCTCCAGCGACAAGGTGGCCGAACTCCGCATGGGCAACGTCTGGTTCCTGATCGACGCGCTGAAGAACACGCTCGAAAAGGACGAAGACGGCGACATGACCATTGAAGAGGCCATTGCCAAGCTGGTCCTGCGGGACATGCTTGAACGCCAGCAGGAGGAAGAGGAAGGCGCTGATGGTGTGCAGATGATGACGCTGCACGCCTCCAAGGGTCTGGAGTTTCCCTACGTGTTCATCATGGGCATGGAGGAGGAAATTCTTCCTCACCGCTCTAGCATCGAGACGGACAGCGTGGAAGAAGAACGCCGCCTGGCCTATGTAGGCATTACCCGCGCTCGCCAGACGCTGGCCTTCACCTTTGCCGCCAAGCGAAAGCAATACGGCGAGGTGATCGATTGCACGCCAAGTCGCTTCCTGGATGAGCTGCCACCGGAGGATCTGGAGTGGGAGGGTCAGGAGGATGCGCCGGTAGAGGTCAAGACGGCACGGGGCAATGATGCGCTGGCCGCGATGCGGGCTATGCTCAAGCGGTAGATTTGCTTGTGGAACGATGAGAAAGGTTGAGCGAAGCGATACCCATAAGGCGCCAACGCAAGCGCCCTGGCCTTTGGCCTTTCCCATCGATTCACACACCTAAAGCGCGCCCCTCGACCTACCCTTTGCAGGGAACGTTCACCCCTATTTTCAGGCTTGCCGCTTTGTTCACACTTCAAGGCCAAAACGACCGGTAATCAGCCTGATGGAAAAAAGCCATGAGCAAATTGAGGGTTTCTGGGGTCAATTGAATATCGGTTTTGTATGACCGTTTATCCCTAACGGTCTTTTTCGATATTCAACAGAGAGGTCTAGATATGGCTACTGCAAATGCCAAGCAAGAACTGAAATCCGTTGAAAGCATTAATGCCCGCGCGTCCACTGGTCAGGACGCTACCCTGACTCAACAGGGTGAAATTGGTAAGGCGCTAAGTGTCCTACTGTCGGATGTCTTCGCCCTGTACATCAAGACCAAGAATTACCACTGGCACATGCATGGTACACACTTCCGCGACTATCACCTGTTGCTGGAAGAGCAGGCAACCCAGTTGTTCGCCATGACTGACCCCATGGCCGAACGTGCACGCAAGATCGGTCAGCCCACCATTCGCTCCCTGGAGCAGATGGTGCAGCAAAAGCGTCTGGCCAGCAGCGAAGCTGAAGACCTGACCGCTGAGCAGATGCTGGAAGAGCTGCATGCCGATAACCAGGCGCTGGCTGCGTTCATGCGCACTACCCACACCCTGACTAGCGATGGTAACGACGTGGCGACCACCAGCCTGCTGGAAGAATGGATCGACCAAGCCGAAGAGCGCGCCTGGTTCCTGGGCAAGACTGTTGGTAAGTAAGTATTGATTGGCAGGTGCTGGTTATCTTTTATAGAGATGCCCTAGAACTGCCAGGTTCGATCAATCCGGAATCCTGCGGGGTTCCGGATTTTTTATGCCTGTCGCTTATGTTGGCTCTGCAGTTGCCATAACCCCTTCTGCCTTGGCGTCTACACAACATCTCCTGCATAAAGGGTCGATCTGAGCGAAAATAACGGTTTGTTGTTTTAAGACCCGAGCGTGAATGTAACCCTGTTCAGGTTGCGTCTTCCCAGCCCTTACACAGACCGCACGTATGTACAATAACCAGCTCATCCTTGTTCCATCCATTTCCACCTTACCGGGCCATGAGGCCAAGGCACTGAGCGCGCTGCGCTGGCTGATACGCAGGGGCATCGTGCAGGAACAGGTAACGACCTGCGGCCGCGGCTCGCGGGGCATGGCCTATGGCATTGCTCCAGGTGCCGAACGGGTGGTCAAATACCCCGAACGTCTGCCGTTCGGTCATCCTGTCAACGGACTGGAAATCATCACTCGCCGCTGCATCTTTACGCCGGACAAGGGATTCAAGGAGGAGGCGGGCTGCCCGGAGTGCCGCCAGGAGATCGGTGAGGCGCTGTTCGACAGCCTGGAAGACTGGATGCCCGGCCATACCGATAATTTTCGCTGCCCCGAATGTGGACACGAAGATGACATCAACGGGTTCCTGTTCCTGCAGCCCTGCGGCTTTTCCAATCTAGGCTTTATTTTCAACGGCTGGGCAAAAGCCGTCTTTCAGTCCACCTTTCTTGAAGAGTTTGCCGAACGGCTTGGCTATGGCATTACACAGGTAACGGTTGAACTCTGAACGAGGGCCCGGTAACAGAAGGCGAGGAGTGCAAAAATAATTAAACAGGCAGAGCGTTGATAAATAAGAGAATTGTGCCTACTGCCGCTGCTTGCCGGAAAATAAAGGTATACAACGGCTCAAAAGCGCGTATGGTGACGTCACTGCTCTGCAATTGTCACTTCGATACCCTGGCTTGATGTACTGCTTCACGTTTCATCTCCTTGGCTCGTTTTACTTTCGCATCTCAGTCTCGGCCTGAACGGTTCAGCGCCGCAGTCTTACTTTTACCTTGGAGATACATCATGTCTACTCGCCAAACGGGTACCGTCAAGTGGTTCAACGATGAGAAAGGTTTCGGCTTCATCACGCCTGAGAGCGGTCCTGACCTGTTCGTTCATTACCGTTCGATCGAAAGCGCCGGCTTCAAGAGCCTGAGCGAAGGTCAGCGCGTTTCTTTCGTGGCCGTCAAGGGCCAGAAAGGCATGCAGGCTGATCAGGTTCAAGTCGTCTAAGACGCCTGATCCAAAAAGCCCCGCCTAGCGGGGCTTTTTTATTGCCTGCGTTTTTTAACGCCGCTATCGCCTCAATGGCAAGCCCTTCGTCCTGTACTGCTGCTCTTTCAGAGTGGTGCCTGTTCGATCAAGCCCTGTCTTGACGCCAACATCATCCAACCTAATGGATCAGCATGTCCGGTTATCGAATCAAATATCAAACCGTCACCGTTGGTGATGTAGATTTTCACATCCAGTCCCTGAAAGACCATCAGCAATACTATGACCCCAATGGTGAAGCGGAGCTGCTGGGCATCTCGCCCGAAAGCTGGCCGCTGTTTGGTCAGGTCTGGCCTTCAAGCTATGTACTGGCTACGGCCATGCAGACCATTGATCTCAAGGGCAAACGTATCCTGGAGTTGGGGGCAGGTCTTGCCTTGGCCAGCCTTGTGGTGCATAGCCGAGGCGGCAACATGACGGTGAGTGACTACCACCCATTAATCCCGACTTTTCTGAACGAGAATCTGCGGCTCAACAACCTGGGGCCGATCAAATACCAGGCGGCAGATTGGGGTAGAACCGACCTGGACCTGGGCCAGTTCGATCTCATCATCGGCAGTGACCTGATCTACGAGCGCGACCAGCCTGCCATCCTGGCCGACTTCATTGACCGACATTCGGCGGATGAAGTGGACATCATCATTGTCGACCCAGACCGCCGCCAGCGCTCCAGCTTCTGTCGTGAGATGGAGGAGCTGGAATACTCGTATCGGAGTACGCGAGCAGACTGTGTACTGAGTACCGGCGAAGCCTATAAAGGGTCATTCCTGCATTTTCATCGGGACGAGGCCACACTGGGCCTCGCCGTCGGTTAAGTCTCTCTACAGCGGGCCGGGGTCCGGAATCGGGCCAGGAATCTTGGCTGGCTCTTCCAGGTTTTCGCGCGCTTCTTCAGGCAGGTCTTCCGGGCGGGTCTCAGGATCGAGTTCGCTTTCCAGCTCGCTATCGGCTTCGTCGAGGTCGTTCAAAGGCGCCTGATCAGCACAAACGAGGCCTATAACGGCCGGATAAGGCGCGAACGCTGAAAGGTTCGGGTACGTCAGCATCGGAATATCCTCATGGCTGGACTCTCTTGTTTAGTCCAGCCATCCTAGGATAGGTTGCAACCGCTTACCGATGGCGCATCCGTGCCGCTACGAGTAAGGACACGAGGCAGCCGCCGGCCAGATACGCCGCGACCAGATGCCAGGACCCGTTGTTGACACTGACCAGCGAGGCGGCAATGAACGGTGTAAAGCCGCCGCCAACCACGCTGGCAACCTGATAACCGACACCGGCCCCGCTGTAGCGATACTTGGTGCCAAAGGCTTCCGTGAACAGCGGCTGTTGCACGCTGACGATCATGTCATGGGCCATGTTGGCAAGCATGACGGCAAAGAACACGATCCAGCCAATCGAGCGCGCTTCCAGGGCCAGGAAGAAGGGCACAGCCGAGAGCACACCAATCGTGGCGCCGATCAGGTAGATACGGCGTAACCCATAGCGGTCCGCCAGCCAGGCGAAGCAGGGAATGGTTACGCAGCTGATGGCACCCACCAGCAGGCAGATATTCAGGAACAGCTCGCGGGAAAGGCCCAGGTTGGCAGTCGAATAACTGAGCGCAAAGGTCGTCACGATGTACATGGTAAACAATTCAGCCATACGCAACGCGATGATCAGGAGGAACGCGCGTGGATGGCGACGTAGCGCTTCCACGATGGGTAGCTTGACGGCCTTGTGAGCCTGTCTGACTTCACGCACGAACTCGCGGGATTCTTCCATGCTGGAGCGCACCCATAAGGCAATCAGCACAAGCACGATGCTAAACAGAAATGGCAGGCGCCAGCCCCAGCTGTGAAAGGCTTCGTCGCTCAAAAAACGATCAAGTAGCGATACGCTGCCCGTGGCCAGGATCAACCCTACGCCAAAGCCTACCTGCACGCCGCTACTGTAGAAGGCACGCCGGAGCGGCGGTGCACTCTCCACGGCCATCAGGGCCGCGCCGCCCCACTCGCCGCCTACGGCAAACCCCTGGATGGCACGCAAAATAACCAACAGCACAGGTGCCCACCAGCCAATGCTCGCATAAGTCGGTAACAGGCCAATCAGGGCGGTCGAAATGCCCATGAGCATGACCGTCAGCACCAGCATGCGTTTGCGGCCAAGTTTGTCGCCGTAGTGACCGAATATAAAACCACCCAGGGGACGGAACAGAAAGCCCACGCCAAACGTGGCAAAAGCAGCCAATGTCCCCATGGCCGGGCTTACGTTGGGGAAGAATTCCTTGTTGAAAATCAGCGCCGCCACGATGCCGTAGAGCAGAAAGTCGTACCAGTCCACAACCGCCCCCACAAAACTGCCAAGGGCGGCCTTGCGGGCCTGTGAATCGGAGCGCCCCGGGGGCGATGCGTCTGTTGCATGGGTCATTGCGGTCATGGCTTGGGTACTGATAACAGGAGGCGAGCCGTCAGAAGTGGCTCAAAAATCCGCCCGTCGGCATGCTCATACTGCAGGTAGGAGGGAAAGCAGACGGGAAGGTGTGAAACAGGCGCAGGGGTGGCGGGTTACTCGTGCGTCATACAGGACGGAGCAAACAGGCAAGGCGCAGAGAGATACATAGAGACGTCCTTATAGTTTTAATGGGCTATACGAAGAGAAGGCTTCGCACCGGAGGACGGGATAGTGTGTTGCGAGGGGTTATGAGGTCAACTGTAGGGTCACGTACAGCTCATGAAGAACGTGACCGTTAGTCGATTGACGCCCGTGGCAGGACGCCAGAGGGGCGGTAAATCATTCGTCCATTAACTTCTTGCGATCTTCTACCGGCAGGCTGCGAGTCTCGGGATCGAGATCCTCCAGCTCGCCATCGGCTTCGTCCAGGTCATTAAGAGGAGCCTGATCCGCGCACCAGAGCTCATTGGCAGCAAGCAGGGTGCTGTAGTTGGCCAGGCGGCAGGTGTGTGCAGGAATACCGGTAATCATCTTGAGTCCCTCCCAGGAAATACCGATGAATGCTGTTTTAGCTTAGTCCGGTAATCGCAGCGGGAGGTTGCAACCGATCATCGGTTGGTGTGGCGAAGGATGTCTTGCTGAAGAGGCGGATGGCTATCCGACTTTCATACACAGGATGGTTGAACGCAGCGGCTCTCATCACAGGCGCCTGACCTCGAAGACCAGGCACCTGATAACGGACAGCTTAGAAGCGGTCGCGAATGACCACTTCGTCGTAGGGCAGCTTGCCAGTGCGCGCATGCGCCGGCTCGGCGGCCTTGCCGATGGAAATCATCAGGCTGACAACATGGTCGTCCGGCAGATTGATCAGCTGGCCAACGGCCTCGAAATCAAAGCCGACCATAGGGCAGCTGTCGTAGCCCATGCCCTTGGCAGCGAGCATCAGCGTCTGGGCCACCAGGCCGGTGCTGCGCATGGCCTCGTCACGCTGGGTCTGTGGCTTGTCACGATAGTACGCGTCGATGGCGGGCACCATGAAATCCTGCACGGCCTGGGGAGCTTCGCTCCAGATACGGGCGGCATTCTTTTCCCAGCTGGCAACATCGGCACACACGATGACGAGCAACGAGGAATCGGTAATCTGGGCCTGATCCCAACCTACCGCACGAATCTGCTGACGCAGCGCCGGATCTGTCACTGCCACCAGACGCACATGCTGCAGGTTGAACGACGTCGGCGCCAGCAGGGCATGACTCAGCAGTTGGCGCTGCTCGTCATCGGTCATCCGGTGAGAAGCATCGTAATGACGGATGGCGCGACGTGCATTGATGGTTTCAAGGATATTCATACTACGTTCCTTTAAATAAAAGTCAGGCCAGCACAAGCGTTTGGAGCCGCAACGGCCGTTTGGAAATCGTGGCGCAGAACGTAAAGGATAGCCGCGCATTTATCCAATCAAGCGTACTGATTCATTCCATCGATATCGCCAATACCGCTTCGCTAGCTGCTTTTGCTGAAACGATTGCGCAAAAAGGTGATCGAATCCCGTTTGATGACAATTTGTTTCTGAACCCTGTGGCGTCAGAGCAGTCTTTTAGCGGTTCGCCTGCTCTGGCAGGCGCGTCTGGATACAATAAAAGCAGGCAGCATCACATGGAATCTCCCACGCTCACCCTCTCGGCCCCTGCCGCTCCGGCGCGTAAAGGCCTCGTCCTTCTCATCGCAATCATCGCCGCCCTGGGTGGCCTTCTCTTCGGTTACGACACTGGCATCATTGGCGTCGCCCTGCTCGGCCTTGGCCGTGAGTTTGCGCTGAATGACACCCTCAAGCAGCTCGTCACGGGCGCCATCATCTTTGGTGCGCTGTTTGGCTGCCTGGGCACCGGCCCGATCTCCGATCGACTCGGCCGACGCCGAACCATCATTCTGGTGGGCATAGTATTTGCGCTCGGGTCGATTCTATCGGCCGTCTCGCCCAACGTGACACTGCTGATCCTGTCGCGCTTTCTGCTTGGCCTGAGTGCCGGCAGCTCGACGCAGATCATTCCGGTCTACATTGCCGAAGTGGCCCCGCCACAACATCGCGGAAAGCTGGTGGTACTGTTCCAGTTCATGGTGGTCAGCGGCATTACCGTCGCCTATTTCACCGGCTTTGCGCTGGACGAGCACTGGCGCTGGATGTTTGCGCTGGGCGTGGTTCCGGCCGTGATCCTGCTCGCCGGTATGTCGGTACTGCCTGAAAGTCCACGCTGGCTCCTGTCCCGCGGACGCGAGCAGAACGCACTGGCGGTCCTGGAACGCGTCCGTGGTGATGAGGCGGCTGCCCGCCGGGAGCTGACCGAAATCAAGACCGTGAGCGATGCACCGGAAGGCACCTGGCGGGACCTGCTCCAGCCCTGGGTTCGCCCTGCGTTGCTCGTGGGCGCCTGCATCTCCATGTTTTCGCAGATCACCGGCAATAACGCACTTGTCTACTACGCACCGACCATTCTGACCCAGGCAGGCTTTTCCGATAAGACGGCGGTTCTGGCCACTGGCTGCAGCACCATCCTGGTGGTGATCATGACCGTGATCGGCAGCCTCCTGGTGGACCGCATCGGCCGCCGTCGCTACCTGCTGATCCTGATCCCCGGCTCGATCATTGCGCTGGCCATCATGGGCTACCTGTTCCAGGGTGCAGGCCCCACCACTGACGTGCAGCGCTGGCTGGTCGTGGGTTGTCTGGCGGCCTACCTGATGTTTAACTGCGGCGGCTTCGGTGTGTGCATCTGGCTGATCAACTCGGAAGTCTACCCACTGTTCGTGCGCGGCAAGGGCGCCAGTGTTGGGGCCTTCAGCCACTGGTTCTTCGATCTGGTCGTCACGCTGACTACGCTGAGCCTAGTAACGTGGCTGGGCGCTGCCCATACGTTCTGGGTTTATGCCGGAATCTCGTTGCTGGCTCTGGTCTTCATCTGGCGCTTCGTGCCTGAAACCCGTGGCAAGAGCCTGGAGAAGATCGAACACGAGTTGCGCGAGCACCGCTTCTACCCTTACCAGCAGCGCCACGACCGCTGACCTGCATGGCATAGCCCAACCGCATGAGGTTGGGCTATCTCTCCCCTACGCCCTGCCAGTCCTGCGCTGGCGGGACTGCACGATCCACATGATCACCATCGCCAGAAGCGGCACCAGCGTCACCACGGCGGCAAAGAATTCCCCTGTTTGCCGTAGCCCGAATGCCTCCGCCGATACCCCTACGCCAATCACCGGCACCGACATCGCCACGTAATAGGTCACAAAGAGCGTTGAGGTTACAGCTGCCTTGTGCTCCCGTGGGCTGGCACCTGTCACGGCGTTCATACCGGCTCGAAACACGATGCCCTGGCCCGCTCCCGCGATTACCGTTCCCAATAGCAGAAACCCGACCTGTGCAGTGGCAATGCTGACACCAATAGTGGCCGTGCCCAGTGATAGGGCAATGCAGCCAATCGTCATGTGTAAGTGTGCAGGCAGCTTTTTCAGCAATGCCTGCCCGATGATGGATGAGACAAACAGCAGGCAGATAACCGCGCCAATGGTAACGCCATGGGTATGCCCCATGACTTGGCCCATGATGGCCGGCACAACCGCTGTAAACAGCCCCGCCACGCTAAAACCCGCCATTCCCGAGAGGGCAGCTGGGATAAACAGGGCTCGCACCTCCCGCGGTAGATGAGGCGTCTGTATTGATAATCTCGGCTTAGCCGGGCGCTGGACCGTCTCGTGTGCCAGCAGCACACCCACTGCTGCAACCACCAATAAGATCAGGTACAGGCTGAATACCAGATGAGTGGGGTATGGTAGATACGTCGATAGGAGGCCTGCCACCAGAGGGCCCAACCCCAGCCCGAGCATGTTGGAGGCCGTAGCCACCAGGGTCGAGACATTGCGCCACGGCTCAGGCGCCAGCTCCAACACCGCCACGGTGGCCGTACCGGTATAAATCCCGGCGGAAAAACCGGAGAACAACCGTGCCAGCATTAATCCGCTAATGCTGTGGCTGAAAAGAAACATCACCGTACTGATGGCCGACAACGCGATACCGGCCAACAGCATCGGCCGCCGTCCCAGCTGATCGGACCAGCTTCCCGCCACCAGCAGCGCCGCAATCACACCGGCCGCATAGATCGAAAAGATCAGCGTCACCCATGTTTCACCAAAGCCCATCTCCCGTTGATAAAACACATACAGCGGCGTGGGCAGTGTGGTACCCATCATCGTGATCAGAAAGGCACAGGCCACCCAAATAAAGGCGCGACGGGGATGTGAAGCACTCGCAGGCATGCTTGCTCCTAGGCGTATTGATCATTATTTGAACAGCCCGACCGGAGGTGGTCGGGAAAGCGGTAGACCGAACGCGATGGCGAAGCGTTCGGTATGAAGGACAGCCCGGAGAGGGTTTAGCCTGGCGGAATGCCTAGCTCGACGGGTGTCTTATGAGAATGAAATGATGGGTATGGCTCTGCTCAACCCATCCTACGAAGCGGTTTGTGACGAGGCCGGTAAGTGGCACATCCAGAGGATAGGCGAAGCGATACCCCTCCCACATATGCCAACCTGACTAGCCACATCAGCCCCAACCGCGCCCTATTCCGCCGCGCTGAAATACCGCTCGATAATGGCCATGTCCGCCCCGGTTGCGAGAGCCAGCGACAGGAGAATGCGTGACTTCTGAGGATTGAAAAAGCCGCTGCCAATGCCCTCTTCCTTCCTGCTGACGAATCCAGATCCGGTACGGGTGGAGCGGATCACGGGAATGCCCTGCTCCATGAGCCGTTTGACCGTCTCCTTGGTACGCGTCGGGATGGAGCCGTTACCCGTACCGGCAATCACAATGCCCTTTGCACCATCCTTGAGCGCGGCGTCAATGAGTGCACTGTCCTGGTCCTGATAGCTGTACAGAATCACCACCTTGGGCAGGCTTTCCTGCTTGGAGACATCGAAATGCCTCTTGCCTGTCGGTGTGGCAGGAGAATAGTAGAACCGGGGCGTAACGCCGACAAAACCGCCCAGGTAGCCCTGCTCGGCCGCGCGGAAGGTGTCGGGCGTGGTGGAGTTGGTCTTAGTGGTATAAAAAGCCGAGCCGATGCGGTCGTTCAGAACGACCAGGGTGCCACGTCCGTTGGCCTTGTCATTGGCTGCCAGACTGACCGCCTCGAGCAGGTTCATGGGCCCGTCGGCCCCTACAGCTGTGGCAGGGCGCATCGCTCCCACCACTACCACAGGCTTTTCGCTTTTGACGGTCAGGTCGAGGAAGAAAGCCGTTTCTTCCAGCGTATCGGTACCATGGGTTACGACAACGCCATGTACTGCCGGGTCTTCCAGTTTTTGGCTGATCGTTTTTGACAGCTTCAGCAGTGTCTTCTGGTCCATGTCCTGGCTGGGCATGTTAGCGAGCTGCTCGCCTGTTACCGTAGCCACCTGATTCAGTTCCGGCACAGCCTTGATCAGGGTTTCGATACCCAGCTTACCGGCGTCGTAGTCAGTGGTATCGGTGCTGGAGGCCGAGCTGCCGGCAATGGTGCCGCCAGTGGCGTAGATGACGACGCCGGGCTTGGCGTCTGCGGCAAACAGGGAGGCTGTAGAGAGCGCAAGGGCGACGCTCAGGAACGCAGGGGCAAAACGAACAGGCATGCAATGTCCTTACTGTGAAACGGAAAACGTGGCTGTGACCACGTATTTCCTTACGCAAGGACTGTGCCCTGCTGATCAAGCAATGGGTATCGCCCTGCTCTCCCCATCTTGCCAAGGGTGAGTACATGGATAGATCGGGGCGCTGCATTCGCTACACGCCCCGGTCTATTGGCAGCGCCGAAACGGCGGTCCTACTTGTCCTTGTTCTTGCGTCCGGGCAGCACTGAATTAAGTACCTGCTTGGCCGTTTCCTTGATGATGCCGCCTTCGTTCGGGTCACCATGCAGAAGCGAGGAGGCAAAGCTCTTGGCCTGCTCGATAGTGAAATGTGGCGGCAGCGGTGGTACATCCGGGTCGGTCTTGAAGGTGATAACGACTGGACGCTCGGAGGCGAGTGCCTCTTCCCAGGCGGAAGCTACCCGGTCGGCGTTGTCGACATAGATACCCTTGAGACCGATGGACTCGGCGAACTGGTGATAGGGCACATCCGGAATGTTCTGCGAGGCTTCGAACTTAGGATCGCCGTTCATGACCCGCTGCTCCCAGGTCACTTGGTTCAGGTCTTCATTGTTGAAGACGGCGCAGATCCACTTGCCGTTACCCCACTCGCGCCAGTATTTCGCTACCGTGATCAGCTCGGCCATGTTGTTCATCTGCATCGCACCGTCACCCACCAGGGCCACCACCGGGCGGTCTGGGTGGGCAAACTTGGCGGCGATGGCGTATGGCACTGCCGCGCCCATGGAGGCAAGGCCACCGGACAACGAGCACATCATGCCGCGGCGCATCTGGACATCGCGGGCAAACCAGTTGGCGCAGGAGCCCGAATCACTCGTCACGATGGCGCGATCCGGCAGGCGTGGCGACAGCTCGTAGGCCACCCGCTGTGGATTGATCGGTTTGGCATCCGTGAGTGCACGGGCCTTGAGCGTCTCGTCCGAATTCTTGCGCCACTTTTCGATAGAGGTACGCCAGGAGCGATCCGTTTTCTCGTGCAGCAGCGGTAATAGCGCACGCAGGGTCTCGGCTGAATCGCCCTCAAGGTTCACTTCCATGGGATAGCGCAGGCTGAGCATGTCGGCCTTTAGGTCGATTTGCACGCCGCGAGCCTTGCCTTCTTCAGGCAGGAATTCGGAATAAGGAAAGCCGGAACCGATCATCAGGAGCGTGTCGCATTCGCTCATCAGCTTATAGCTCGCCTCGGTGCCGAGCAGACCAATGGAACCTGTCACCCAAGGCAGCGCATCGGGAAGCGCGGCCTTGCCCAACAGTGCCTTGGCTACGCCGGCACCCAGTTTTTCGGCTACCGCAATCACCTCGTCCGTTGCGCCCAGCGCGCCGGCGCCCACCAGGATGGCAACCTTCTCGCCCGCATTGAGGACGTCGGCGGCGCGTTGTAGATCCGCCTCGTAGGGTACGACCTTGGGCTTGCTGTAGCCCACACCGGAGTGGATGGTGCCGTGCTTGTGGGGCGGATCGGAGTACTCAAGCTCCTGAATGTCATTGGGCAGGATGATGGCCGTGACACGCCGCTCACCTACCGCCGTACGAATCGCACGGTCCACCAGATGACGGACCTGGGACGGCGCCGAAGCCTGTTGTACGAACGCACCCGCTACGTCCTTGAACATGGAGACCAGATCCAGCTCCTGCTGGTAATGGCCGCCCAGGGCAGTGCGTGCCTGTTGTCCGCAGATAGCCAGCACCGGTACGTGGTCCATGCGGGCATCATAAAGGCCGGTCAGCAGGTGCGAGGCGCCAGGGCCTGAGGTAGAGATGCAGACGCCCAGTTCCCCGGTGAATTTCGCATCGGCTGCCGCCATGAAGGCGGCCATTTCCTCATGGCGGGCCTGAATGAACTTGATCTTCTCGTTCGAACGGTTCAGTGCGCCAAAGACACCATTGATCCCGTCACCCGGGTAGCCATAGATGCGGCGTACGCCCCACTGGTACAAGCGTTCGACTATGAAATCACCGACGGTCATCGCCATGAGAACCTCCCTAGATCGGCTGTAAGCGGAATGGGTGCTTACTGACCTAGACAGGCTCACTCGGCGAGAAGGTCCTCAATATCTGAAAATAGATGGCCGACTCGTCCGTGAGCCTCTGCGTCTGCAGGAGACTTATGCCTCCCGCACAGGCATTTAGAAGGGCTTCAGGCGACGCAGCTTGGCCAACGCCATTAGTCCGGCACCCGCAGCCACAAGGGCCACCATGCTGACGATATCCGAATCCACCGAAACGGCCTTATTGCTGGCCTTTTGGTTGAAGCGCCCGTGGGTGCGGTGCAACCCTTCGACCGGCTCGAACAGATAATCCGCCCGCTCGGGGTTTTCCGGCTCGTTGGTCATCTGCCCGCTGTAGGCCTGTTTAGCCATGACCGTATCCAGAAGCCCTGGCGCCACCATATTGCCCAGGATGGCCTGGATCGTGGTCTTGCCCAGCCAGATTTCGCGGGGCGCACGCATGGCGGCATCAAAGATGGCCCGTGCTGCGACTTCCGGCTGATAGATGGGAGGCAGTGGCTGGCCGCGCTTGCCCAACTTGTTGCGGGCCCAGTCGAATTGCGGCGTGTTGAGGGCTGGTAGGTGAACCATGGTAAGCCGGACACGACTCTTGTCATGGATCAGCTCACTGCGCAGGGAATCAGTAAATCCACGAATGGCCGCCTTGGCACCGCAATAGGCCGATTGCAGGGGAATCGACCGGTACGCCACCGCCGAGCCTACCTGCACGATAGTGCCACGGTCCCGCACCTTCATGCGCTTGAGAGCCGCCATGGTGCCGTACGTGCAGCCCAGGTAGGTCACATCTGTCACGCGGCGGTATTCCTCCGGCGTCATCGAGCCAAAAGCCCCAAGAACCGTGGTCATGGCGGCATTGACCCAGACGTTGATCGGTCCGAGTTCTGTTTCCACACGCTCCGCGGCCTGCTCGACCTGGGCGGCATCAGCCACATCAGCCTTGCAGCCCAACGCCTTGGCACCCAAGGCCTCCAGCTCGGCGACCGTCTCGGTCAGCCCCTGCTCGCCTCGGGCGATGACTGCGACCTTGTAACCCGCTTGAGCAAAATAGTGAGCGGTTGCGCGACCGATACCGGCCGTGCCGCCCGTGATGACGACTACAGGTGATTCATGCGCCATGTTGATGCCCCGACATTGTTGGAGGTGTCTTCAACGGACTGCCCTGTCAGGAAGCCAGTTCACTCCGCTGCGATGACGCCCATCGGGTTTACGGCTCTGAACCGGGCAGACGGGATGCCAGTCTTATGGTCAGGCGTATCGCTTTACAGGAGGCGCAACACCATGATCGAGGTACTCGATGCCCATCAGTGGCGGGCTTATCAAGGTGAAGACTTCCCGCTTGGCAGCTGGAAAGACGACAACGGAATCCTGCGTGCCGATCCTGCTGCCGCGCGAGTCGATCTAATCTCACGGCAATCGTATCGAAACTTTTCCCTGACGTTTGAATTCAGCCTGGCGGCAGGTGGAAATGCCGGGGTGCTGTACCGGGTTGCCGAATCCTGGCCCGAATCCTGGCAGGGCGGCCTAGAGATGCAGCTCCTGGACAATGCCAGCCACCCGGACGGGCAGAATCCGCTCACCACCCATGGCGCGCTTTATCAGCTATTGGCACCTACCGAGCCCACTCCGATTCAGCCCGGCGAATTCATGAGCGGCCAACTCATCGTTCGCGAAAACCACGTTGAACACTGGCTCGCTGGACGATGTGTATTACGCTACGACCTGTACGATACTGCCCTGCGTGAGGCCATCAGCCAGAGTAAGTTCAAACACAATCCTGATTTTGGTCTCACAGAGGGACATATCATCCTTCAGCACCATGGCGATGAAGTGTGTTTTCGTTGCCTGCAAGTCGAAGCCTTGCTCTGATCACTGCTGTAGACGCCATGCCTTAAGCAGTACGCCGTCCTTGCCTGTGACCGGATCGGCCTCTGGCATGGGCACGTGAGCAATACGAGTAACCGAGGCATCATGAGTGGCGGCATTGGCACGCTGGATATCATAGTCCTCCTGCCCGCGCGGATAGGCCCCAACGACCACGAAGTCATCGCTTTCCTCGATGCGGCAGTGCCCGGTTCCGGCGGGCAACACCAGCACATCCCCTGCCTCCACCGTCAGCTCCTGGCCGGACTCGCCTCCCAGAATGATCCGCGCGTGTCCGGATGCCACACCTAGCACCTCGTGAGCAGTCGAGTGGTAATGGTGATAGTCGAAGATACCGGCCCGCCATTGCGGTGGCCAGCCGTTCGCAGCGAACAGCTTTTCGAAGGCGGCGGCGTTGTCCTTACCCTCAAGCGGTACGGCACGATAGACCAGCACTGGAAACGTGCTGTTTGGAATACGTCCATCATTCTTGAAGAACAACCGATCCGGCTCGCCCGCCTGGGCGGGCATACTCAGCGCCGACACCGCGGGCGCAAGACTCAAGGCAAACAGCACCGCATTGTAGGTAGAGCGTGTGGAACCCATAGCTATTCCCCCGATAGGTATAACAGATTCGAAGGGCTATCCGGGTGGGAAGTTTCACAGGCCGTGCAGCCAGCTCCTCAGCAGCTCGGTAGTTCGCTCCGGCCACTCCAACGGCGGCAGATGACCACATTCGGGCAGTATCTCCAGGCATGAGCCCGGGATGCCGGCGTGCATCTTCTGCGCCTCAACCACAGGCGTGAGCTTGTCGTTTTCCCCCACGACAACCAGCGTCGGCACAGTAATGCTCGCCAGGGTCGGAATCGAATCCGGACGATCGATAATGGCCTGCTGCTGGCGTAGAAACGCATCGCGCCCTACCCGCTTGCCCATGGCGATCACCTCATCGGCAACCGGCGTACCGATCCGGCTTGGATGGATCAGGTTTGGCAACAACTGAGGGCTGATTCCCAAGAAGCGTCCACGCTCGGCCAGGGCCTTCATGCCGACCCGCTGGCGGGTACGCTCAGGGGCATCGAGGCTGGCCATGGTGTCGACAAGCGCCAGCCGCATGACCCGCTCCGGCGCCTGACGCATGATTTCGAGCGCCACGTATCCCCCCATGGACAATCCCGCCAGCGCAAACCGGGCCGGTGCCTCGGCCAGTACCCGTCTCGCCATGCCTTGAATGCTTCCGTCACGGGTCAGGTCGGCAATGTGCGTATCGGCCACGTCGGCCAGCGCTTCGGCTTGCAAACGCCACAAGGCGGCATCGCACAGAAGTCCGGGAAGAAACAACAGCGGGGCGCGGGCCTCAGGTCTGGAGGAGGCAGCAGAAGTGATCATCAGAAGGTTATTCAGCAGCAAAAGCTGCGTTCTATACGGCCTTCGTCAGCGATGCAAGTACTGACCCCTTATGGCGGCGCAAAACAGGATGGATCACACCTGCATCAAGCTGCCCTACACCACAGAGTGATGCCCACAGGCCGCCGGACCGCGTAAGCCGTTGATTCAGGCACACCCTATCGACTCTCACCCGCTGGAGGAGCGCAACTAGCCTGACAACGAGCCCTCAAGCCTCATGACAGGGCAGCCGTGGCACAGTTGCGTCTGTTATGGGCAGACGCAGTGATCTCATCACGGGCACGTCATCATTTGACGTTAAAGCCGGCCTGGGCCAGCCAGGCTCTTACTTCCGCGTAGGGATAAGCCTCCAACGCAGCAAAACCAGGCAAGCTTCTGGCTTTGAGTCGAGTGAAGGCGGGTGTGTTGAGGCCACATAGAAACCGTGTCATGGACTCAACACTGGGTACTTCTCCCCGGGAGGCCATATAGTGCTCCCGAAAGGCGCCACATAGCGTTTCAGGGTTTTGCCTATCCAAAGGCGGTAAGGCGGCCGGGGCTGGAAGGACTGCCACCGTGCCGCGGCAGACGGAACAATGCCCGCATTGCTCAGGCGCCTGCGTATCACCAAACCACTCAGCCAGACGGTGGCTCAGGCAACGGTCACTGGCGAATAGATCAAGCATGGCGTGGGTTCGCGCAACCTCGGCCTGCTCTTTTTCCTGGAAGTACCGATGCAACGTAGCGCCTAGTGTCTCGACGTCGATTGCAGCCTGTAAGCGACGATACACCTCGGTCATCTGCTTACTTTCCAGTTCAATCCAGCCTTGCTCGTGAAGCCACTCCAGCGCAGTGATTACCCGGCTACGTTCAGCGCGATACTCACGGTGCAACTGATCAAAATTGACCGTGCACCAGGTACGCGCCCGAACAGAGGTTTCGACAATAGCCTCAACAAATTGCCGACGCTCACCTTCAAATCGTTCAATCAAGGCTTCTGGTTCACGAAGGTATTTGAAACGATAATCAGCGAAATAACTGTATTGCGGCGCAATCAGGCTCTGAAGCTCCAGTTGCACGAGCAAAGTCTTGAGCGGCAACAGGCGAATGTCACTTTGATCGGACAGGCTGTTGAGCTGCAACACCCATTCGCCTTTCGGCGCCGCCTGCAGGTCCTCAAGAACGCTGCGGATACCACTCAGCTCCGGTGTGTCACCATAAACAAAATTTTCCAGCACATTCAAGGCATCGCGGTTAGCCAGTACCAGGCACTCGGAGCGCTCACCGTCACGTCCGGCGCGACCGATTTCCTGGCTATAGCTCTCGATTGATTTGGGCAGGTCGTAGTGCACTACGTAACGGATATCGCGCTTGTCGATTCCCATGCCAAAGGCAATGGTGGCCACAATACAGGTCAGTGTGCCGGCCATGAACTGCTGCTGAATGCTGTCGCGCCGTTCATGAGGCAGGCCAGCGTGGTAAGCCCCGGCACGAATCCCGGCACGTACCAACTCATCCGCCAGCTGCTCGGCTGTTTTCTGCTGCGTGACATAAACAATGCCGGACTGACTGGCCCGTGGCGCAATCCAATCCAGCAAATAACGTCGTTTGTCCTCCCCGCTGACAGGTTCGACCTGCAAGTCCAGATTGGGGCGATAGAAGCCGGTCGTCACCACATCGTCCTGAGCGATTCCAAAGCGGGCCTGCATGTCTGCAATAACCCGAGGCGTTGCCGTCGCAGTTAGCAGCAAGACCTGAGGGATCCTGAAATCACGCTGATAATCAGGGAGCTTAAGGTAGTCAGGACGAAAATTATGGCCCCACTCGGATAGGCAGTGGGCTTCGTCGATTACCAGCAAGGAAATAGGTACCTGGGCGATAAACTGGCGAAAGCGCTCATTCTTAAGCCGCTCTACCGAGATCATCAGAATCTTCAGTTCACCGGAGCGGGCCCTGGCCATAGTGGCTTGGATATCTTCACGGCGCTGTGCCGAATCGATACTGGCAGCAGCGATCCCGCGGGCCTTCAGAAACGCAAGTTGGTCCTGCATCAGGGCCAGCAGAGGCGAAATGACCAGAGTGAGGTGTGGCAGAAGCAAAGCGGGCAATTGATAGCACAGCGATTTACCCGAGCCGGTTGGAAAGATAGCAGCAGCCGAACGGCCAGCCATGACGGTACGAACTACCTGACCCTGACCAGGGCGAAAAGAGGTATAGCCGAACACATCGGCCAGAGTTTGCTCAATCACAGCGCTTCCAGGAAATGGGTGTAATCGCTAAAGAGTGAGCAAGCCGGTGCTGTCATGCAAGAAGTCTTTAGGCCATCGAAGCGGTACGCGCCTTTTCGATAAAGCGGTTGTATCACGCTGGCTTTCAACATGGGCGGTGTGCTGTAAACAATCCATGCACAGAATCAATTCAGAGGTGATCTCCAGACGTAGTAACGCTAAAAAACGATGAGATGAAGCAAAATTACTGCTGTTTTTTATTAGTGGTATGTCGATACGTCTTAATATCCGGCAAAATTGTCTTTTCCCCTTAAACGATTTCGATCAGCAGCGCCTCTTACCAAGGCGTTGACAGTATTTTTTTACCGTCTCTGATCGCCTTTGAAGGACACCTGTGTGGACACCCTTAAAAGCAAGATCCAGGCTGAAGGCCAAGTTCTTTCCGACCAAGTACTGAAAGTCGATGCCTTTCTAAACCATCAGATCGATCCGAGCCTGATGGGTGAAATTGGCGACGAGTTTGCCCGCCGGTTCGCCGGTGCAGGCGTGACCAAGATCGTTACGATCGAGGCCTCCGGCATCGCGCCCGCCATCATGACTGGTCTGAAGATGGGTGTGCCGGTGATTTTCGCTCGCAAGCATCAGTCCCTGACGCTTACCGACAACCTGCTGACCTCCACGGTCTACTCGTTCACCAAGCGTGTCGAGAGCACCATCGCGATCTCCATGACGCATCTGTCCAGCGACGACCACGTCCTGATCATTGATGACTTCCTGGCCAACGGTAAGGCGGCCCAGGCATTGATCTCCATTATCCAGCAGGCTGGCGCCAGCATCGCCGGACTGGGCATCGTGATCGAGAAGTCCTTCCAGGTCGGCCGTCAGGAGCTTGAGAAACAAGGATATCGTGTCGAGTCCCTGGCTCGGGTGAAGTCGCTGGAAGGCGGACAGGTCACGTTCGTCGAGTAATTCTGGCCTCGACAGCAACGTGCGAAGCCGTTAGCACGAAAACAGCCGTCTTTTGCCATAAACGGTTGCGATCCTTCACGATTGATCGACAGTCGGTTCCTGGAACAAGGAACCTCGCTGAATGCCTGACCTTCTACTGATGTGAATGCCCGACACAGTCAGCGGCTGTGCTCGGTTTCTTTTCCTCACAGAAAGGAGGACACATGAACGTCAGGCTTAAACCGCTCAACGAGCAAGTGATCGTTATTACCGGTGCCTCCAGTGGTATCGGTCTTGCGACGGCCCGAATGGCTGCGCAGCAGGGTGCCCGTCTGGTTCTGACGGCACGCAATGAAGAAGCACTACAGGAGATCGAGCGCAGCCTTGGAGGCGGCGATACGGTAGTGACGGTTGTTGCCGATGTTGGCCAGCGTGACGAGCTGCAGAAGGTGGCCGATAAGGCACTGGAGCGCTTTGGTGGCTTCGATACGTGGATCAATAACGCGGCGACCTCCGTCTGGGGCACGGTTGAGGAGGTCAGCGACGAGGACTGCCGCCAACTGTTCGAGACCAATTTCTGGGGTACCGTATATGGCTCAAAAATCGCGGCGGCCCACCTGCGTGAGCGTGGCGGTTCGATCATTAACATCGGTAGCCTCGAGTCCGCCGCACCGCTTCCCTACCACTCCATGTACAGCGCCAGCAAACACGCTATCAAGGCGATGACGGATGTATTGCGGGTCGAACTGCGCAAGGAGAAGGCACCTGTATCGGTGACGCTGGTCCGTCCAGCCTCCATCGACACGCTGTTCAATGACCACGCCAAGAATTACTTGTCCAGTGCGCCTGTGCTTCCTCCACCCATCTATACCCCGGAAACCGTCGCCAGAGCCATCCTGAAGGCAGCCGTCCACCCGCAACGCGATGTGTTTGTCGGCAGCCCCGCCAAGACCATGACCAAGATCGCTCAAAACTTCCCGCAGCTGTATGACCTCATCAGCGAGAAGCTCCTGGCTAATGTCATTCCCAGCGGACGCCCCGACAATAACCGTGAGGGCGAGATGTATTCGGCTGATTACACCCCAGGCAATTACGGTCAGGCCAGCGGCCGCAATCCCGGTCCCAAGATGCAGCACAGCCTGTACACCCAGGCCTCCCAGCATCCAATTGCCAGCACAGCCCTGGCTGTCCTGGGCGGTCTCGTCATTGGTGCGTTAGTAAAAGGACGCCGACACTGACGCTGCCTACCCTGCCTGCCGCTTAACACCGCGCAGGCAGGGCTTGCACCGCGCGATAAAAGCGACGGATCGCCGTATGTGATCGATTAATCGGCGAGCAAACGCTCGTCAGGCCCGGTATGATCCGCGCCCCGCTTCTCCTGCTGATTGATCCATGAAAAAACCGCAACTGGTCGCCGCGGCCGAACTCGACCGTCTTGATACCTGGGCCAAATACTATAAAGGGCTGTGCCGTGATTGCATGGCTACCTGCTGCACGCTTCCCGTAGAGGTCCGCATCAAGGACCTGATCCGCATCGGTGTAGTGGATGAGTTCGAAGCGGGCGAGCCGCCCAAGAATGTCGCCAAGCGCCTCATGAAGGAAGGCATTGTCGAGCGCTTCAACCAGAAAAGCGGCATCTTTACCCTGACCCGCCTGGCCAATAACGACTGCCTCTATCTGGATCGCAAAAGCCGCCTGTGCACCATCTACGATAAGCGCCCCGATACGTGCCGCAACCACCCGCAGATTGGGCCGCGTCCGGGCTATTGCGCCTACAAGCCCAAGGGCTAAGGCTTCAGCACACCATTTTTCGATATCAGAAAGCAAAAAACCCAGCGGTTAGGCTGGGTTTTTTGTGTGCCGTGATTCCGCCGAAGCGGTCACGAAAGACAGGATCAATTACTTGATCTTGGCTTCCTTGTACATCACGTGCTTACGCACAACCGGATCGAACTTTTTGATTTCGATCTTTTCGGGCTTGGTGCGCTTGTTCTTGTCGGTGGTGTAGAAGTGACCGGTACCGGCACTGGACACCAAACGGATCAATTCACGCATGATGAAGCTCCTTAGAATTTTTCGCCGCGAGTGCGCAGCTCGGACAGTACGGTATCAATACCGCGCTTGTCGATGATACGCATGCCCTTGGCAGAAACGCGCAGACGCACGAAACGCTTCTCGGACTCAACCCAGAAACGATGGTAGTGCAGATTCGGCAGGAAACGACGACGGGTTTTGTTGTTAGCGTGGGAAACATTGTTCCCAGTAACCGGACCCTTACCGGTCACTTGACAGACTCTAGACATGCCTCAGCCCTCATAAACCACATGCCAAACCCGGCATGGGTTGGCCGCTTGAATCGTTTGAAAATTCCGTTTAGTCGGGGCGGTGTCGGCTTTTCTGCAACACTCACAGAGCCATGCCCCGAAAAAAGAGCGCTGTTTTATACCAGAAGAGCCTTGATACATCAAGGACATAACCTATTGGGCCGACCAGGTGAGACCCGCATGGATACTGCGTTGCAGAAGGACTTCCCAAAACAATTCGACCATTCGTCGTGAAATTGAATTGAGATGAACGGTGCAGTGGTCTAGCGTAGACCCTTGGCACCATGAGCTCCATGGACGGCCACCTACCTATTCAAAAGGAGCACCCCATGCGCTTTGCCGCTTTGCCACTGCTGTTCGCGCCGCTGCTGGCCCAGGCCGCCACATTGAGCGTCTGTACCGAAGCAAGCCCCGACGGCTTTGATGTGGTGCAGTATAACTCGCTGACCACGACGAATGCTTCAGCAGATGTGTTGATGAACCGACTGGTGGAGTTCGATCCGACGCGTGGAGAGCTGGTCCCGAGCCTTGCCGAGCGGTGGCAGGTCTCCCAGGACGGTCTAACCTATGATTTCACGCTGCGCCCGGATGTGAAATTTCACCAGACCGACTACTTCAAGCCCAGTCGGGACCTCAATGCGGACGATGTGGTGTTCAGCTTCGAGCGTATGCTCGTCTCCAAGCATCCCTGGCATGGGGTCGCCAAGAGTGGCTATCCCCACGCGCAATCCATGCAGTGGCCTGACCTGATCAAGTCAGTGGAAAAGGTTGGCGACCATCAGGTGCGTATCGTCCTGAACCGTCCGGATGCCACATTCCTGCCCACGCTGAGCATGGGGTTCGCCTCGATCTATTCCGCCGAGTACGCCGATCAGCTGCTCAAGGCAGGCAAGCCCGAACAGCTCAACAGCGAGCCCATCGGCACCGGCCCGTTTGTGTTTCACCGCTTTCAGAAAGATGCAGCCATCCGTTATGAGGCCAATGCCAATTATTTTGGCGGCAAGCCCAAGGTCGATAACCTGATCTATGCCATCACGCCCGATGCCGCTGTGCGCATGCAGCGTCTCAAGCGTGGCGAGTGTCAGGTTGCACTCTCGCCCAAACCGCAGGATGTCACCGATGCTCAGAAGGATTCGACCCTGAAGGTTGTCCAGACGCCAGCATTTATGACCGCGTTCGTAGGGATCAATACCCAGCATGCTCCCCTTGATAATCCCAAGGTCCGGCAGGCCATCAACCTGGCGTTCGACAAGAAGAACTATGTGAAGGCTGTATTTGAAAACAGCGCCACTCCGGCTGGCGGCATCTACCCACCCACTACCTGGGGCTATGCCAAGGACATCACGCCGTATGCCTACGATCCGGAAAAAGCCAAGGCGCTACTGGCCGATGCAGGGCAGAAAGAGGGTTTCAGTACCACCATCTGGACGCGCCCCAGCGGCAGCCTGTTGAACCCCAATCCCAGCCTGGGCGCCCAGATGCTGCAGGCGGACCTGGCCAAGATTGGCGTCAAAGCAGACATCCGCGTGATTGAATGGGGTGAGCTGATCCGCCGCGCCAAAAATGGCGAGCACGACCTCCTGTTCATGGGTTGGGCAGGCGATAACGGCGATCCGGATAACTACCTGACACCGCAGTTCTCCTGTGCTTCGGTCAAATCCGGCCTTAACTTCGCCCGTTATTGCGATCAGACGCTCGACACGGCCATACGCGAGGGCAAGGCAGTATCCAATCAGGCGGAACGCACCAAGCGTTATCATACGGCTCAGCAGATCATTCACGATCAGGCCTTGTGGCTACCGCTGGCTCATCCTACCGTCTCGGTTCTGACCCGCCAGGGTGTAGAGGGTTATCAGGCCAACCCCTTCGGTCGCCAGGACTTCTCCAAGGTCAGCGTCAATCGATGAGGCGAGGGCGGCAGGCTTGCGTCATGCAATAGCCTGTCGCCCCAATACTTTTACAGCCAACCATATTCAGCCATGGACAATGGCTCGCCTTCGCCCACGATGAAGTGATCAAGCACCCGCACATCGATCAGCGAAAGCGCTTCCTTGAGCCGCTGGGTGAGAATGCGATCCGACTGGCTGGGTTCCGCGATGCCAGAAGGGTGGTTATGGGTGAGGATCAGGGCTGCCGCGTTATGGGCCAGGGCGCGCTTAACGACTTGTCGTGGGTAGACGCTAGCGCCATCGATGGTGCCGTGAAACAGCGCTTCGAACGCCAGAACACGGTGTTTGGCGTCCAGGAACAGGCAGCCGAAGATCTCATGGGGCTCATGACGCAGGCGGGCCTTCAGGTAGTCCTTGACGGCTTGCGGACTTTCTAGCGCGGAATCACGCCGCAGACGCTCTGCCAAGTGGCGGCGGCCCATTTCCAGAACGGCCTGCAGCTGGGTGAACTTGGCCGGCCCCAGTCCCAAATGCGCGCTGAACGAGGGCAGATCAGCCTCCAGAAGCGCCCGCAGGCTGCCGAATTCCTGCAACAGGTGGCGCGCCAGGTCTACCGCGCTCTTTCCGGTCACACCGGTACGCAGAAAGATAGCCAGCAGCTCGGCATCGGTCAGGGCAGCCGCGCCCTGCTCCAGCAACTTCTCACGGGGCCGCTCGTTGGCGGGCCAGTCGCGAATACTCATCGAACGCTCCTTGTCGATATCGGCCCGCTACTCCATGGCGGGCGCTGTGCTATCTTAGCCGCACTTTTTGCCTGGCGAACGGCTTATCGACCGCCGTTCGTACAGACGCGATATCCGTCATAAAAAGCTCCTGTAACCGGCCTCCGGGCCAGTCAGGCTCAACATAAGGCAGGCTCATGCAACGGCTTTATCGTAAACGCATCGTGCTTGGCGTCGGCGGCGGAATCGCCGCATACAAGAGTGCCGAGCTGGTGCGTCGCTTGCGCACCTGTGGCGCGGAAGTCCGGGTCGTCATGACTCAGGGCGGCCGTGAATTCATCACTCCTCTGACCCTTCAGGCCCTATCGGGCCACCCGGTGCATCTTGATCTGCTCGATCCGGCAGCCGAAGCGGCAATGGGACATATCGAGCTGGCCCGCTGGGCGGATCTCGTCCTGATCGCGCCGGCTACAGCCGATCTGATGGCCCGCCTGAGCCAGGGCATCGCCAATGACCTGCTGACCACGGTCGTGCTGGCGACCGATGCACCCGTGGCGCTGGCCCCGGCCATGAACCAGGCCATGTGGCGGGACCCGGCGACCCTGGCCAACACCGAACTGCTGAAAAGCCGTGGCTTTAAGCTCTTCGGCCCCGCCTCGGGCAGCCAGGCCTGCGGAGATGTGGGCATGGGTCGCATGCTCGAACCGGATGATCTGGCGCAACTTGCCGCTGACTGTTTCGCCCGGCAGAGCCTGACGGGTCAGCACATGCTGATCACTGCAGGCCCCACGCAGGAAAACATCGACCCGGTGCGCTACATCACCAATCACAGCTCTGGGAAAATGGGCTTTGCCCTGGCCGAGGCGGCCGTGGAAGCAGGGGCTCGCGTCACCCTGGTGACGGGCCCCGTCCACCTGCCGACGCCTGATCGCGTCAGCCGTGTGGATGTCGTCAGTGCCCGCGACATGCTGGCCGCCTGTGAGGCGGCCATGCCATGTGATGTGTTGATCGCCGCAGCCGCCGTGGCTGACTTTCGCCCAGAAGTCGTCGCGCCACACAAGCTCAAGAAAGATCCCGCCAGCGGCGAGGGCATGCTGCTTCAGATGGTGCGCAACCCAGATATTCTGGCCACCCTGGCGCGCCGCCCGGATCGGCCGTTCAGCGTAGGTTTTGCCGCCGAGACGGAGCACCTGCTCGACTACGCCTCGCGCAAGCTGGTGGACAAGAATCTCGACCTCATCGTCGCCAACGACGTAGCCAACCCGGCCATTGGCTTCAACAGCGAAGACAATGCCGTCAGCGTCATTGACCGCGACCTGCACGAAACCCGCTTCGCCCAGACCAGCAAGGGCAAGATCGCCCGCCAGCTGATCGACTTTATCGCCAACCGACTCAGACAAACCCAGACTCATGCATAACCTTCAAGCCAAGATTCTCGATCCCCGCCTCGGTACTGATTTTCCGTTGCCAGCCTACGCAACGTCCGGCTCTGCCGGGCTCGACTTACGTGCCATGCTCAAGGACGACATAACCCTGGAGCCGGGCCAGACGGTTCTGATTCCAACCGGCCTGTCCATCTACATTGCCGATCCGGGCCTGGCGGCGCTTGTTCTGCCGCGCTCGGGCCTGGGCCATAAGCACGGCATCGTGCTGGGCAATCTGGTTGGTCTGATCGACTCGGACTATCAGGGCGAACTGATGGTCTCATGCTGGAACCGTGGTCAAACCACGTTCACCATTACTGTGGGTGAACGCATCGCCCAGCTCATGCTGGTACCGGTCGTTCAGGCGCATTTCAAACTGGTGGACGAGTTCGAGCAAACCGAGCGAGGCGCAGGTGGTTTCGGACACTCCGGTACCCGCTGACCGCCGAGCCTGCCTCCCAGGGACAGAAACGAGGTGCTGCATTGAAAAACACCAAGCGCAAGGCCACGCCCAAAGGCCCCGCTCAAGAAAAGAACAAGAACGTCTCTCTGCTACCCGGTCTTCTACCTGCCCTGGCGGGCTCCCTCCTGGGATTGGGCCTGCTGTGGGGTCTCGCCATCGAGCCGCTGCAGCGGGACTCCCAGACACAATTGACCCAGGCCTGGGGACAAGGGCAGGCCGCCGCTGTGAGCCAGGCGCTGAGCCAGCTGGAAAATCGCGCCCGCATGACTGCTGCCGAGCCCATGGTGGTCCAGGCACTGACCCAGTCCAACGAGGACTTGCGCTCATCAGCTGAGCAGATTCTTCAGCACGGCGGCCTGATCGATGCCCATCTGGTTCGTCAGAACACCAGCCAGCCCAACGAGACAAGGCCGGGGCCCTTGAACTTCGCCGCTCTGGATCTGGCACGTCGTGTCAGCTCAGGGCAGCCTGCCGGATCAGAAGCCTACCGGGTCGGCCAGAAATGGCTGGTTTATACCGCAGCCCCCGTTACTGCAAGCGACAGCCGGGTCGTTGGCACCGTCCTGCTGGTACAGGACCTGCGCGTCTTGCTAAGCGGCCTGACAGGCATGCCCATCGAGGCGGGCCACTGGCAGCTGACCCAGCGCTTCAACCAGGCTGCGCCTCAACGGTTGGCAGAGGGCGGCATACCGGTTACTGCCGATACGCATACCTTCAAGACCAATAACCCTCTCTGGACGCTGGAAGTAATACCGGCCACCTCGTTCAGTGCCGGCTGGCCGCTATGGACGCTGCCAGCGGCGCTCATCCTGTCACTGGCCGGGGCCGGGGCCGGGCTTTTGCTGCTCCGCAGGATCCTGCAACGGCGTCTCGTTGACGATGTGTGCAGTCTCTCCCGTTTTCATCAGGAACTTGTTAGCGGTCTTGTGGCCCAACGGCCTGTTTTGCGGTTCTCACAACTCGAACCCCTGACACAGGCACTGGTCGGGCCACCGCCGAAATCCACCGAAGCAGCCGCTTCGGTCACGGCGCCTGTAGAGGCGACCGTAACGGCATTGGCCAAGCAAGGCAGCGCGTCGTATACAGACCCGATGTTTCCAAGCAGTGACGACATACTTGATATCGATATCCTCGACGAAGACCAGGATCTCCTGGGATTGGAGAAACCCCTAATGAGCAACACCGTTCAAGCCCCGAAACTCAATACCAGCATTTTCCGCGCCTACGACATCCGTGGCGTAGTGGGCGACTCCCTGACGCCGGAAACCGCGTACTGGATCGGTCGCGCCATCGGCTCCGAAAGTCTGGCCCGTAACGAGCCCAACGTGGCCGTAGGCCGTGATGGCCGTCTGTCCGGCCCGGAACTGGTCGAGCAGCTGATCAAGGGGATCGCTGATACCGGCGCAACCGTCAGCGACATCGGCATGGTGCCTACACCCGTCCTGTACTACGCAGCCAACGTTCTGGCTGGCAAGTCCGGTGTGATGCTCACAGGTAGCCACAATCCGCCGGATTACAACGGTTTCAAGATCGTGATCGCCGGCGAGACCCTGGCCAACGAAAGCATTCAGCGCCTGCGCGAGCGCATCGAGACCGGCGACGTTGCAACCGGCCAGGGCACCGTTGAGAAGATCGACGTCCTGGAGCGTTATTTCGACCAGATCAAGAACGACATCGTCCTGGCCAAGAAGCTGAAAGTCGTGGTCGACTGCGGCAACGGTGTGGCCGGTGTGGTTGCACCCCAGCTGATCGAAGCCCTGGGCTGCACCGTTATTCCGCTGTTCTGCGACGTTGACGGCAACTTCCCGAACCACCATCCGGATCCGGGCAAGCCCGAGAACCTGGAAGACCTGATTGCCAAGGTCAAGGAAACCGGCGCCGACCTGGGTCTGGCCTTTGATGGCGACGGCGACCGCGTAGGCGTCGTGACCAACGAAGGCAACATCATTTATCCCGACCAGCTGCTGATGCTGTTCGCCAAGGATGTGGTATCCCGCAACCCGGGCGCCGATATCATCTTTGACGTTAAGTGCACCCGCCGCCTGAACAACCTGATTGCCGGCTACGGCGGTCGTCCGATCATGTGGAAAACCGGTCACTCCCTCATCAAGAAGAAGATGAAGGAAACCGGTGCTCTGCTGGCGGGCGAGATGAGCGGTCATGTGTTCTTCAAAGAGCGCTGGTATGGCTTTGACGATGGCATCTACAGCGCCGTGCGTCTGCTCGAGATCCTGAGCCAGGAGAAGGGCACCGCCCAGCAAGTATTTGATACCTTCCCGGTGGATATCTCTACACCCGAGATCAATATCCAGGTGACCGAAGAAGGCAAGTTCGGCATCATCGATGCCCTGCAGCGCGATGCCAAGTGGGGTGACGCACAGATCACCACATTGGACGGCGTGCGTGTCGACTATCAAGAAGGCTGGGGTCTGGTCCGTGCGTCCAACACCACGCCGGTACTGGTGCTGCGCTTCGAGGCTGAAACCCAAGAAGAGCTGGACCGTATCAAGGATGTCTTCCGCAAGCAGCTGCTTGCCGTTCAGCCTGACCTGAACCTGCCGTTCTAACATTCGAACCGCAGAATAAAGGGCGCCCAGGCGCCCTTTATTTTTATCGACCTGAGGAGTACGCCATGACCCTGAGCCGCGATGATGCCTCGCATGTCGCCCAAGTGCTTTCCGAAGCGCTGCCCTATATTCGCCGTTTCGTCGGCAAGACGCTGGTAATCAAGTACGGCGGCAACGCCATGGAAAGCGATGAGCTCAAGGCCGGCTTCGCCCGAGACATCGTGTTGATGAAGGCCGTGGGGATCAACCCGGTCGTGGTGCATGGTGGCGGCCCCCAGATCGGTGATCTGCTCAAGCGCCTGAGCATCGAAAGTAATTTCATCGACGGCATGCGTGTCACCGACAGCCAGACCATGGACGTCGTGGAAATGGTGCTGGGCGGTCAGGTGAACAAGGACATCGTCAATCTGATCAACCGTCATGGCGGTCGTGCCATTGGCCTGACCGGCAAGGATGCCAACCTGATTCGAGCGACCAAGCTTACTGTTAGCCGTCAGACACCGGAAATGACCAAGCCGGAAATCATCGATATCGGTCAGGTCGGGGAGGTCAGCGGTGTAAACACCGAACTTCTGAATATGCTGGTATCGGGCGATTTCATTCCCGTCATTGCACCCATTGGCGTGGGCGCAAACGGGGAATCCTACAACATCAACGCGGACCTGGTGGCAGGGAAGGTAGCCGAAGCCCTCAAGGCTGAAAAGTTGATGCTTCTCACAAATATCGCCGGTTTGATGGACAAAGAAGGGCAGGTTCTGACCGGATTAACCACTGAGCAGGTAAACGGCCTGATTGCCGACGGCACCATTTACGGGGGCATGCTGCCCAAGATTCGCTGTGCCTTGGAAGCGGTACAGGGCGGAGTACAAAGCGCCCACATTATTGATGGCCGCGTCCCTAATGCTGTACTGCTGGAGATCTTCACCGATATCGGTGTGGGCACATTGATTACCAATCAGCAGCTGTAAGCATAAAAACGGGGCTCAGGCCCCGTTTTCAGTGGAATCGCTTACTCACCCAGAAGCTGTACGATCCGGGCGCGATCCGTATTGAAGTTAGCCTCTGCCGTCTGGCGATCCTTGATATACCGGTCCAGCTCGCTCTGCAGGCGATGCTCTTCCCCCTTGAGCGCCTCGATCCGCTGAAGCAGATCGTCCGGCACAGCCTGACCACCACGCTGATAACTGGCCGCCTGGCTCATGAGCGTGTCGCGCTGCTGGTTGAGTGCCTGAAGATTCCCGCGCTTGACGGCCGCCAAGCCGTCCAGCTCGTTCAGTTTACGCACCTTGGCGCGGTCGACATCCGCCACACTGCTGTACAGCCTGAGGAGATTTGCGTCCGCCTGGGCCTGCTGCTTGGCTGCCGCCCGTCGGAGAATTTCTTCAGCAGGCGGGGCAGGGGGCACGACCTTCATGACGCGCCCCTGCTCGTTGAGAATATCGTATCCCTTGCCTGCATATTCGGCCGGCACGCCCTGCCGATCGATTACGGTCACACCGTTGCGATCCACATAGCGATACAGCTGGATGGGGGTGGACTCAGCAGCCAGAACACTACTTGTCAGTAAAATCAGGGCGCTCCCAAGCACCGCCTTTTTTCTTCTCGCCACCGCCATCTCGCCTCATGCGTCAGTTCAGATACCGTAATTCGCGCGGTAGGCTTCAACAGCCGGCAGATGCTGCTTCAGCTCAGTGTCACCGGCCAGATACTCCAGTACCTGATCCAGGGCCACGATACTGACGACCGGCATTCCAAAGTCCCGCTCGACCTCTTGAATGGCCGACAACTCGCCTTTACCACGCTCCTGACGATTCAATGCAATCAATACGCCAGCAGGCGTGGCGCCTTGTGCCTGGATGATCTGCATGACCTCGCGGATTGCAGTACCGGCCGTGATGACATCGTCGATAATCAGGACGCGACCCGCCAGCGGAGCCCCCACCAACATGCCGCCTTCACCGTGATCCTTGGCCTCTTTTCGGTTGAAGCACCAAGGCAGGTCACGACCATGTTCTTCGGCCAGCGCAACGGCTGTAGCGGCAGCCAGCGGAATCCCTTTATAGGCCGGACCGAACAATACGTCGAAATTAAGGCCTGAGTCTGTGACCGCAGCGGCGTAGAAACGTCCTAGCTGAGCCAAGGCGTTTCCGCTGTTGAACAAACCGGCATTGAAGAAATACGGACTAACACGTCCGGACTTCAATGTGAATTCACCGAAGCGCAGAACTCCGCGCTCGATAGCAAAACGAATGAAATTGCGTTGATACGCCTGCATTACGAAAATCCCGGGCGGCATGAATTTAGCTAAAGCGTTTGAGCTCGGGTATCATACATCCACGATTTTTTGGGGGCCATTTATGCGGATCATTAGTATGAACGTGAATGGTATTCAGGCTGCCGTTGAGCGAGGGTTGCTCAATTGGCTTCAAGGCCAGAATGCCGACGTGATCTGCTTGCAGGACACCCGCGCCTCCGCCTTCGATCTGGAAGATCCTGCCTACCAACTGGATGGCTACTTCCTCTATGCCTGCGACGCCGAGGTACCCAGCCAGGGCGGTGTTGCGCTGTATAGCAAGCTCCAGCCCAAAGCGGTCATCAGCGGCCTGGGTTTTGAGACTGCAGATCGTTACGGACGCTACCTGCAAGCTGATTTTGACAAGGTGAGTATTGCCACACTGCTTTTGCCTTCCGGCATGGGCGGTGATGATGAACTGAACCACAAGTTCAAGTTCATGGACGACTTCACCAATTACCTGAACAAGCAGCGCCGCAAGCGCCGCGAGTACATCTATTGCGGTTCGCTCTACGTCGCACATCAGAAGATCGATGTGAAAAACTGGCGTGAATGCCAGCAGATGCCAGGCTTCCTGGCACCTGAGCGGGCCTGGATGGACGAAGTGATTGGCAACATGGGCTATGTGGATGCCCTGCGCGAGATCAGCCGTGATGGCGACCAGTTCAGCTGGTGGCCGGACAGTGAGCAGGCCGAGCACCTGAACCTTGGCTGGCGCTTCGACTATCAGATCCTGACACCGGGTCTGCGCCGTTTCGTGCGTTCGGCACGTCTGCCTCGGCAGCCGCGCTTCTCACAGCATGCTCCGCTGATGATCGATTACGATTGGGCGCTCAGCATCTGAGAGTTGTTGGTAATAAATAAAAAACCGGCCCAGGGCCGGTTTTTTATTGTCTGACGCTCAGTCCACCGGTCGCCAGCAGAAGGGATACCGGTAAGGGCGGCCCTTGTTGGCCTTGAGGCCCGCGATAACGGTCAGCACAAAAGCCCACACGCCTACGAGAACCATCAGGGGAAACCCGATCAGTACCCAGGCGAGCAGCCAGCAGAGCAGGGTGGCCACCGTGATGGTGAGCTGGAAGTTGAGTGCTTCCTTGCCCTGATCATCAATGAATGGATCAGCCTCCCGCTTGAACTGCCACACGACGAGCGGTCCGATGACATTGCCGATCATGGGCGCCACGAACCACAGAAACGCCGAATAATGGCAGAGCATGGCCCAACGGCGTGCATCTGCACTGGGGACTTGCTGTAGTTCGTTCATACGCCCTCGTCAGGTCATTCGGCCAAGGCGGCCTTTTGTATCTCGAACAGATCCTTGATGCCTTTCTGAGCCAGCGCCAGCATGGCGTTGAACTCTTCAGGCTGGAAGGGTGCACCTTCCGCCGTGCCCTGGACTTCGATGAAGCCGCCAGCATCGGTCATGATCACATTCAGATCGGTCTCGGCAGTGGAATCTTCAAGATAGTCCAGATCCAGTACCGGTGCGCCCTGATAGATACCCACAGAGACGGCTGCAACCATCTGCTTGAGCGGGTTGCCCTTGAGCCCGCTACGCTTCTTGAGCGCCGCCAGCGCATCGACCAGCGCCACACAGGCTCCGGTCACAGAGGCCGTACGGGTACCGCCATCGGCCTGGATCACGTCGCAGTCGATGTACAGGGTGTTCTCGCCCAGCTTGGTCAGATCTACCGCCGCACGCAGCGAGCGGCCGATCAGGCGCTGGATTTCCAGGGTACGGCCACCCTGCTTGCCACGGGAGGCTTCACGCTGGGTACGTTCGCCGGTCGCACGTGGCAGCATGCCGTATTCGGCCGTCAGCCAACCTTGACCCTTGCCCTTCAGGAAGCGTGGCACTCCGGCCTCGACGCTGACCGTGCAGATCACTTTGGTGTCACCGAACTCCACCAGAACCGAACCTTCGGCATGCTTGGTGTAGTGACGGGTGATGCGGATCTCGCGTAACTGGTCGGCAGCGCGACCACTCGGACGATTCATGTAGGGATACCTGTTGCAGGAGAAAACTGGTCGTCATTATAGGCCCCATAGAGGATCATGCGACATCACTACGTTGGGCCCACCGTCAGGCTGGGGTAGACTTACCTCTTTTTTGCGGACCGCTCTGCAGCGAAAACGCTTCCGTGATCGTTGCCGGGTATTCCCGCACTGCTTAAGCGAGGACATTCCATGGTGCATAGCATGACGGCCTTCGCCCGCGTTGAACGCGCGGGTGTGTACGGTACGCTGAGCTGGGAGTTGCGCTCGGTCAATCATCGCTATCTGGAGCCGCACCTGCGTTTGCCTGAAGCGTTTCGCGACCTTGAAAGCAGTGTCCGCGAGGCACTGCGCCAGGGTCTGTCACGTGGCAAGGTGGAATGCACCCTGCGCTTCAGCGAAGAGAATGCCGCACCCAGCCTACAGATTGATGAACAGCGCGCCGGCCAGCTGATTGCAGCAGCCGAACGCCTGGCGTCGATGATCCAACAGCCCGCCCTGATCGATCCGATGACCGTCCTGAGCTGGCCGGGTGTACTGATCTCCCAGAGCGCCGACCCACAGGCCCTGAATGCCGAGGCAAAAGCCCTGTTTGCAGCCGCACTGGATGAACTCAAGGCCGGCCGCAACCGTGAGGGAGCGGAGCTGGCCCGCCTGATCGAGGAGCGCCTGCAGGCCATTCTGGTCGAAGTGGCCGCGCTTCGTGAGCTGATTCCCGAGATGCTCGCCGCCCAGCGCCAGAAGATTCTCGACCGCTTTGCCGAGCTAAGCCTTGAGGCCGATCCACAGCGGCTCGAACAGGAGCTGGTTATGCTGGCCCAGAAAAGCGACGTGGCAGAAGAGCTGGACCGTCTGACAACGCACGTAGGCGAGGTGAGCCGTGTGCTCAAGGCTGGAGGCGCCGCCGGCCGTCGCCTGGACTTCCTCATGCAGGAACTCAACCGCGAAGCCAACACCCTAGGCTCAAAAGCCTTTGACCCGCGTTCCACCCAGGCGGCGGTCAATCTCAAAGTATTGATAGAACAAATGCGCGAACAAGTGCAGAACATCGAATAGGCCATTCACTATGACAGCCCTCCCTGGCACCCTTTACATCGTTTCGGCGCCTTCGGGTGCAGGCAAGACCAGCCTGGTCAAGGCCCTGCTCGATGCCCTGCCTGAAGTCCGTGTATCCGTCTCCCACACCACGCGCGCCATGCGCCCGGGCGAGGTCGACGGGGTCAACTATCACTTCGTGGATATCTCGACCTTTCAGGGCCTGCTGGAGCATGGCGACTTCCTGGAGCATGCCGAAGTGTTCGGCAACTACTACGGTACGTCCCAACGCCAGCTGGAGCAGACCCTCGCCGAAGGTCACGACCTGATCCTCGAGATCGATTGGCAGGGTGCCCAACAGGTGCGTCGCAAGATGCCTCATGCTCAGTCCATCTTTATCCTGCCGCCCAGCCAGGAAGCCCTGCGCCAGCGACTGAACAACCGCGGGCAGGATAGCCAGGAGGTGATCGAGCGACGCATGCACGAAGCGGTCAGCGAGATGAGCCACTATGTCGAATATGACTACCTGATTATCAATGATGACTTCGCCTCGGCACTGGAAGATTTGAAGTCCGTCTTCCGAGCCAGGCAACTGCGTCTGGACCGCCAGCAACGCCGACACAACGAATTGCTCGAAAAGCTCCTGATCCAGCGGTCATGAGCCAAACGGCACTTCCCTTAGCACTGCCGATTTTTTAGACTACACAGTCCTCCCGCTTCGGGATCACATTACCACCGAGGAACACCATGGCCCGCGTCACCGTTGAAGACTGCCTGGATAACGTCGATAACCGTTTCGAACTGGTCATGCTCGCCACCAAGCGCTCGCGTCAGCTCGCAACCGGCGGCAAAGAACCCAAAGTACCGTGGGATAATGACAAGCCGACCGTAGTGGCCCTGCGTGAAATCGCTGAAGGCCTGGTCGATGACGAAGTGGTTCGTCAGGAAGATATCGTTGAAGAAGAGCCGCTGTTCGCTGCTTTCGAAGAAAACAACGAGGCCGATAGCGAGGCGCTGTAAGATGCCGGACCGACGAGCCGTCACGTGGGCCGGCAGGAGATAAGCCATCCATGCCAGCCATAGACACGTTCTCCGAACGGCTCGCGTCCTATTTGGGCCCTGATCAGGTCAACCTGGTCCGCCGCGCCTATTACTACGCCGAGCAAGCTCACGATGGGCAGCGCCGCCGCAGCGGCGAGCCCTACGTGACCCACCCGCTTGCGGTCGCCAATATCCTGGCCGATATGCACATGGACCATCAGAGCCTGATGGCCGCCATGCTGCACGACGTCATCGAGGATACCGGCATTGCCAAAGAGGCGCTCATGGCGCAGTTCGGCGAAACTGTGGCCGAGCTGGTGGACGGGGTCAGCAAACTGACCCAGATGCAATTCGAGACCAAGGCCGAGGCTCAGGCGGAAAACTTCCAGAAAATGGCCATGGCCATGGCGCGTGACATTCGCGTCATTCTGGTCAAGCTGGCCGACCGGCTGCATAACATGCGCACCCTTGATGCCATGCCGCCGGACAAGAGCCGCCGCATCGCCAAGGAAACCCTGGAAATCTATGCACCGATCGCCAACCGGCTGGGCATGCACAATATGTATGCCGAGTTCGAGGATCTGGGTTTTCGGGCCATGCATCCCATGCGCGCCGAGCGTATCCGGCGTGCAGTCAAGGCCGCCCGGGGCAATCGCCGCGAGATCGTCAGCAAGATCCAGGAGTCGCTGACCAGCTGTCTGCAGCGTGAAGGGCTGCCGGGCGAGGTGATCGGTCGCGAAAAGCACCTCTACAGCATCTACCAGAAGATGCGGGGCAAGCGTAAGTCGTTCAATGAAATCATGGACGTCTATGCCTTCCGCCTCATCGTCGACAAGGTCGACACCTGCTACCGCGTCCTGGGCGCGGTGCACAGCCTGTACAAGCCGATTCCGGGCCGCTTCAAAGATTACATCGCCATTCCCAAGGCCAACGGGTACCAATCCCTGCATACGACCCTGTTCGGGATGCATGGCGTACCGATTGAAATCCAGATTCGCACCCGCGAAATGGAAGACATGGCTAACAACGGCATTGCAGCGCACTGGCTCTACAAGTCAGGTGAAGAGGAGCCAAAGGGCTCCCACGCCCGTGCTCGCCAGTGGGTAAAGGGCATCCTTGAACTCCAGCAACGCGCCGGCAACTCCCTTGAATTTATCGAGAACGTGAAGATTGACCTGTTCCCGGACGAGGTCTATGTCTTCACGCCAAAAGGTCGGATCATGGAGCTGCCCAAGGGCTCCACGCCGGTCGACTTTGCTTATGCGGTACACACCGATGTGGGCAACAGCTGCATTGCCTGCCGCATCAACCGCCGTCTGGCACCGCTGTCACAGCCGCTCAACAGTGGCGAGACGGTAGAGATCATCACGGCACCTGGCACACGGCCCAATCCGGCCTGGCTGAATTTTGTCGTGACCGGCAAAGCGCGGACAAATATCCGCCATGCACTCAAGCAGCAGCGCCGATCCGAATCGATCAGCCTGGGCGAGCGTCTGCTCAATAAGGCGCTGGCCAACTTCAATACCCAGCTCTCCAGGATTTCCCTGCCGCGTATCCTGCCGGTCTTGGCGGAATACAAGGTAGTGGTACTCGAAGACCTGCTGGAAGAGATCGGCCTGGGCAACCAGATGGCCTACGTGGTCGCCCGTCGCCTGGTATCGGCCGATGCCGAAAGCCAGGAAGATAAGGCGCAGACCGAAGGCCCGCTCGCGATTCGGGGTACCGAAGGGCTGGTCCTCAGCTATGCCAAGTGCTGTACGCCGATTCCAGGCGACCCGATCGTTGGGCACCTGTCGGCGGGCAAGGGTATGGTCGTCCATCTGGACACCTGCAAGAACATCGCCGAGATTCGCCAGAATCCCGAGAAATGCATCCCGCTCACCTGGGCAAAGGATGTGGTTGGTGAATTCAATGTAGAGCTACGCGTTCAACTGGAGCATCAGCGCGGCCTGATCGCCATGCTGGCGACCAGCGTAACGGCAGTGGATGCCAACGTTGAAAAGATCAGCATGAACGAGCGCGACGGCCGCATCAGCGTGGTTCAGCTGGTGGTCAGCGTGCATGACCGTGTGCACCTGGCTCGGGTCATTCGAAAACTGCGTACGCTTTCCGGCGTCGCCAGCATCACACGCGTTCGCAGTTAACGAGCCTTTCCACCTGTCCCTGATGCCTGCTAGCCTGTCGGTTCTATCGACAGGCTTTTTGTCATCTGGATAAAGGAGCGACTCCATGAGCAAGACCGTGATCCATACCGAGAATGCACCGGCCGCCATCGGCACCTACTCCCAGGCGATCAAGGTCGGGAATACGGTTTACCTGTCCGGGCAGATCCCGCTGGATCCCAAGACCATGGAGCTGGTAGAAGGCTTCGAGGCGCAGACCGTACAGGTATTCGAGAACCTGAAAGCCGTTGCGGAAGCCGCAGGCGGTTCGCTGGCCGATATCGCCAAGCTGAACATCTTCCTGACTGACCTCAGTCACTTTGCCAAGGTGAACGAGATCATGGGTCGTTACTTCCAGCAGCCCTATCCGGCGCGTGCTGCCATTGGCGTAGCAGCGCTGCCCAAGGGTGCCCAGGTTGAAATGGACGGTATCCTGGTTCTGGAATAAGCACGACAGGGCGCAGCTCCACGGCTGCGCCTGCTTGTCCTAGACATTCAGGATAGCGGAATAGCCTTCGCGAAAGCTGGGGTATTGCGGCGTCCATCCTAATTCACGGGCGCGCGTATTGCGGCAGCGCTTGCTACCGGCCCGGCGTACGGCAGATTCCTCCGCCCAATGGGTAACGCCCAGTTGCTCACGCAACCACATGACGACATCGTGGAGCGGAGCGGGCTCATCATCCACCCCCAGGTAAACAGACTCCAGCGCAACGCCCTGTTGATCTGCACTCAACAGATGAGCGAGCAGCGCGGCAGCATCGTCAACGTGAATACGATTGCCATACAGCGGTGGCTCACTGGCGGCGCGATACCCCTGGCGAACCTGATTGAGCAGCCATTCGCGACCAGGGCCGTAAATACCGCTCAAGCGTACAGCTGTAGCAGGCAGGCCGCTTGCCTGTGCCACCTGCTCGGCCTCCAGCAGGATCTTTCCGGAATAACCTTCGGGCTCGGTCGCTGAGGTCTCGTCCACCCACTCGCCGTTTTTCTGCCCGTATACGCCAGAGCTGGAAATAAAGACCAGCCGACGCGGCGTTTGCTGGTGCTGTTCAAGCCACGCCAGCACATGCTGAAGGCCCTCGATGTAGGCAGTGCGGTAACCGACCTCATCGTGCTGCGTCGCCGCAGCGGCGTATACGACATAATCCAGCGGCTCGGTCGGCCATTGCGCTGGCGCCTCCGCGGCGGTCAGATCGCCTGCGACCGGTAGAATAACGCTGGGCAGCTGTTCCACCGAGCGGCGCAGCCCATGCACCGTCCAGCCAGCCGCCTGCAGGCGTATACCCAGGCGGCTGCCAACGTCGCCACAGCCGGCAATCAGAACACGAGGGGAGACGGACATAGGAATACCTGCATCAATAGCGATCGAATGGAGTAGCTTGCCGAGTCACGTTTTAAGCCTCAAGCCTTGCAACACAGCTTGGTTCAAAAAAGAGCAGCCGTTATGCTTGCAGGTGATAGTATTTGTTAATTGGTCATTAGCTGACCCGTCTGGCGAACGACTCGGAACGGACGACCTTCAAGCGTCGCCGTCATTTCGGAATGGCGCCTTGCCTGACACCTCGCCGAGCCTCGTGCGCCGCTGTGTATGGAAAGGCTCTAAGGATTGATTCAATCATGACCCTCACTGAACTGCGCTATATCGTGACTCTTGCCCAAGAGCAGCATTTCGGCCGTGCCGCCGAACGTTGCCATGTCAGCCAGCCGACTCTGTCGGTCGGAGTGAAAAAGCTTGAGGACGAATTGGGCATCCTGATCTTTGAACGCAGCAAGAGTGCGGTTCGCCTGACCCCCACGGGTGAAAGCATTGTGGCCCAGGCCCAGAAGGTGCTGGAACAGGCCCAGGGTATCCGCGAGCTGGCCCAGGCGGGCAAGAACCAGCTCAGCGCTCCGCTGAAGATCGGCGCCATCTATACGATTGGCCCTTATCTGTTTCCCCACCTGGTTCCCCAGCTGAACCGTGTGGCGCCGGAAATGCCGCTGTATATCGAAGAGAATTTCACGCACGTCCTGCGGGACAAGCTGCGCACCGGTGAACTCGACGCCATCATCATCGCGTTGCCGTTCAGCGAGCCGGACGTTCTGACCAAGCCCCTCTATGACGAGCCCTTCTACGTCATGATGCCGGCACGCCATCCCTGGACGGAGCTCAAGTCGATCGACAACTCCCAGCTCAGCGACAAGAGCCTGTTGCTGCTGGGTGAAGGGCACTGCTTCCGCGATCAGGTGCTTGAGGCCTGTCCGACGGTGCGCAAGCATGGGGACGAAGCCAAGCATACCCAGGTCGAGTCCTCGTCGCTGGAAACCATCCGCCACATGGTGGCCTCCGGGCTAGGCGTGTCTGTCCTGCCGTTCTCGGCAGTGGAAAGTCACCATTATGCACCGGGCGTGATCGAGGTTCGCCCGTTCACCGCGCCGGTGCCTTATCGTACGGTCGCCATTGCCTGGCGAGCCAGCTTCCCGCGTCCACGCGCCATCGAGGTGCTGGCCGACTCGGTACGCCTGTGCTCCGTGGCCCGACCTGAAGCGGCAGGAGTCGTACAACCGGCATGACCGAACTGTCTGCGATCCCGGTCACCGCGCTGAAAGGCATCGGCGCGGCCATGGCAGAGAAGTTGGCCAGGGTAGGGCTCGAGAATCTGCAGGACGTCCTGTTCCATCTGCCTTTGCGCTACCAGGACCGTACCCGGGTCGTCCCGATCGGGGCCTTGCGCCCTGGGCAAGACGCTGTTGTAGAAGGCGTCGTAGCCACCGCTGATGTCATCATGGGTCGCCGCCGCAGCCTGCTGGTTCGCCTGCAGGACGGCAGTGGCACATTGAGCCTGCGCTTCTTTCATTTCAGCCAGGCCCAGAAGGATGGCATGAAGCGTGGCACGCACCTGCGCTGTTACGGTGAAGTAAGGCCCGGCGCATCGGGGCTTGAAATCTATCATCCGGAATACCGGGCCCTGAAGGATGACGCGCCAGCGCCTGTCGAACAGACACTGACGCCGATCTATCCGACCACCGAAGGGCTGACCCAGCTGCGCCTGCGGCAGTTGACCGAACAGGCACTGGAGCGACTGGGGCCGCATAGCCTGCCAGACTGGCTGCCGCCGGAAATGGCAAAACAGTACAAGCTTGGTCCTCTGGCCGAGGCCCTGCGCTATCTCCACCGTCCGCCGCCGGACGCCGATGTTGAGGAGCTGGCAATAGGTCATCATTGGGCACAGCGCCGGCTGGTTTTCGAGGAGCTGTTGACCCATCAGCTCTCCCTGCAACGCCTGCGTGAAACCATGCGCGCGCAGCAGGCACCGCCATTGCCACCTGCTAAAAAACTACCCAAACAATACCTGGCCAACCTGGGCTTCAAGCCTACCGGCGCCCAGCAGCGGGTCGGTGCAGAAATTGCCCATGATCTGGCCCAGCATGAACCCATGCTGCGTCTGGTACAGGGTGACGTAGGGGCAGGCAAGACCGTGGTCGCGGCCATGGCTGCACTGCAGGCCATTGAGGCTGGGTATCAGGTCGCCCTGATGGCGCCGACAGAAATCCTGGCCGAGCAGCACTACCTGAATTTTCAACGCTGGTTCGAGCCTCTGGGGCTGGAGGTTGCCTGGCTGGCTGGCAAGCTCAAGGGCAGGGCGCGCGCCGCGTCACTGGAGCGCATTGCGGCCGGAACGCCCATGGTTGTCGGCACGCATGCTCTTTTTCAAAGTGAAGTCCACTTTGCGCGGCTGGCCCTTGTCATCATTGATGAGCAGCACCGCTTCGGTGTCCAACAGCGGCTGGCCTTGAGGCAGAAAGGTGTAGAAGGGCGCCTGAGCCCCCATCAGCTCATCATGACCGCGACGCCCATTCCGCGCACACTAGCCATGAGCGCCTATGCGGATCTGGATACCTCGGTGCTGGACGAGTTGCCCCCTGGCCGCACGCCGGTCAATACCGTCACCATTACCGATACCCGTCGCGAAGAAGTCGTGGAGCGTGTGCGCGCCGCCTGCCTGGAAGGCCGACAGGCCTATTGGGTGTGCACGCTGATCGAAGAATCCGAGGAGCTGACCTGTCAGGCCGCGGAAACCACCTTCGAGGAATTGTCGCTGGCCCTGGGCGAGCTGCGGGTCGGCCTGATCCATGGCCGGATGAAGCCCGCCGAGAAAGCCGAGATCATGGCGCAGTTCAAGGCGGGCGAGTTGCAGCTGCTGGTAGCCACCACAGTGATCGAGGTTGGCGTGGACGTACCCAACGCGAGCCTCATGATCATCGAGAACCCCGAGCGGCTGGGCCTTGCCCAGTTGCACCAGTTGCGCGGCCGGGTAGGGCGGGGCAGTGCGGTCAGCCACTGTGTGCTGCTGTTCCATCCTCCGCTGTCGCATATTGGCCGTGAACGGCTGGCGATCATGCGGGAGACGAACGACGGCTTCGTGATTGCCGAACGGGATCTGGAATTGCGTGGCCCGGGTGAAATGCTGGGTACCCGGCAAACCGGTCTCCTGCAATTCAAGGTCGCTGATCTGATGCGCGATGCCGATCTGCTCCCGGCGGTACGGGATGCCGCTCAGGAACTGCTGGCAAAATGGCCCGCCCATGTCAGTCCACTGTTGGAACGTTGGCTACGCCATGGTCAGCAATACGGTCAGGTCTAAATAAAAGTTTGCGACCTTTGGTCAGAGGCATTCCAGTGCGGCGCGAGGTAGTTATACTGGCTACATCTGGCCTAGCGGAAATACCATGACTGACGTAGCCCACACCTCCGAGCCAACCCCTCATGCACCAGCGCCCATCAAGGAGATGCTGGATAAGCTGGGGGTGTCCTATCGTGAAGTGAATTCCACGATGGGCCTCTCTTCCAATGCCCAACGCGTACAGGCCGTCCTGCTGGATGACTCGACTGGGGTTCTGATGGTTCTGTTTCCGCAGAACCAGCTGCTCGACCTTAACCGTCTGTCGGAATTAACCGGCCGCACGCTGACCGTCATGAAGCCTGAACGGCTGTCCCAGGCGCTGCACAAGCACGAACTCAAGGTGCTGCCGGGCCTGCCTACGTTGAGTAGTTCGCCCTGCCTGTATGACGAACGCCTGCTCAAGGAACCCAACCTGCTGTTGGAGTCTGGCGAGGAAGATGTCTTGCTGGAAGTCTCCGTGGATGATTTCCGTCGCTTGCTGGCTGAGGCCAACCCGGGCCGTTTCGGCGAGCCGCTGCTGGACATTCAGCCCAATCAGACGCGCCCGGAAGCGGACGATGCGGAAATCACCCGCGCCGTCACGCATTTCACGGCCCGCCGTATCAAGCAGCGCCTCGATGAGACGCTGGAAATCCCGCCGCTGTCCAAGACAGCTGAGAAAATCATCAAGCTGCGCGTCAATCCCGAAGCGACGGTCGATGATCTGGCCGGTGTGGTGGAAACCGACCCGGCGCTAGCCGCCCAGGTCATCAGCTGGGCGTCTTCTCCGTATTACGCGGCGCCCGGCAAGATTCGCTCCGTGGAAGATGCAATCGTTCGGGTTCTGGGTTTCGACCTGGTCATCAACCTGGCGCTGGGCCTGACATTGGGCAAGACGATCACATTGCCCAAGGACAAGCCGCAAAGCGCAACGCCGTACTGGAAGCAGTCTATCTTTACCGCCGCCGTCATCGAAGGGCTGGCGCGCGCCATGCCACGCAAGGTTCGTCCTGAGATGGGCATTGCCTACCTGTGCGGACTGTTACATAACTTTGGCTATCTGGTGCTGGCTCATGTATTCCCGCCGCATTTCTCACTGATCTGCCGTCACGTGGAAGCCAACCCGCATCTGGACAGCAGCCTGATTGAGCGCCACCTGATCGGCATCACCCGTGAGCAGATCGGCGCCTGGCTGATGCGTAACTGGGAAATGCCGGAAGAACTGGTAGCCGCGCTTCGCTTCCAGGCCTATCCGGCCTATGACGGACCCAACGCCATCTATGCCAACCTGACCTTCATGGCCGTGCAACTGCTGCGCGCTGAAGGCATTGGCAGCGGCCCGGCACGTCCCATTCCGCCTGAGCTGTATGAGCGCCTGGGGCTGACTCCTGAAAAGGCGCAGGAATGCCTGAGCCGCATCATGGGTGCCGAAGCGGCCCTGCGCGAACTGGCGTCTCAACTGCCTCAGTAAAAACTGCAGGCTAGACGGCTTTCTTCATGAACAGTCGTCCAGCCTGAGGAACTTCACCCCTCGCTTGCTTGCCGACAGAAATAAGGGTCAGGCTTTTCGCCTGCCCATCGAATGGAGGACAAGCAACATGCCAAGTGCAGAGGGCAAGATCCGTTATGCGGTTGTCGCGGGTGGCTGGATTTCCCAGGGCGCGTTCATGCCGGGTGTTGGCCAGACCAGCAATTCGGTCATGACGGCGTTGGTGACAGGCGATCCGGTCAAGGCCGACGAACTGGCCAAACGGTACAACCTCAAGAGCTATCGCTACGAGGACTTTCCGGCACTGCTGTCCTCCGGTGAGATCGACGCCATTTACCTGGCTACACCCAACTTCCGCCACCGCGAATTTGCCGTACCGGCACTTGAGGCAGGTATCCACGTGCTGCTGGAAAAGCCCATGGCCACCAGCGAGGAAGACTGCAAGGCCATTATCGAGGCGTCCAAGAAGTCGGGTGCCAAGCTCATGATCGCTTACCGTCTTCACTGCGAGCCGGGGATGGTCGAGATGGTCGAGCGCATACGCAAGGGTGATATTGGCGACCCACGTATCTTCACTTCCACGTTCGCCCAGCCTTTAGACCCGCAGAATCATCGCGCCCTGAATGGTTACTGGGCAGGACCAGTACCGGACATGGGGCCATATCCGCTCAATGCCGTTCGCAACCTGTTTGGTGACGAGCCGATCGAAGTGCATGCCGTAGGGGTCAATACACCCGGGCGTGACATCACGACCTATGACGCAGTGTCCGTCACCCTGCGCTTCCCTCAGGAGCGCCTGGCGCAGTTTACCGTTAGCTACAGCGCACCCAATACCGAGCGCTTCCAGGTAGTCGGCTCGAAAGGCGAAATCGAGGCGTCGCCCTGTTTCGGTTTTGGTGAAGGTGTAGCTATCACCTATCGTGCGACCATTGAGGGTGAGACACAGGAACATGAACATCCTGTCGTCGACCAGTTCGGTGGCGAGACCGAGTATTTTTCCGACTGCATCCTGAATGATCGGGTACCTGAGATGGACGGTGATGAAGGCTGGCGGGACATTCGGGTGCTGGCTGCCATCGAGCGGGCGCTGGAAACCGGACAGGCCCAGACGCTGGAGCCATTGCCGCCCCGCCAGGGCCCTACTCAGGCGCAGGTGCGTACACTGCCGCTCGCCAAGGTGCCGGACTACATCAATACCACCGAACCTACCACCTGATGCTGTTACAGGCTCGCGAAGCGTCTTGAAACGCTTCGCGGGTCGATCCGGCCTGCTGACGGTGCGAGGCGGGCCTACATCCAGTACCCTGATGCACATTCCGTTGCTCAAGGTTGTCCGTTATGACCAATGCTCGCCGTCTCGCTCTTATTCTTGCCATCTTTCTTGCCGTGATTGCGGTGGCAGCTCTCGGCTACCGCGCCTATCGAACCGATGCGGCGCCAACACCTGCCGAGCTGATGGACGCAGGCATCGTCATGCTGCCTCAAGGCAAGGCACTTCCTGCACTCAACTTTACGAATCAGGACAAGGAAGCGATTACGCTCGACTCGCTGAAAGGGCAGTGGCGATTGATGTTCTTCGGCTATACCTTCTGCCCGGACGTCTGTCCGGCGACCCTGGCGCAGCTCAAGCAGCTGTTCACCAAACTGCCTGAAAAGGATCGCAATGCGCTGGGCGTAACGTTTGTAACCGTCGATCCTGCCCGGGACACACCGGAACGGCTGAAGCAATACGTGGCGTTCTTCAACCCCAGCTTCAAGGCTCTGGCAGGCGACATGGCCGACACCCAGACGCTGGCCAATACTGTCGGGATTCCCTTCATTCCGGCCGATACCACCCAGCAGAGCTACACCGTGGACCATGGCGCCAATCTGGTTCTGATCGACCCGAACGGCCGTGCTGTCGGTTATGTACGCCAGCCCATGCAGCTGGACCTGCTGGCCCAGCAATTGCCACGTCTGATGGAAGCCAAGCGCTAATGACTATACGCTTGCTGATCAACCTGGATGTCGACGACCTGGAGCGCGGTATCCAGTTTTATACGCAGGCGCTAGATCTGACGGTGCAGCGTAAGTTCTATGATGAACACGTCGTTGAGCTAGCCGGGGCAGATGTTCCGATCTATCTGCTACAAAAGCCAGCGGGTAGCGAAACCGCAGGACAGGTGCGCCAGTACGGCCAGCACTGGACACCTGTACATCTCGACATCGTAGTCGATAATCTTGATGCTGCCCTGGCAAGGGTGTTAGCCGCCGGGGCTACACTGGAGGGCGACATCCGGCGTTCGGTATTTCGAGACATGGCCGTGCTTCGTGATCCTTTTGGCCATGGCTTCTGCCTGCTGCGCTTTTATGGCGAACCCTATAGCGACGGCTAATAGCCTCACTTGGCGAATAGTTGACCGATGTCCTTGAACGCCTTGAACTCCAGCGCGTTACCACACGGGTCCAGCAGGAACATGGTGGCCTGTTCACCTACTTGTCCCTTGAAGCGCACGTAGGGCTCGATTACAAACGCCGTTTCACGTGTCTTCAGGCGATCCGCCAACGCTTCCCACTCAGCCCAACCCAATACGACACCAAAGTGCGGCACAGGCACATCATGGCCATCCACAGGATTGGTATGGGCATGTTCCTGCGCAGCGGTACGCGGGTGCTCGTGAATCACCAACTGATGGCCAAAAAAGTCGAAATCGACCCATTGCTCGCTGCTGCGACCTTCAGGGCAGCCAAAAACGTCACCATAAAAATGCCGGGCGGCCGCCAGGTCGTACACAGGAATAGCCAGGTGGAAAGGGGAGAGCGCCATGAGAAACCTCATCAGGTTGGGCAAGACCCTATTGTCAGCCACAAGCGTTTCGATGGAAAAACGAATATTCTTGCTGCCGAGCAGCAACTATTTTGAGGCTGACAGTGCTTCGGGAATTGAAGACCTTTATTGCAGTTGCACGACATGGCACCTTTTCAGCGGCTGGGCAACAGGTTGGCCTGACGCAGTCGGCAGTCAGTGCACAAATGCGCCAGCTGGAACGCGACCTAGGCGTACGGCTCTTTGACCGGACCGGCCGCGCGGCGCTGCTCAATGCTTCCGGCCAGCAAGCGCTTCCGCTGGCGGAGCAGATCCTCTCGCTGTACGAGCAGATGGCGGCCCCCACAGATATCGCCCACTGGCAGGGCGAACTGAAGATCGGCGCAATCGCCACGGTTCAAACCGGCGTGCTGCCCGAAGCGCTGATGCGCTTTCGCCAGGACGCCCCCCAGGTAGACCTCAAGCTGATTCCTGGCGTCTCGCTGCAGCTCCTAGGCCGCGTGGACGCCGGCGAAATCGACCTGGCGCTATTGATCAAACCACCATTTGCCTTACCCAAGGAGCTGGATGAAATTCCGTTGGCCCAGGAGCCATTCGTGCTCATCACGCCCGCCACGTTGCCAGGCGACGATCCGCTGGCCTTATTGGCAACACAGCCCTTCGTTCGTTATGACCGTGGCTCCTTTGGTGGCCGGCAGGTGAGCCGGTTTCTTCAAGAACATCGGATCACTGTTCGCGAGGCACTGGAGCTGGATGAGTTGGAGGCTATCGTCAGAATGGTCGAGTGTGGCCTAGGGGTGGCGTTGATTCCTCAGGCTGGTCTGCAACTGGCTCAGGCGCGCGTACGGACTCTCTCCCTGGGGCCGCTCACGTTTCACCGCGAGCTGGTCGCCATTTGCCGTCGGGGTCTGCGCAAGCAAGCGGCGCTGTCGTTCTTTCTGGAATGCGTAAAGGCGGCAAAAGGCTGATCAGAGCATACGCTCAAGGCCTACTGCACGCACGATCCAGGCGTTGAATCGGCGCCACAATCCGCCAGGCTCATGGTTCAGCTCATACAGTTTGCCGTCGCGTTCTTCCAGCCAGATCAGCTTGGTTGTTCCGTCGCGGTCGACCCGCTTCACCTGATAGCTGACACCCAAGGCCATACCATCGAGAATCAGCTGACGGACCCGGCCGGCAAGGGCAGGGCTGTCTACCATGATGCCAACCTCGGTATTCCACAGGATAGAACGCGGGTCGAAGTTGAAGGACCCGACAAAGGTATGCTCACGGTCAAGTACCATGGCTTTGCTGTGCAGGCTGGAAGCCGACTGACCAAAGCTATAAGGCGAGGCATGCAGGCCCTTTTCCGGGCGGTTGCGCATTTCATAGAGCTTGATGCCCTGCTTGAGCAATTCGTCGCGGTACGGCGCGTATCCGCCATGAACAGCGGGAACGTCCGTTGCCTCCAGCGAGTTGGTCAGCACGCGAATATCTACCCCCTCGCGGGCTTTCTCACCCAAGTATTCCACTCCTGTCTGGGTTGGAACGAAATAGGCGGAGACCAGGAAAAGCTCCTTGTGCACGTCGTCAAGGCTGGGCATCAACTGAGTCGTCAGTAACAGATTTCGGTCCGGCTCGCCCTCTGCCAACACTTTACGTGGCGCGTCCCAGAGCGCCTTGCCATTGGCCCAGGTCAGCTCATGAAGCCAACCCTCCATTTGCGGTGCAGTGTCGTAACGGCGCAACCGGTTGTAGAGCGCCGAATCCTTTACCCGCTCGCTGTCCAGGTAGCGCTTGAGCCCTGTGCGCATTCGAGTCAGCGCGTGAGCTGTGGGCGGGCGGCGCAGAAAACCTGTAATGGGCTGGCTGATCTCGCTGTTCCAGTACTGGTCGAAGCTTACGCCGAGCTGATGGGCGACAGGGCCCGCTCCAAGCAGGTCGAGGTCCGTGAAATTCATTTCGGGCTTGGCATCGAAATACTCATCCCCCAGGTTGCGACCGCCTACAATGGCTACGCTGTTATCGGCAAGCAATAGCTTGTTATGCATGCGGCGATGCTGCTGCGACAAGTGCAGGAAGCGCCCCATGTAACGCGTAACGCCGGTACTGCGGCCGATATGCAGCGGGTTGAAGACGCGAACTTCGATGTTGGGATGGGCTGCCAGTGCCGCCAGGGCATAGTCATTACCATCGCTGCTGGTGTCGTCAAGCAGGAAGCGAATCCGCACACCACGGTCAGCAGCGGCCAGCAGCTCATTGACCAGCATGCGCGTGGTCACCCCATCGTGAACAATGTAGTACTGAATATCCAGACTGCGCTGGGCCATGCGGATCAGCTCGGCGCGAGCGGTAAAGGCGTCGGTGCTGGACTCCAGAAGGCGAAACCCTGACTGTCCGGGATGCTTGACGGCCTGCCGTTGAAGCACACTGTTGAGGTGCGTGCCGGCTGGCGCGAGCATGGAGGAGGGAGTGGGTGTCTGGACCTGAGCGCAACCCGTCAACAGGACGAAGGACAGCAGTAATAAACGGGCGTACACAGATTCCCTCCAGGTCGAATGCGTATCCCTTCGACGCTTGCGTTGCGGTTAAATTCAGAAGATCAGGGCAGAAGGCCATGATAAGACCGGCCTGTGCCTGTCATTGTTCAGACCGTTGGCAGGCAGACCATTTGCTGGGAGTAATGCCCCTTTTCAGGCCCTTGCAGGACAAGGAGGCCTCTGTGAGCCAAATCGCGGGCACGCCAGCCTAGAAAGGTATCCGTCGCGAAAAACCCTTCGCTGCGTACCATGACTTCGACTATCACTCGTGCGAGCGGTTGCCATTCTGGCGTGCAATGCTGGAGGAGGATAGTGTCGACCGTTTCGTAGCCGCTGTACCGAAACGTACCGCCTAACCATTGCCTGATACCGGCCTTGGCTTCGACTGCCTCATGCCAGGCTCTGGCCAGCTCCTGTTGCTGCTCGGGCAGGATGAGGACAGGGCTATACAGTTGCTTCAACAACACAGGTGAGCATTGGCCGACCGCACGGCGAGTCTGTACATCGCTACGATGTGTTCCACATGGAACACTGTATAGCGAAACATAAGAATCATGCAGAGCAGCAACGATACGACAGAGCAAGAGTTGTTCGGAAGCACTGTCGCCGTGCCAGACAGTAATGGGGCGATTGCCTTGTGCTGCATGCTCAAGCCACGTGGCATCGTCCGCCAGTTGGCGGGAAAAGTCGGGAGCGGGAACATCGTCTGGCCAGACGGCCTCCCAGAAGGCCGACCGAACCGGGCAGGGCGGCTGGTGTACATCCACCAGCGGCCCTACGGCCAGATCGTCACGCATTATCCGTAGCAATGAAGTGGCCTCGGTATCAATCACCTGACGGACACCTTTAGCCGCGACATCACCACAGACAACGTGCCACATCAGTCAGGCTTGTCCTTCTTGAGCTTGGGATTCGGGAAGAACTGAGCCACCTTGACCTGAGCCGTGGCAGGCTTTAGCTGCTTGGGCGCATTGACGCGCGTAGGCAATTCCTTGGGAACCGAATTGCCGCGCTCGTCCAGCGTATCCCCATAGCCACAGGAGGCGCACTCGCGGTGCGGTACGCCACCCTCGTTCCACATCTTCATCGTGTCTACCGATTGGCAGGCGGGGCACACGGCCCCGGCGATGAAGCGTTTTACCGGTCCGCTCATGCAGCCTCCTCGGTAAGACCGGAGTGTCGCAGCAGCGCGTCAATGCTGGGCTCACGGCCGCGGAAGTCCACGAACAGCACCATCGGCTCAAGCGAACCACCGCGGGCCAGGACGGCCTCACGGAAGGCGCGGCCGGTTTCAGCATTGAACACGCCTTCTTCCTCGAACTTGGAGAAGGCATCGGCTGACAGGACTTCCGCCCACTTGTAGCTGTAATACCCCGCGGCGTAACCACCGGCGAAGATGTGAGCAAAGCTGTTGGCGAAGCGGTTGTAGGCCGGCGGACGCATAACCGAGACTTCATCGCGGATGGATTCCAGCACGTCCAGTACGCTACGGCCATCGCCGTGGGTGGCATGCAACTCGAAGTCGAAGAGCGAGAACTCCAGCTGACGCACCATCATCAGTCCAGACTGGAAGTTTTTCGCAGCCAGCATTTTGTCCAGGAGTTCTTGAGGCAGTGGCTCGCCGGTCTCGTAATGGCCGGAGATCAATGCCAGACCTTCCGGCTCCCAGCACCAGTTTTCCATGAACTGGCTCGGCAGCTCGACCGCATCCCATGCCACGCCGTTGATGCCGGAAACACCTGCATGCTCGATGCGGGTCAACAGATGATGCAGGCCATGACCAAATTCGTGGAACAGGGTGGTCACTTCATCATGGGTTAGCAGGGCAGGCTTGCCACCGCTGGCCGGGGTAAAGTTGCAGACAAGGTAGGCGATCGGGTTGATCAGCTCGCCCTGGGCATTGCGACGCTTGTCACGAGCACCGTCCATCCAGGCACCGCCACGCTTGTTGGCGCGGGCGTAGAGGTCGAAGAAGAAACGACCTACGTGCTTACCGTTTTCGGTGATTTCGAACAGACGGACGTCCGGGTGCCATTTGTCGAAGCCATCCGTGATCTCGCTGATCTCGATACCGTAAAGCTTTTGCACCACAGCGAAGAGACCGGACAGTACCTTGTCGACCGGGAAGTAGGCGCGTAGCTCTTCTTGGGAAAGCGAATAGCGGGCCTGGCGCAGCTTCTCGGCGAAGTAGCCGGTGTCCCAGCTCTTGAGATCAGTTACGCCCTGCTCAGCAGCAAAGGCCTTGAGCTGATCCAGATCACGCTGGGCAAAAGGTTTGCTGCGCTGGGCCAGATCACGCAGGAAATTCAGGACCTGCTCGCTGGATTCAGCCATCTTGGTCGCCAGGGACAGCTCGGCATAATTGGCATAGCCCAGCAGGCGCGCCAGCTCTTGGCGCAGGTCGAGGATCTCTTCCATCACCGGACCGTTGTTGAATTGTCCAGCGTTGGGACCCTGGTCAGAGGCGCGGGTGCAGTAAGCCGCATAGACTTCCTCACGCAGGGCACGGTCGTCGGCGTAGGTCATCACGGCGTAGTAGCTGGGGAATTCCAGATTAATCAGCCAGCCGTCGAGCCCTTTAGCCTGGGCGGCAGCGGCCATCTGGGCCTTGGCGGAATCTGGCAGACCCGCCAAAGCAGACTCGTCAGTCACATGCTTGGTCCACGCCTGGGTAGCGTCCAACAATTGGTTGGAAAACTTGCTGGACAGCTCCGATTTGCGCGACTGGATCTCGCCGTAGCGCTTCTGCTGTTCAGGCGGCAGATCGATACCCGATAAACGGAAATCACGCAGAGCGTTGTCGAGAATCTTCTTCTGAGCAGCGTCGAAGCCCTTGGCCTCTTCGCTTTCGGACAGTTTCCGGTAGGCCTCAAAAAGGTCCTTGTTCTGCCCGATCTCCGTGGAGTAAGCAGAAAGCTTGGGCAGGCAGGCCTCATAGGCCGTACGCAGCTCAGGATTGTTGCACACGGCATTGAGGTGGGTGACCGGGCTCCATGCCTGGCCCAAGCGGTCGTTCAGCTCGTCGAACGCCACGACCAGACCTTGCCAGGTCGGGTTTTCCTTTTGGGTCTTCAGCAGCTCGGCAATGGCGGCGCGGTTGTCTGCCAGGATCTGATCAATGGCCGGCTCGACAGACTCGGGCTTGATCGCGGAATAGGGTGGCAGATCGTAGGGCTGTAACAGAGGATTGCTGGCGCTCACGGTGTTCCCCTTAAGGATATATACGGGTAGCTTGAGCCCCACGCCGACCGGGATACGGCTATGCTGCCTCAGAGGACGCATTGGCCGGGTCTGCCCAGTCAACGAAAGGCTCTCAAAGAAGACTATATGGAGCCCATCTTAACCAGACTCAAGGCTCGCCTGATTAGAAAAGGTATCTATCGTGACCATTCGCACTTACCAGAATAAAACGCCCGTCTTGGGCGAACGCGCTTTTGTAGACGCAACCGCCGTGGTCATCGGTGACGTGGAGCTGGGCGCAGACAGCTCCGTCTGGCCGCTGACCGTGATCCGCGGTGACATGCACCGCGTGCGCATTGGTGCGCGTACCAGCATTCAGGACGGCAGCGTGCTGCACATCACCCACGCCGGCCCATACAACCCGGACGGCTATCCTCTGATCGTAGGCGATGATGTGACGGTCGGCCACAAGGTCACCCTGCACGGCTGCACCATCGGCAATCAGGTCCTGGTGGGGATGGGCAGCATCGTCATGGACGGGGCCGTGGTGGAGAGTCAGGTGATCATCGGTGCCGGTAGTCTGGTGCCGCCAGGCAAGACACTGGAAAGCGGGTTCTTATATGTAGGCAGCCCGGTCAAGCAGGCGCGCCCGCTAACGGAAAAGGAGCGTAGCTTCTTTGAGTACAGCGCAGCCAACTACGTGAAGTTGAAGGATCAACACCTTGCCGAGGGCTACGACCAACACGACGCCTGAGCCATGGCGGCAACGGATTTACGGTTGGGAAGAGGAAGAGCGCTTTGCCGGAGCACAGCGCTCTTCCTCCTATCAGCCAAGCCCTCAGGTGTCGGGGCTTGGCTGGTTGCTGGGCAGATGGTTACCGTGTGGCAGGGGCGACCGATCCGTGGCAGCAGTCTCGCTTGGCATGACCAGATAGGTACGTGGGTCGGCAATGGTGATACCCAGCTCTCGGAAGCGCTTGAGGATGCGGCGGTTGGTTTCGCGCTGCACACCCCAGCGGCCCTTGTCGATACACCGCATCTGACCCAGTACTGTCACCATGGAGCCGTCGACCGCGTCCACCCCCCAGACCTCCAGATCATTGATGATCAGATCCTTGAAGGCCGGGTCCTGTCGCATTTCTGCACCGATGGCTTTCAGCTCGTCAAAGACCTGATCGATGTCGGTGTTGTAGCCCACATTGATACGAATGGACGCATTGCCGATTCCACGGTTGATATTGTTGACCGTCGAGACTGAGCTGAACGGCACGATATGCAGCGAACCGTCACCGGCCCGGATACGTACCGTCCGAATCGACAGGTACTCTACCGTACCGGAGACGCCTGCCACGGTGACCCAGTCCCCCACCTGCATGGCGTTTTCCATCAGCAGGAAGATACCGGTAATGAAGTCCTGCACCAGTTTCTGCGAGCCGAAACCGACAGCCACACCGATAATACTGGCACCGGCCAGCAGCGGCGTGGTGTTGATACCGATCTGGCTGAGTGCTGTAAGGCCGACCACCAGTACGATAATGATGAGCAGGAAGCTGCGTAGCATGGGCAGGAGCGTACGCAGGCGCGCAGCCCGGACCAGATCCCCCTCGTTTGTCCACCGCGTCAGACGTCGCTGCACCGAGGCATTGGCCGACTCCCAGACAACAATCGCCACAAGAGCCGCCACCAGGATCGTCAATACGGCAGAAAGCAGACTGCGCCCTATGGTGCCACTGGCAAACCAGCTCAGCGCGTCAAGGCCCCAGAGCTGAAACAGGACAATGACGGTGCACACGGTGATAGTCGCGGTGATCAACCGGCGGGCAAGCGGGTAATAACGATCAGCCAAGCGGCTGCGTACAGACGAGGCAGGCGTATTGCTCTCATCTGAAGGCGCGTCGGTCTTGGGTTGAAAAGCACGCCCTACTGCGCCCAGGACCAGGATCGCCAGCAGCCGCGCTGCAATGACCACCGCACCTGATAGGGCAATAAAGTTGATCAGCTTGGGAAAGCCGTTCTCGACACCCAGCGCCCACACCACCCACAGCCCGATAACGAATGCTGCGGCAAAGAAAGCCCAGACGAGCGCCAGCCAGTTACGCAGGGCGGCCACCGGCCCGGTTGCCTCGGCAGGTGCTTCGATCAATGCACCGACCGGCTTGCGAACCTTGAAGATAAGCACGACCAGGCAGAGGTGAACCAGCAGCGAGAACAGTTTGACGATTGCCAGATGGCCCGCCCGGCCTGCGCCCAGCGCCTCGACAGCCTCAGCCAGGGCGATACCGAACGCCGCCAGCACAACGGTGAACCGTATCCAGGTTTCCAGGGTTTGGGCAATATCAGTTCTGACGCGAATAATGCGCATCCCGTGGCCTATCGGCGAGATCAACAGGCGAACCACGGCCATGCAGACGCGCACTGTAACGTAGGCGCCCACGAAGCCCTGAACAACCGTCATGACGCTCTGTTCATCCCCCGACAGCGCCCGCATGATCAGCGCCGCTGCACCAAAGAATAACGCCAGCGGCAACAGATCAAAGATTAGCGAGCCCAGTGCATAGGGCAGGTGACGCAGGGTGCTCCAGTGCTCGCCCGGCATGGCGGTATGCCGGGGTGAAGCAGCTGTATCATGCGTAGCGGCATCAGCAGTCGCCTGCTGTTGGGATTGGGCTGCGGAGTCGGAGGTGGTACTGGCGGTGCCACCCTTGGCGGCATTTGTCGCACCGACCGGTACGGCCTCGATCTGCTCGACGCCATCACGCGTCGTCTGTACCAGCGCCACTTCTTCGCTGGCCGGGCGAATACCGCCCACCTCGGCAGCGTTGGCAACAGCTGCCTGCTCGGCCTGTTCCCGTTCGGCCCGCGCCCTGGCCTGGGCCTGAGCCAGTCGCTGCCTTTCATCCCGCTCGGCCTGCTCGCGTCGGGCGCGTTCGTCTGCTTCTTCAGCATGCTGGATCAAGGCGCGGCGGGGTCTGCCCAACAGGTAGCGCAACCCCCATTCAAGGGCGAGGCCTACGCCGAAAACAATGGCCAGATCGACCAGCGCCTCGCTCAGGATATGCTTGCCCTGGTCACTGGCAGAATGGGTTCGTAACCACACTGGGAACGCCAGGGCGGCCTGTTTGATCTGGTGAAGCTGATCTTCCAGCCCATCGCCCCACCGACTGACCTGACGGAGCGTTCTGGCAATCAGACCGTTCGCTTCGATCGCCACGGCAGCAGGTGCTTCGGCAGGGGCCGCGGTATCGGCAGCAGTATCGTCCGTCAATTGATCATCGGACTTCGCTGCATCGGCATCCTTGGCTGGAGCCGTGTCGGCAATCGCCTTGAGGGCCCGCACCGCTTCGGCACGCTGTTGCTCGTCCTGCAACACACTGACGGCGCGGCGGGCATCGCCTGGAGAAATGGTTTCATCACCCGTGGCGGATTGCTCAGCCGCCAGGGCGTGGCCTAGAGAAAGGATTAAAAGGAACGCAAGGCACACTCGCGAAATCTGTTTAGGCATGGCTCTCGAATCGGATGATGATATGTCTCGTACCCTGATCGTCATAGGACTGCTGATAGTTGCCGTCGGCCTGTTATGGCCCTGGATCGGACGCCTACCGCTGGGTCATTTACCGGGCGATATCGTGATCAAACGGGAGAACGTCTCGTTCTTTTTCCCTATCACCACCATGATTCTGATCAGTGCGGTGGTATCCGTTGTGCTGTGGCTAATCAATCGCTGAGCCCTGGCCGGACCGCCAGGGCTCGGTTCACTTACACCGCGCCCACCCCGGCCGGTGAAGCCGGCTCGGACGGGATGTTGCGATCCTTCACCACGGCGATGACCTTGCGCAGCCGAATCGGAATGGACTTGGCGGCAGGCACTTTACTGCGCTCCGCGTAATGCCAGAGCGGAATCAGCGGATTGCATTCGGGGTAGTAGCCACCGCAACAGCCCTCGGGGATGTCGTACGGGGTCACCCGGAGTGGGCCGACTTCCCGGTGTACGCCATCGTCCACCGCAGTAATGGCCTGGATCATGTCGCCTTCGGCCAGCCCGTGGCGGGCCATGTCACGACGGTTCATGAGGATGACCGCCCGCGTCCCATAGACGCCGCGGAAGCGGTCGCTGTAGCCATAAACGGTGGTGTTGAACTGATCGTTACTGCGCAGCGTCATCAGCTGCAGCACGCCCTGCTTTTTGAGATCAGGCTCGATGTCGTCATCAGGAGTGAGCTTGTCGGGAGTGATGAAGTTGGCCTTGCCGGTCTCGGTGGCCCACTTGCGCTCGGAGGCACCGAGTGGACGATGGAAACCGCCAGGCTCCAGCATCCGCACGTTGAAGTCATGGAAGATATCGGGATAGCTCTCGGCGATGGCGTCACGGATCAGACTGTAGTCGGCGACCCAGGCATCCCAGTCGAGCCGGGGATTGGGCTCCAGTGTTGCCTTGGCCAGTGCCGCCACGATGGCGGGCTCCGATAACAGATTAGGCGCCGCCGGCTTGGCAACGCCGCGCCAGGCACGGATACACCCTGTGCTGTCCTCGGTGGTATGGCGCTGCTCACCGGTGGCCTGCACATCGATTTCCGTACGGCCCAGGCATGGCAGGATGTAGGATTTCTCACCGTGCACCAGATGGTTACGGTTGAGCTTGGTGGAAATCTGCACGGTCAACCTGAGCTTGCGCCAGGCCGGCTCCATCAGCAGTGTTTCCGGAACGGCTCGTACAAAGTTGCCGCCCAAACCGATAAAGGCCTTTACCTTACCGCTGACAATGCCTTCGCACGCCTCGACGGTGTTCACGCCGTCATCCTGGGGCGCTTGGAAGCCGAACTGCTTCTTGAGGTTTTCCGCCGGGACGTGGCTGGCCTTCTCGGTGATTCCGACGGTACGCTGCCCTTGCACGTTCGAATGACCACGAACGGGCAGGATACCGGCGCCTTCCTTGCCCATGTTACCGCGCAGCAGCAACAAATTGACGAGCATCTGGATGTTCATTACGCCCTGACGGTGCTGGGTAAGCCCCATGCCATATACGCCAATGACGCGCTCGCAGCGGGCATAGACCATTGCCGCCAGCTCCATGGCACTGCGGGTAAGGCCGGAACGACGCTCCAGCTCTTCCCAGGTATAGCTGCGAATCTTCGCTTCGAAAGCATCCAGGCCATGGGTATGCTGTTCGATAAAGTCCACATCCAACACGCGTGGTTTCCCGGCGGCACGCGCCTGGTCGTCCATCTCGAACAGCTTTTTGCACATCCCGGCCATGGCCGCAATATCACCCCCGATGGCGACCTGATTGTAATGGGTGCTGATGGTGATTTCCTTGCCGGTCGCCATCTCGGTCGGGGACTGCGGGTTAGTAAATTTCTCCAGCCCGCGCTCACGGATCGGGTTAAAGGTAACGATAGGCGCGCCGCGCTGACGCGCCTCTTCAAGCTGGTGAAGCATGCGCGGACTGCTGGTACCGACGTTCTGACCGAAGAAAAACAGGCCGTCGGTTTTTTCCATGTCGTTAAGCGTCACAGTGGCCACCGGCACACCAATGCTTTCCGGCAGGGCGATGGAGGTGCTCTCGTGACACATGTTGGAGCTGTCGGGCAGGTTGTTTGTCCCATACATACGGGCAAACAGCTGGAACATGTAGGAGGTTTCCAGCGCCGCCCGGCCCGAGGTGTAGAACACCACGTCGTTCGGGTCGGCCATGGCCCTCAGCTCATCGCCAATCTCGCGAAAGGCAACGTCCCAGCGAATCGGCTCGTATCTGTCCGTCTCGGCGTTCCAGCGCAGCGGATGAGTAAGCCGACCCTGTTGCTCTAGGTCGTAGTCACGCCAGTTGAGTAATTCCGTCACGGTATGCTGCGCGAAAAAATCAGGTCCGCAGCGGTTGCTGGTGTTTTCCCAGGCGGTGGCCTTGGCCCCGTTTTCGCAGAACTCAAAAGGGCGGGCCGGGTGGGGTTTGGCCCAGGCGCAGCTGACGCAGGCAAAGCCTTCGATCGGCTTGTTTTGCTTGAGTAGAAGAAGGCCGGAGCCAACAGGCGACTTTTCACGGATCAGGATATTCGCGACTGAGAAAGCCGAACCCCAACCACCGGAGGGTGATTTATAAGGCTTGAAACGAGGTTTGTTCACGCGTAGCTCCTTGCAGGCAGATGGCCGCTGACCTTGTCAGCTCACGGTTGGCCACATTCCAAAGCAAAAGGGCCCGGCGCCGGAGCGCCGGGGTACGGATGGATCAGGCCGCCATGCGCTCGCATTCTTCCGCGCAGCTCAGGCAAGCCTTGGCACAGGCCTGGCAGTGGTCCATGTCATGCTTGGCACACTCTTCACCGCAAGCACGGCAGGCCTTGGCACACAGCGCACAAAACTCCTTGGCCAAAGGGCTCTCGCGCTGCATCAGCACCGCTGCCAAGGCGCACAGGTCGGCGCAGTCCCGGTCAAGCTGAATACAGCGCGCCATCATTTTCACGTCCTCTTCCCGTAGGCACGCCGATGCGCACATTTCGCAGACGAGGGCACAGTTGGAGCAGGCTTTGATGCAGGCGTCGTAAGCAGAAGTCGTCATGATCGTTCTCCGTTTGAAATAAGGGTTTGATTGATGGGCTCAAACGGGCATGGCCTTGGGAGGCGGATCAGGCAGGGAGGGGTATACAGAGTGGTATAAGGACGGCGCGTAAGGGTCCGAAGGAAGGGGGGCACGGGCAAGTGTTAGCCGTACCGCAGCAGCCTGTGCCGGAACGCAGCAGCATGCCTTGACCATCAGGGTATTCTGAGAGGCAGGAGAGGGCGACGAGTGGCGAACGTCAATCTGTTCGGCCTGCATGAAGAGGCACGGAGATCCGGGCGCACGGCATGCCTGGGCGTAGCCACTTCCAAGGAAGAAGCCCAGCAACAGCACCAGAAAGGAGGCGCGCATACCCATGCCTGTCGTCACCCGCTTGTACACGATACAGGTATGAACCGCAGGAGCCGCCCAAGGTTTCATTGCTGGCCAGGAAAGCTGGCGCTATACCATCAAGGGTGCGCTGCGGCGCAGGATTGCCTCATGCGCCACGCCCAGAGGCAGCGTGCCGTAGACATAACCGTGCCGCTCGCTTAGCCGGCTGGCCAGAAAGGCATCACTTACCTCATGGTTACCCGCATCCAGCAACAGACGCGCCTGGAGGGCCAGGGCGATGCTCTGCGTGACCTGTCGGGCGCGGTACGGCAGATCATCCTGCTCAGCCAAGGCGGCCTTCAACCGCGCCACATGGGTTTGCAACCGCACATCTCCACGGCCTTCATCCAGATGTTGGAACAGGACGGCTGCCACGTCCGGATCACGTGACAGCGTACGAAGCACATCCAGACACTGCACATTGCCGGAGCCTTCCCAGATGGAGTTCACCGGCGCCTCGCGATATAACCGTGGCAGGAGGCTGTCCTCGATATAGCCCGCCCCGCCCAGGCACTCCTGCGCCTCGTTGATAAAGGCGGGAGCCCGCTTGCAGATCCAGTATTTGCCCACCGCTGTGGCCAGCCGCGCGAAGGCCCGTTCGCCCGTATCGTCCGGCTGATCCAGCTCTTGCGCCAGACGCAGCGTAAGTGCCAGGGCAGCCTCGCTTTCCAGGGCCAGGTCAGCCAGAACATTTTGCATGAGCGGCTGCTCAATCAGCCGCTTGCCACTGACCTGCCGATGGGCGCAATGGTGCATGGCTTGCGTAAGCGCCTGCCGCATGAGCGAGCTGGAGCCAATCATGCAGTCGAAGCGGGTCATCCCCACCATGGTCAGAATATTCGCCACACCACGGCCTTCCTCGCCGATCAGCCAGGCCAGCGCACCGCGGTACTCCTCCTCGCTGGACGCATTAGAGCGGTTACCCAGCTTGTCCTTGAGCCGCTGGATGTAGAATTGATTGCGGCTGCCGTCCGGCCGGAAGCGTGGCAGCAGGAAGCACGAGAGCCCTTGGGCGGTCTGTGCCAGTGTCAGGAAGGCATCACACATGGGCGCCGAGCAGAACCACTTGTGGCCAACCAGTTCATAGGCTTCGCCCGGACCAGGGGAGCCCACAGGGTGAGCCTGAGTGGTGTTGGCGCGCACATCAGTGCCGCCTTGCTTCTCGGTCATGGCCATGCCAAGTGTCACACCGCCCTTGGTCTCCATCGGCGCATGGGACGGATCGTAGACACGCGCCGTGACCTTGGGAAGCCAGCGCGCAGCCAGCCCCGGCTGGTGCAACAGGGCCGGTACGCTGGCAAAGGTCATGGTCAGCGGGCAGCTCGTACCGGCTTCGGCCTGATTATGCAGGTACATGAGGCCTGCCCGTGCCACGTGAGCGCCAGGCTGCGGATCGGTCCATGGCAGGGAAGGGATACCGTGCTCGACGGCGGTACGCATCAACTCGTGATAGGCAGGGTGAAACTCGACCTGGTCGATACGATGACCGGACCGGTCATGGCTGTGAAATTCGGGGGGATACCGGTTCGCCAGAAAACCGGCCGCCATCAGAGGTCCTCCCGCCAGCGCCCCATAGACGCCGAGGCGGTCATCCGCCCAACCACCCCGGTAGCGGTGTATCCACTCCTGAAGTGGCGTATCCAGCCTATAGAGGTTGACTCCCTCCAACGGCGGGACCTGATTGAACACCTCGTGCGTTTCGGCGAACTGACTCCACAACATGGCGACCGCTCCCTGACTAAGGTGGGTCAGTTATAGCGCCATTGTCCGGGAGCGGGGAGTGCTATTTGCCGAGACCGATGAAACGCGGCGGCATCAGCCAGCCACCGCGCGCACCAGAATCACTGTGCTTGGGGCGCCAGTGCTGACATGGTGATAGCCGCCAGCGCGGTGTTCTGCATTAGCATGGCGAACTGCTCGGGGGCCATTTTCTGGCCGTTGAAGTCGACCATGTGGTCGGCATAGTTGAGCGTAGCGACAATGTCATCGCCTTCCACCCGAGCCATCTGCGACGACGCTGCCATGTCGCCTATTGCCTCACCTGCCGCCTTGGCCTCCTGGGCAGCGTCGGCAGCATCCTGGGACGGATCGCGCTTGAGCGAGAGCAGGTCAGCAATCATCGGCTTGGAAAGGCGAAGCTGCATATCCAGCCGGCTGATCATCTGCTGGTACACCTCGGCGGGCGACAGATGATCATATTCCGCCGGACGCGTCAGATTGACCGCCATGTTGAAGCGGCTCTCGCCGTGGGCGGTCTTGAAGGACAACTCGTCCAGCGTGACCACGGGATTGGCCGCCAGCAACGTACTGCCAAAGGACTGCATACGGGCCCGCTCTTCCGGCAGCATTGCGGGCATCTGCTGGGTTTCCGGATCGATTTGGACACGCTCGGCATACTGCGAATAGGTGGTCGCCATGCCTTGCAAGGCTGCCGCATCGATATCCCTAAAACTCAGGGACATACGGCCACTTCCTACCTCCTTACCGTCAACCGTCATACCACCCAGTGTGTAGTGGATGGTATCGGCGAGCCTCAGGCCGTGCTCCTGCAGATTGTCCTGGGCGGTAATATCGCGCATGACCACCGGTGGAAGGGTGTCCCCCTGGATCTGCATCGACTGGAGGCCCAGGTCCGAGCGGCCCGTATACAGCCCGCTCTGTCCCAGGCTGCGATCGGCGGTAACACGCATGCCTTTCAACGTTGTACTGACCATCGCTCCGTTTTTGGTCGGCGAGGTCAATACCAGGCTATCCGCCGACAGGTCGAGCTGATAGCGTTTCAGCTCAAGGTCAGTCTTAAACCCAAGCGTTGCCCCAGCGAAGGCTACGTGTCGCTCATCCTCATTAAGCTCGAAGGGCTGCAGTGTCAGCGTGCCATTCACCTGCTGGTCGTAACCAATTACCGCTGTGCCGTACGCGGGTACCGCATTGTTGGCAGCCGTGAACCAAGCCTGCAGGCTGGGGCTGGATTCCAGCGCAAAATGGCTGCTGGCCATGACCGGCGCCAGCTTGAAGGAGGCCAGACGGGACGCTGGGAAGGGGCCGTGCTCCAGGTGATCGACCATGAGCACTTCGATCGGCGTGTCCAGTCCCAAGCCGCTACCCGGCAGGACGATGCGGTAGTGGGCGGTACTCTTGAAGAGTCCCTTGTCCAGGCTGACCAGTTCCATATGCGCCGATTGATCAGGCAGCGTCTTGGCCCATTGTGTATTGGTCTGGTCAATGGCCTGGTTCAGCGCACCTTCCAGTTGGGTACTTGTATACCAGGCACCGCCCACAGCGACCGCTCCAACGACCAGGGCAACACCGACAGCAATTCCAGCTGCTTTTTTCATGAGAGAACTCGTATAAGGGGTGAAAATCCATTTTCAGCCGGTCGAGCACCAGCGGCGCGGCCAGTCGAAAGGTCCGGCTTGCGGCTTCAGGCCTGCAAGCCGGCGCGATTATGCCAATCGCCTTGGGTATCGGCTATGTTGATACGCGATCAGGCACGGCTCAACGGCAGATAGATACGAAACTGTGCGCCGCCACGCGCCGACTCACCGGCCTCAATGCGGCCACCCTGCAGCACCGTGAGCGTCTTGACGATGGCAAGGCCCAGGCCGGTTCCGCCACTGGCCCGGTTACGCGAGGCATCCGCGCGTTGAAAGCGTTTGAACAGATTGGCCTTGATGACATCAGGCAGGCCGGGACCGGCGTCGCTCAGCACGATTACAGCCTGTTCGGCATGGGTACTCAGGCGAAGCTCCAGCCAGCCGCCTTCGCGTGCATAGCGCAGCGCATTTTCGATCAGGTTGTTAAGGATCTGTCGCAGCCGATCCTCGTCGGCCTTGACCGTGAGGTCCGGGGCCTCCACCGCCAGCTCGGCCTCAATCCCATAACTGTCCAGACGGCTGGCATATTTGCCTAGGGTGTCCCGCGCCACTTCAGCCAGATCCACCGTGACCATATGGAGCGACAAACGCCCGGCATCGGCTACCGACAGGGTATGCAGATCATCCACCAGCCGCCCCAGGTGTTCAGCCTGTTCGAGTAGCTTTTGAAACTCCAGGGGCTCGGCCGGAATGACTCCATCGCACAGGGCATGCAGCCGGGCCTGCAGAATGGCAATAGGCGTGCGCAGCTCATGGGAGATGGCAGCCGCAGTGGCCTTGCGCTCATGCTCTAAAGATTCCAGGGAATCGGTCATGTGGTTGAAATCGCGTACTAGATCCGCCAGCTCGCCACGCTGGCTCTTGCTGTGCGCCCGCACGCTGAAATCGCCCAGGGCGATCCGGTTGGCCGCCTCAGCAATGGACCCCACCGGCAAGGTCACGAGTCGCGACGTCCAGAGCCCGGCGATCAGGCCGAACGGCAGACAGAACACCAACCCCAGGACAAGCGCCAGCTGCTCGCCGTCCCAAGGGTCGCCCCGCCAGTACTGGCTGTAGATCTCAATCATCCGGGGACTGTTGTCCTGATCCTGCGCCTCAAGCAGATCCATCTCCTGCCGGACGTTAACGGGCAGGTTGTTGTAGAAGCGGTCGTACTCGTATTGGGTGTAGACGAATATGGTGGCCCAGAGCAGGCCGATGGTCACAAAGACCGTGGCAACAATATTCAGCCCGAAGCGGACCCATATGCGGTCTAGGACTCGGGCCATAGTCGATACCCAATGCCGCGTACAGTTTCGATCAGATCATCACAGCCAGCATCCTGAAGCTTGCGCCGCAGCTTGCTCAAATGCGAGTCGATGACCCGGTCCAGCGCGTCGCTTTCCGGCAGGCAGGACTCGATCAGCTCGCTGCGCGAAAAACAGCGGCGAGGCTGGTTGGCCAGCGTGCTCAACAAACGAAATTCGGTCAGGGTCAGTGGCAGGACCTGAGCTTCGCCGCCTTCGCTGTATGCCCGGGCCATGTAGGCCTGCTGATCGATTTCCAGACGACCTACGCGCAGCGGGGCAGACGTATGTGTCTGCGCCTGGACAGCGCTGGTGCGGCGCAGTACCGCCCGGACACGGGCCACAACCTCGGCCGGGTTATACGGCTTGACCACATAGTCGTCGGCCCCCAGGCGGAGGCTGAGCATCTTGTCGAGATCGTCGGCCAGGGCGCTGACCATGATGACCGGCGTCTCGCTTTCGTTGCGGATGGTCTTGAGGATGTCTACACCATCCATGCCGGGCAGGCGGATATCGAGCAGCACGATATCCGGACGCAGGCGACGGAACAGCTGGAGGGCTTCGAGCCCGTCCGCCGTATGCACGGTACGCAAGCCGTCACGTTGCAGATAGGCCACCAGAATATCCGAGATGCTCGGCTCATCCTCCACGAACAGGACGAGAGGACCTGATGGCCGGGGGTCGTTACTCATACATAGCGCCTCTGAGTTCAATCCGAAGCAGTATACGGACCTGCTCACACCTCTACGAGGGTAGCTCCGCGGACTACCAAACTAGCGCAAACCAAGCGTATCGACTTGGACTCCATGCCTGCATGTTCATTCATCCGCACCCGACATTCGCGTCTCCATCGTTCCTCCACAAAACCTGCAAAGCCACGCAAGTTTGACTTTGCACAATCTCCTCACGCCGTAGCCTCGGGCTACATAAACCTCTTTCGATTGGATACTCGCTGTCCAGGGTTCGCTGTCGTATGGTTCGCTTTCCGGTCAGTTTTTGCTCTACCTGCAGCCTGGCACTCACGGTGCTGGCGGGCTGCTCGCAGATCGATGCACCGGCGCTGCCCCAGACGCTGCCGGGCCAGTGGCAGCAACAGGTTGCCCAGCCTGCATCAGCAGCGCCGACCGTTGACCTGCACGGCTGGTGGAAGTCCTTCAACGATCCCGTACTGGATAAGCTGGTGGCACGTGCGGTATCCGATAACCTGACGCTCGCCCAGGCTTCGAGCCGCCTGAAGCAGGCCCACGCACTGACACGCCAGACTGACGCCAATTATCTACCCCAACTGTCACTGGCAACCCGCAGCAGCGAGGAAGTCTCAGCCACGGATACCTTTTTCCAGATCAGCCTGGACGCGGTCTGGGACCTGGGATTGTTTGGCGCGCGTGAAGGTGCTGAAAAGCAGGCCAAAGCCAGGATAAAGCAGGCCAAAGCCGAGCAGCAGGCCGCCCAGGTCACTGTAGTTTCGGAAGTGGTGCGCCAGTACCTCGAACTGCGCGCCGCCCAGCAGCAGATCCAGACGCTCGAAGCCCTGGCGGCGCTGGATCAGAAGGCCCTGGCCCTGCTGGATATCCGTATTCCCAGCCATCTGGCGGCGCCCGATCAGCGCCTGCAACTCCAGGCCCAACGAGCCGAGACCCTGGCACGCCTGGCGCAACCCCGCCAGGTCCAGGCACGAACCCTGCAATCCCTGGCCGCCCTGCTGGGGCAGACCTCGCCAGATGCCTCTTGGAATACGGTACAGCCGCTGCCGCGCATCAAGCAGGTCTCGGTGCAGCAGGTACCCAGCGACCTCTTGCGTACGCGCCCCGATATCCAAAGGGCAGAAGCCGACGTCCTGCAGGCAGCCGGTGAGCTGGGTCTGGCCCATGCCAATCTCTATCCTCACGTCGCGCTGGGCACTTCCTATCTGTATGCCTACAACATGACAATGCACGAAAAGGTCCGCTCAAACAGCGTTCCCATGGTAGGTCCGATTATTGACCTGCCTATCTTCAATTGGGGCCAGCGCAAAGCCGCAGAGAAAGCCCAGAAGTACGCTATGAAGGCCGCCTTGCAGGGTTACCGCCAGGTCTTGCTCGATAGCGTTGCCCAGACCGAAGCGGCCCTGGCGGCCTTTAGCCAGGAGCAGGAGCGGGTCACGCACCTACAACAGGCAGAAGCGGCACTGGACGAACGGGCGCAACACGGCCTGACCCTGACTCAACTAGGCCTGACCAGCCAATGGGAGCAGCTAGACGCCCAGCGTGATCAGTTGCAGGCCTCGCTTCAACTTACCACGGCCCAGGCTCGTCGAAGCCTGGCATTCGTGGCGCTCTATAAGGCGCTGGGCGGCGCACCGCTTCCTGCCGGAGCCGGGGAGAAGCACACATGATTGCCCTGGCCCGCAAGACACTGTTCCACGAGTGGCGCCGCTTTCTGCCAGCCATTCTGGCCATTGGCTTTTCCGGTGTGCTGCTGACGGTGCAGGCTGCACTGGTGCTGGGTATCTTTGGCAGCGCGGCGGTGTACGTCTCGTCCTCATCCGCCGATTTATGGGCGGGCTATCCAGGTACCCAGAGCGTCAACTTTGGTCGGACGATCAGTCCTGACGTGGAAATGCGCCTGCGCATGGACCCGGATGTTACCGATGTAGAACCCTATATCTGGGTGGAAGGCGACTGGCATGGCACCCATGAGAAAAGCGGTGGAGTATCGGTCTTTGTATCGGGGATCAATCCGGGCCGCCAGGGCATGATGTTTTCCAGCCTGCTCTCCTCAGGACTGCGCCAGCGCCTGGAAGAGCCCAACGCCGTCATCGTCGACCGCTCGGAACTGAATCAGCTGGGCGTCAGCCTGGATCAATCCGCATGGATCAATGGCCATCGCGTTCATGTCGTCGCGGCCATTGCCGGTCTGCGCGGCCTGGGTGGCGTCAACGTGCTGGCCTCACTGGACACGGCCCGCCTGCTGCAGGGGGATGACAATCCTGGCAGCGGACCGACCTATTACGTTGCCAAGGTGCGCAAGCCCAGCCATGTCGAGGCAGCACAGACCCGCCTGGTCGCCAACCCGTCTTTCGGTCCCTTCGAGGTCTGGACGGCCAAGCAATTCGCCTGGCGCTCCCAGCTCTACTGGATGTTCGATACCGGCGCGGGGGTAGCCGTACTGTTCATGGCAGGCATTGTCTGCCTGGTCGGCGCGGTGATTACCAGCCAGTCGCTGATGGCCATGGTAGCCGCCTCTGCCCGCGAATACGCGGTGCTCAACGCCTTGGGCGCCAGCTTCCGATCACTGTGTCAGGTAGTGCTTGAACAGTCCTGCTGGGTTGGCGGGCTCGGCTTGCTTGTCACCGGGCTTACCAGCACGGTCCTGCTCAGCATCGCCGCCCGCCATGACGTCCCCGTGGCCATGAACACCCCGATCGCGCTGATTTGCGCCGCCCTGGTCCTGGGCCTTGCGCTCGTGTCCGGGCTTATTGCCATGCGCGGCCTGCTGCGCGCTGACCCTGCACTGCTGTTGAGGTAATGACATGACTCCTGTGAAGCGTCCCGCTCCCAGCCTGGAAGCCGATGAGGTCAGCAAATCCTTCCTCATGGGCATGGTTCGCCTGCACGTATTGCAACGGCTGTCCGTCTCCATCTATCCCGGTGAACTGACCTTGATCTCGGGTCCATCAGGGTGCGGCAAGAGCACGCTGCTATCGCTGCTCAGTGGGTTGCAGGCGCCGGACGAAGGTCAGACCCGCGCTCTGGGCCAGGAGCTGGGCGGTCTGGCCAAGCGTGCCCTTGAGCGCTTCCGCCTCAAGCACACCGGCTTTGTCTTTCAGGGCTTCAATCTGTTTCCGGCGCTGACCGCTACCGAGCAGGTGGCATTGCCGCTGGGCTATCTGGGCTTTTCCAACCAGGACGCCCTGGAGCGCGCCCGGCAGGTGCTCAAGGAAGTGGGGCTGGCTCACCGGCTCGACCTGCGCCCGGCTTCGCTGTCTGGCGGCGAGCGGCAGCGTGTGGCACTTGCCCGCGCCTTGGCCAAGCGCCCCCAACTGCTGTTTGCCGATGAGCCTACCAGTGCCCTGGATGCCGAAAACGGACAAAACGTCGCCCGGATGCTGCAACGCATCGCCCATGAGCAAGGTTCGACCGTGCTGTGCGTCAGCCACGATCCGCGCTTGATCCGTCATGCCGACCGGGTACTGGAGATGGAGGACGGACAGATTCAACGTGACTGGCGACCTTCCGAACAGGGCAGCCACGCCCGCAGGGAGTTTGCCTGATGAACATGCGTATTACCCACAGTCTGCTGGCCGCCTTGATGATCGCGTCGGTCGTAGGCTGCTCGGACAAGAAACCTCCGCGACCGGCGAAACCGGCTGCGACCGAAGCCGCAAAATATGTAGCCATGGCGAGGGGCAAGGTAGAGGTGCAAGGTGGGCTGCTGGAGCTTAAATCCCTGCAAGCCGGCCGACTTGCACGCCTTACCGTAGCCGAAGGCGATACGGTCCAGCGCGGCGCCGAACTGGCAGCGCTGGACGACCGAAGCGCCCGTACCGAACTCAAGGCCTATGAAGCAGAGCTGGCGCAGGCGCAGGCCCGGCAGAAAGCGGCGGAGCAGCGTCTGCCGCCAGCGCGCCAGCGTGCGCAGCAATTGCAGAAGGCCGCCCGTCAGGGTGCAGTGGACCCTCAACAGGCAACCGAGGCCCGGCAACAGGTTCAGCAGCTGGAATCGGCACAGGCCGTTGCCAAGGCAGGGGTCGAGATTGCCCGCCAGCACGTCGCGCTGGCCAAGGATCGACTGGCCGAGCGCGTATTGCACGCACCGCAGGCCGGGACGGTAGTGCGCGTCAACGCCACCCAGGGTTCGCTCGTTTCGCCAGAGGATGCCAGGCCGCTGCTGGTGATCCTGCCGGAGCGCCCGCTGCAAATCCGCGCAGAACTCAATGAAAGCTTTGTCCATCGTGTGAAGCCGGGCATGACGGCAGATGTTGTGCTGGAAGCCGAGCCCGGCCAGCCGCCCCTGAAGGCGCACGTGACACGCCTGGGCGATCTCTTTGGCAGCAGCCACCTGGACGACGACAGCCAGGGACATCCCAACGTGCGAGTGGTCGACTGCCTGCTCGCGTTCGATCAGCCGCCGACGCTTCGTATCGGCCAGAATGTACGGGTGAATTTCCATGAATAATCTTTCACACTCCGTGCTCGACGAATCGCTCAGGCCCTATACGCCTGTCGTTCGCGAGGTTTTGCCGAACCCTTCGCAGCCCTGGATGATCCAGTGCGATTTCGACGGCACCATCAGCCAGGTCGATGTGATCGACTCCCTGCTCGAACGCTTTGGCCGCCCCGGCTGGCAAGAGCTGGAAGACGATTGGGAGGCCGGTCGGATCGGCTCCCGTGACTGCATGCAGGGCCAGGTGGCACTGCTGGACATGTCGCAGGAAGAGTTTCACGCACATCTTGACGGTATCGCCATCGATCCGGGCTTTCAGGCCTTCGTTGAGGCGGCCGGTGAGCGGGGCCTGTTGATTCAAGTCATCAGTGACGGGCTAGACTATGCGATCCGCTATATCCTGCGTCGCCACGGCCTGGGCGGGCTGCCCGTGCAGGCCAACTACCTGACCCAGACCGGCGAGCGCAGCTGGGAACTTGCCTCTCCCTTTGCCAGCCCGCACTGCCTTCGCGACAGCGGCACCTGCAAGTGCGAGCGGCTTGCCCTTCAGCACCAGCGCCAGCAACGCGTGTTATTCATTGGCGACAGCACTTCGGACTTCTGCGTCTCGGGCCGTGCCGACTTTGTGCTGGCCAAGTACAAGCTGATCGATCATTGCCGCCAGCGCGGCTATCCCTTCGCACCGATTTCCACTTTCAACGACGCCCTGTCCTGGCTGGACGAGCTCGTTCCTCAAGAGCAACCCTCTCGATGACTGAACATGAATTTCTTCTGGAAGGCGGCCGCACCGGCGTCCTTCTGATCCACGGCCTGACCGGAACGCCCAACGAGATGCGCCTGTTCGGCCGTGGGCTGAACAAGGCTGGCTTCACAGTCTATGGTGTTCAACTGGCCGGCCACTGCGGCACAGCCGATGATCTGGTCGAAACACGCTGGCAGGACTGGTATGCCAGTGTTTGCGCTGCAGCGGACAAGCTGCGCGAGCAGGTCGATCATGTCTTCGTGGCGGGCCTGTCCATGGGCGCGCTACTGGCACTCAAGCTGGCAGCCGATCAGCCGGACCGGATTGCCGGCGTAGCCGCGCTGGCGACCATGTTCCGCCACGACGGCTGGAGCATGCCGTTCTACACCCGTTTCTGCTTCATCCTTCCGATCTGCAAGGCGCTGGGCATCGGTCGCAAGACCATGTTCATCGAGCAGCCGCCCTATGGCATCAAGGATGAAATGCTGCGCACCTACATCGTCGACCAGATGAATTCCGGCGACAGCGCCGCAGCAGGCTTGCCGGGCAATCCCTGGTGGGCCGTGGCAGAGATGTATGCCCTAGCTACCCAGGTACGCAAACAGCTCGGCGACATCACCTCACCCTGTCTCGTGATGCACGCGACCCAGGACGACATTGCCAGCCTCGACTATAACGCGCGACTGGTAGAGCGCTCGGTCAAGGGCCCGGTGACAACGGTCTGGCTGGAAGACAGCTACCACATGATCACAGTGGACCGTGAGCGGCGCAAGGTGGCCTCCGAAACGGTTGCGTTCATCAAGAGCGCGCTGGGCGAGCAGGCAGTATCGCCTGTGGCGGACAGGGTCACGGCATGACGGCCGAAACCTTTCCGGGGCTCGTCATCGTGCTGTGGATCGCCAATGTGGTGATCGACAGTGTCGGCCAGCTGGCGTTCAAGGCTGCAGCGACCGAGTCGGCGGACAAGGACGGACTTGCGCACTGGATAGAGATGAGCCGTCGCCCGTGGCTGTGGCTGGGAATCGGCTGCTACGTGATGGAGTTTGTCGTGTGGCTGGCGTTTCTGTCGTTGGTGCCGCTGTCCCAGGGTGTACTGCTGGGCTCTATCAATATTGTGGCCATCATGCTGGCGGGGCGCTTTTTCTTCGCTGAAAAGCTCACGCCATTGCGGGTGTTGGGCATCAGCCTCATTTCCATTGGCGTTGCCGTGGTAGGGATACAGGCATGAAGCGTTTCTACCTGATTGGTTTTCTGCTACTCATGGCGTTCGATACGCTGGCGCAGCTGAGCTTCAAATACGCCGCCATGCAGGCCGAACCCCTGTCGATGACCACCGAGTGGCTGTGGCGGGTATTCGGCCATCCATGGATCTACGGTGCGTTCGTAGGCTACATCGGCGCCTTTTTCTGCTGGATGACCCTGCTCAAGCACGTGCCGGTCGGCCCGGCCTTTGCGGCCTCGCACCTGGAGATCGTCTCCGTGATGCTGCTGTCCGTGTGGCTGTTCAACGAGCATCTGGGCTGGCCGCAACTGTTGGCTGCCGGTTTGATCATCCTGGGCATCGTTTGCCTGGCCCTGAGTGAACACCGTGAAGCCGCTTCCTCGTAAAGCCTACTTCGACGCACCGCCCACAGCGGGCCTGCCCTTGCGGTTGCGCGACCTGCTGCCCGGCGGCGAGCGTAACCTGAGCACCGCCCTGGCGCGTTTTCTAGGCGTGGAGCATGTTCAGCTGGAAAGCTCTGGCACCGCGGCAATGGTCATTGCGCTTACAGCGCTGAAAAGGCTGTCACCTGCGCGTACGACCGTTATCGTTCCGGCCTATACCTGCCCGCTGGTGGCGCTGGCGGTTGTCCAGTGTGGGCTTGAGCTGCAACTCTGTGACCTCAAGCCGGACAGCCTCGACCTTGATCCATTAATGCTCGAGGCTTTGTGCAACGAGCAGACCTTGGCCGTCGTCCCAACCCACCTGTGCGGCCGGATCAGCGATATCGACCCAGCGATTGAATGCGCCCGGGCGGTAGGCGCCTGGGTGATCGAGGATGCCGCCCAGGGCTTGGGCAGCCGTGTCGGTGGTCATAGCATCGGCATACGCAGCGACATTGCCTTTTTCAGCCTGGCAGTGGGCAAGGGGCTTACGATTTTTGAAGGCGGCGCCCTTATCGCCCGCGAGGAGACGATTCGTCAGGCCTTGCGTCATGCCAGTCAGGCGCTGGCGCAGCCAAAACCCTGGCTGGAATTCAAGCGCAGTGTTGAGCTATTGGGCTATGCCGCCCTCTATCGGCCTGCGGGTCTGCGGCTCGCTTACGGCCTGCCACTGCGGCGTGCGCTGAAGAAAGGGGATTGGGTGGCCGCTGCCGATGAATATTTTTCTCTGCCCATTACGTTGCATCAGGTTGGGTCCTGGCGGCAGGCCGTTGGCGTTCGCGCCCTGAAGCGCCTGCCCGACTTCCTCACACAACAGCGCATGCAGGCCGAACGCAGGCTCAAGCGCCTGCGCACCCTTTCTGGGCTGGTTCCCCTTGTAGGTCATGAGGGCGAGGGGAGCTGGCCCGTTTTATTAGTGCTCATGCCCAGCCGCGAGGCCCGCGATACGGTGCTAGAGACTGCCTGGGGCAGTGGCTACGGTTTGAGCATTCCCTTCGTGCATGCTCTGCCGGATTACCACTATCTGAACACGACGCTTACCTACAAGTCGCCCGTTGAATGCCAGGAAGCCCGCCGGCTGGCGGGTCGAATCCTGGCTATCAGTAATAGCCCCTGGTTAAGCGAGGCTGATTTTGATGTGGTCTATGGGGTGATTGAAGAGGCTTGTCACGCCGAGCGCATGACGCGCTCATAGCCCTGCGCCGTGTTCAGCCGGCTAACCAAACGCTGATTGAGCACATGCTGCTCCACCTGCCAGGATTGTAAGGTCAAATCAGGTATTTCCAGCGTCTGGCCATCGCCGGCGCTTAGCCAGCGCTTCCAGGCGCTGGGGTGCCGATAGACCGAGACATCACCGGTGATATCACTGCCCAAGAGCTGCCCCTTCAAGGCCTCAATCGCCTGCATGACATGATGCTCAAGCATGACACCCTGATCCCAGTTGGTGCGGACGACCGAAGGACTGAAAACATCCTTGTCGATGGATAAGTACGTGGGTTGCTGCTCACGAATCAGGAGCTCACTCAGGGTATCAGCCAGGGTGTCGGCATCGGCAAAGTTGCGAAAGGCCGACCGCACACCCAGCCAACGCGCCCACCCCGTGTCTACGCCCAGGCTCCAGTAGCTCAGCTTACCGCTGCGCAGTGGCGTCAGGTAATTCTCCCAGGCATGTCCACGGCCGATGTCTGGCGAGGTGATACCCACCACATGAACGTGGCTGACCTGCGGCAATAGGGCGACACGACGCACCCAGGAACCGCAATGGATACCAAACAGATAACGCATGTTGTCCGGGTGATTATCGAACACTACGACCCGAACGCCCCGTGTACGGGACGTCTGCCGGGCAATGAGCGGCCAGCTCAAATGATGAAAATCACCACTACCCATCAGTACAGGGCCGTGGTTGACGGGTAGGCGGGCCACCACATCACGGCCGAAGGCATCGAGAGTCGAGACGCGGCAGCCAAACCGCACCCGTGCCTGCCAGTCACGCAGGTCCAGGCGCAGGGCATTGTCTACTGCACCGATAGAACCATCAAGATCCAGAACGATAGGCTGGTTCACGGCTGTCACTCCATTGGCGGTCACTTTCAAAGTACCGGGAAAAGCGTCGCGCCAGGCCACGCAACAGGGCGTTGCGCACATAGACGGCGTGACAGGTGAAAGTAAAGGAAGCACCCAGGTAGGATTTGATTTCCGGGTCTGTCCAGCCGGCTACGTAATGGGTCAGGCCGCGGCTGAGGGCATAGTCCAGGTTGATGAGCCAACTGATGAAGTACAGGTTGAACGACCGGGCTTCGGGATATTGCAGCCCGATGTACTTGTCGATCAGCTTGCCGTCATGCACGAAGCACACGTTATAGCCGATCAGACGATCTTCATGGCGATACTCGAATACCATTCCACCGCTGCCTGCATCTCGCAGCATCTGCTCGAAAAACCCTCGAGACAGACGATCGAAGTGAATCTCGCTCTGGTCGTACACATTCAGGTATAGCCGGTAATACTCGTCGATCAGCTCGTCACACAGGAACTGCGCATCGCCTGTCGGCACCTCACGAATCGTCAACGCCTCGCGCTTGCGCCATTTACGGCGAATATCCTTACGGCGGCTCGACGAAAGACGGCCCAGGTATTCCTCCACGGAGACGAAATCGATGGGTACATAGGCCAGCGCCTGACCTTCTACCAGGACGAAGCCCTCTGCCTTGCAGGCCTCAAGCAGCCGCTCCGCATACCGATTGGCCGAGTCGTCCAGCAGGGGGGAGTGTTGGGGAATATCCTTGATGATCATCATCGGATAGCACCACCCCAGCGCCTTACGCAGACGCTTGACCAGCGAGCGGGCCGACCAGGCTGCCGGGAAGAGGGCATATTCGGAAACCGTCGTGCCGATGAAGGCTGTACGGATACGCAGCCATTTGGACCAATGGCGATAAAGGGGAAGTGATTCGACCCTACGCTTGAGCGATCCGTCTACTGTAGTCAGCAGATCGAACTCCGCCTCGAAGCCCGGTGTGGCCTGGGGCAGGCGCAGCACCTGAAACCCATCGGGCGGATGGGCACTGAACTGATCGATCAGCGCCCCAGGCTCGAGCTGATTGCCGTACAGCGGTCCGGCAGAGCCGGACCTTTGTTCGAGCCCCACCGCGTCAGGCCTGCTTGGCGCGAGTGATCAGCTGGTCAAGCAGTACCATCGCCTGATCGATCTCGGCGAAGGAGATTTCCAGCGACGGTGCAAACGTGATGACGTTCTTGTAGTAGCCGCCCACGTCCAGCACCAGACCGGTCTTCTTGCCCTGGTATTCGAGATCGCCAGCCAGACCGATATCAACCATCTTGTCCAGCAGCTCGCGGTTCGGGGTAAAGCCGTCTTCAGTACAGATCTCGGCACGCAGGGCGAGTCCTAGGCCGTCAACATCACCGATTTCCTTGTGGCGCTTCTGTAGGTCCTTCAGGCCTTCCAGGAAGTACGCACCACGGTCCATCACATGCTTTTCGTAGTCTACTTCCGAGGTCATGCGCAGGGTTTCGAGGCCCAGCGCCGTACCCAACGGGTTGGACGCGAAAGTGGAGTGCGTGGAGCCCGGCGGGAATACATCGGGGTTGATCAGCTCTTCACGGGCCCACACACCGCCCAGCGGGTTCATGCCGTTGGTGAGCGCCTTGCCGAAGACGATGATGTCCGGCTTCACGCCAAAATGCTCGATCGACCACAGCTTGCCGGTACGGTAGAAGCCCATCTGGATCTCGTCGACCACCATCAGAATGCCGTGGTCGTCCAAGACCTTTTTCAGGCCGGTATAGTAGTTTTTCGGTGGAACGATATAGCCGCCGGTGCCCTGGATAGCCTCGACGTAGAAGGCCGCATATTCCGACTCCTTCGCCTTGGGATCCCACACTGCGTGGTATTCGTTCTCGAACTTACGGGCAAAGTCCTTCACTAGGTGCTCGCCGTACTCTTCGGCCGTCATGCCTTTCGGGCGGCGGAAGGGATAGGGGAACGGCACGAAGTTGGCGCGCTCGCCAAAGTGACCATAACGGCGACGGTAGCGGTAGCTGGAGGTAATGCTCGATGCGCCCAGCGTACGGCCATGGTAGCCACCTTCGAAGGCAAACATCAGGCTCTTGCCGCCGGTAGCATTACGGACGATCTTGAGCGAATCCTCAACGGACTGCGAACCGCCAACGTTGAAATGCACGCGGCCCGGCAAACCAAACTTGCGCTCGGCGTCCTGAGCGATGGTCTTGGCCAGCTCGATCTTGGTCGGGTGTAGATACTGGCTGGCAACCTGGGGCAGGACGTCCAGCTGCTTGCGCATCACGGCGTCGAGACGCGGGTTCTTGTAGCCGAAGTTGACGGCCGAGTACCACATCTGCAGGTCGAGGTAGGGCGTACCCTCGGCGTCATACATGTAGCTGCCTTCGCAGCCAGTAAAAATCTTGGGCGGATTAACGTAGTGGACGGTGTCGCCAAAAGAACAGTATTTGGCTTCGTCAGCCAGCAAGGCTTCGTTGTTCATGGATTGCTCCAGACTGCGATTGGGTGAGGATCACCGTGGTCTACAGCAGACGCGCGATGACAACTGCCCTGCATTGTGCAAAGGCAACCTTGCTGGCCTGTCGAGGGATTGTGTGCAAAGTGTGGAGATGAAACAGAACGTTTCGCGAAGCGACAAACGTAACGTTTTCAGGCGTGAGCTGGCATTATCAAAGCCAGAACGAACGCAGGAGTACTCTTATGAATATTCGTCCCATTACCGCCGCTGACTTTGATCAGGTCTGGCCGATCATCCAGGCAGTCGTCCAAAGCCAGGAAACCTATGCGCTTGATCCGGCCATGGACCGTGACGCCGCCTGGAAGCTCTGGGTCGAGCTACCCAAGGCCACCTTTGTCGCTGAGCGGGACGGGCAGATTCTGGGTACCTATTACATCAAGCCCAATGCCGCCGGGCCGGGCAGCCATGTGTGCAACTGCGGCTACATGACTGCCGAAGCCGCACGCGGGCAGGGAGTCGCCAGTGCCTTGTGCGCCCATTCACTGGATATGGGGCGCGAGCTGGGCTTTCTGGCGATGCAGTTCAACTCGGTGGTCTCCACCAATCAGGTGGCGGTTGCCCTGTGGAAAAAGCATGGTTTTGAGGTCGTCGGCACGCTGCCCAAGGCCTACCGTCACCGCACCCAGGGGCTGGTGGACTGCTACGTGATGTTCCGCGCGCTTTGATCAAATCGTACCGTTAGGTATCGCCGCATGACACATGCCTGCCATTCTGAATTGTAGGTTGGGTAAAGCGTAGCGCTACCTAACGAAGCATGCTCCATTGAGTAGCGCTACACAGTAGCCTTTGTCAGGGCAATTGCAGGGCATTGCGGATGGTAAAGAAAAGATCCGTCTGATCAGTCAGACCGGACACGTTGGCGGCGCCAGGACCGTAAGCAGCAATCCGTAGCTGCGCGCCGGTATGGCCTTGGTCGCTTTCTTCAGAGTTGCCGTAGCTGACCGTCATGACTGCACCGTCACGCGTGTTAAGGGCTTGGGTCAGGCCGGGCGCTTTCACATCGGGATAGACGATCTGGCTGGAGTGGGCATGATCCGCCGTCACAATAACCAGCGTATTACCGTCAGCCTTGGCAAAAGCCAGCGCCTTTTGCACCGCCTCATCGAGGTCTACGGTCTCACCGATCTGGCCGCAGGGATTAGCCGCATGATCAGCTTTGTCGATGGAGGCCCCTTCTACCTGCAGGAAAAAGCCCTTGTCGTTCTGATTAAGTAGCTCAATAGCCTTTTGTGTCATGTCTGCCAACGTTGGCACGCTGGCCGTCCGCTCGGAGTTAACGCGACACGTAATGGCTGGCTGATCAATATTGCCGTGGTAACTGGCTTTTGGTCCCATCCAGCGTACCGGCATGTTGCCCGGGGAAAAGAGCCCGAGCAGTGGCTGCTGCTGGTTGGCCTGAGAAATCGATTTGAGCGAATCAAGGTCATTCACCACGCGATAACCACGCGCCTGGGCCTGCTGCAACAGCGTCTGGCTCTGCCATTGTCCGGCACGGGCCGTTTCGGCAAAGCTCGCTGCACCGCCGCCGAGCGTAACATCAGGGCGTGTGTTCAAAAGCTGTTCGGTAATCGAACCATCACCACCATTTTCCAGCGCATTGGCAGGGCACTGCTTACTGGTAGCAACCGGACCGTAGCATTTACGCCCGGTTACATGAGCGACCAACACAGCAGGCGTTGCGTCCTGGATTTCAGCGGTGGAGACGTTTCCAGTCGCCTTCCCAGCCGTTTTCGCCAATTCCAGTAATGTCTTTTGTGGTTGCCCTTTGATGTCGACGCTGATGGCACCGTTATACGTCTTGGTGCCGGTTGCCCAGGCGCTGCCAGACGCCGCTGAGTCAGTTACATAGTCAGGCTTGCCCGTCTTGCGATCCAGTGAATAGTGGGTGTACTGGCCCGTGACCGGCAGGGCGTCGATGCCTTTGAAATAGCCGCCTGCACCTTCAGCGTAATTGCGCGCGATCGTAATCTCCGAATCGCCCATGCCATCGCCAATCAGCAGGATCACATTCTTGGCAGGCCGATCCGAAAGCGTTGCTTTCAAGGCTTGTGTCAGGTCGCCGTCCAGTCGGCGGGCACCACCATGCTGGGTGAGGTCACCCGCTGCACCCCGAGCATAAAAGCTGGCCGGAGCGGCCTTGCTGGTGTCGGCGGACGTGGGAGAAGTGGTATGTGTGGCGCAGGCGGTGAGCAGTGCAGAGGCAACCAGAGAGGTGGACAGTGCGGCCGTTTGAGACCAACGGGCGGGCATCGTCTTCATTGAATATCCTTTTGACAGTGATCCAAGCGCTTGATTGTTTCAAGGCCTGCCAAAAGTGCCGTGCTCAGATGACCTTTTCATGACAGAAAATAGTGGCAAAAAGCCTACTTCAGGCTGTATTGAGCCGATTGATACCCAAGCGGGCTGCTGGGTATCAATCCAAGGCGCTCAATCCAACCTATACGTCATGCCGGAGCGGCCTTTGGCAGCTCTACATACCCTTTCAACGCCTGTACACGGCGCAGCCATTTTTGAACCGCTACAAACGGCGTCAGATCAATGCCGCCTTCCGGCGCCATGGCGGTGTATGGGTAGCAGGCGATATCGGCAATCGTCGGGCCGCCGGCTTCCGGCACCAGCCACTCTTCGCCAGTCAGCTGTTTCTCCAGAACGTCTAGTCCAGCCAGACCCAAGGCCTGACAATCCGTCAGGTTGCCGGTACGCGCAAAGACCGACGTGTTGTTAAGACTGATCGACCGGGCACGGCCTAGTCCATAGCGACCTTCGTTCTGTTCGAAGGCCAGCCACTGCATCACCTTGGCCATGGTCACGGGATCGGTAGGCAGCCACAAGCCACGACCATACTGGCGAGCCAGATACACCAGGATCGATGTGGAGTCCCAGAGCGTTACGCTGTCATCCACCAGAACCGGAATCTGCCCCCGGGGGTTGATGGCCAGAAACTCCGGCTGCCGGTTTTCGCCAGCATTGAGATCGACCTTGACCCGTTGATAGTTCAACTCCAGCACAGACAGCAGCAGACGGATCTTGTAGCAATTACCGGATCGTTCCAGATCGTAGAGAATCAAGGCTGTAACCTCATACAGGAGTCAGGCCGCACGGCAGCAAAACCGTCATCTTACAATGTCCGGGACATGAACACGTTGTAAGGCCCCTCTAATAGAAAACGGCCTCTTGCCAACACCTTGCGTTTTACGCGGTTACTCATAGCATGAGGAGACGTCCAAGCGAGGTGATCTGCATGACCGCCAGTGGCATCCACCCATCTGCTGTAGAAACCTTTACCGCTCAAGAGCGCGAGCGTTTTCTCGCCAACAATCCGAACTCCGTGGCACTGGCCGAACGCGCCCGAAAGTCGCTTTACGGAGGCGTTCCCATGCACTGGATGGCCGACTGGTCCACGCCGGTGCCCCTGTTCGTCGAGCAGGCCAAGGGCGCACGTTTCTACGACGTGGACGGCCATGAATACATCGACTTCTGCCTGGGCGATACCGGCACCATGTTTGGTCACTCACCGGACCCCATTGCCAAGGCATTGGCCGAACAGGCGTCCAACGGCCTTACCACCATGTTGCCGGGCGAGGATGCGGTCGTGTGCGGCGAGTTGCTGGCCGAACGCTTCGGCTTGCCGTATTGGCAGGTCACCGCCACGGCAACCGATGCTAATCGCTACGTGCTGCGCTGGGCGCGTGCCGTAACCGGACGCAAGACGCTTCTGGTATTCGATGGCTGTTACCACGGCACGGTAGACGATGTGATGGTGCGCCACCGCAACGGTCGGACGGTGCCTCGTTCCGGCCTGATTGGCCAAGCGTATGACCTGACCGAATACAGCCGCGCCATTTCCTTCAACGATGTGGCAGCCTTGGAGGCGGCCCTGGCTGAAGGGGATGTCTGCGCGCTGTTATGCGAGCCCGCCATGACCAATATTGGCATGGTCCTACCAGAGGCGGGCTTTCTACAACAGTGTCGGCAGCTGACCCGCCAGTATGGCGCGCTGCTGATCATCGACGAGACCCATACCATTTCTACTGACATTGGCGGCTGCACCCGCCTGTGGAACCTTGAGCCAGACTTTTTTGTGATGGGCAAACCCATCGCTGGCGGCGTACCCTGCGGCGTGTTTGGTTGCAGTGCGGAAATGGCCGAACGCATGCACACAGCGCGAGAACAGGCGCAGGCACATAGCCACGGACACGGCCACAGCGGCATGGGCACCACACTTTCCGCCAACGCCCTGGCCATGCACTGCATGCGCGCCAACCTGGAACAGGTGATGACACCCGCTGCCTATGCCCACATGCTGCCGCTAGCCAAGCGCCTCGCTGATGGCTTCCGCCGATTGATCGCCGGACATGGCTTGAAGTGGTCTGTGACCGAGCTGGGCGCACGGTGCGAGTTTCAGTTCTGCCCAACCCCGCCCAAGACGGGTGCCGAAGCCGAGGCAGCCTTTCATGATGAATTACAGATGGCGCTGCACCTGTATCTGATCAATCGCGGCATCCTGATCACGCCGTTTCACAACATGACGTTGTGCTGCCCCGACACCACCGAGGCAGACGTGGATCGTCTCATCGCCACGCTGGATAATGCCCTGATCGATCTGCTGGCCCTGCCCAACGCCCGCGAATAACCCTAACAACAAGAGCCCTGATCATGACCTTTGCCGATCCCCAGGAAGCCCGCGATTTTCTTGCCCAGCACCCTGACGTGCGCAGCATTGAGCTGATATTGATCGACGCCAACGGTGTCCCACGCGGCAAGCTCCTGCATCGCGACGAACTGCTGGCCATTTATGAAAATGGTCGCCCGCTGCCCAGCTCTATCCTGGCGCTGACCATCCAGGGGGAGGACGTTGACGAGACCGGGCTCGTCTGGGACGTGGCGGATGCCGACTGTTGGACATATCCACTGCCCGGCAGCCTGACGCTGCAACCCTGGCGCACCGTGCCCACCGGGCAGGTGCAGGTCAGCATGCACCCGGAGAAGGGCCTGCCTGCCGCTCCGGCAGACCCTCGGCATGTGCTGGTGCGCGCCGTGGATCGACTCAAGGCGGACGGTTATCACCCGGTCATGGCGGTGGAGCTTGAGTTCTATCTGTTGGACAAGCAGCGCGACGCCCAGGGCCGCCCACAGCCTGCCGTGCAAATGAATGGCATCCGCCCACAGGCTCCGCAGGTGTACGGAGTGTATGAGCTGGAGCAGCTACAGCCGTTCCTGGATGACCTGTACGCCGCCTGCCAGGTGCAAGGGCTGCCGGTACGCACAGCCATTTCCGAATACGCTCCATCCCAGATCGAACTGACCCTGGAGCACCGCTTCGATGCGCTGCAGGCGGTGGATGAGGGCGTACGTTACAAGCGGCTGGTCCGTGGCGTAGCCAACCGGCACGGCTTGCAGGCCTGCTTTATGGCCAAACCCTTTGGTGATCTGGCGGGCAGCGGCCTGCATTTGCACGTGAGCCTGGCCGATGCCAACGGTAACAACCTTATGGCCAGCGAAGACCCACACGGTACGCCGTTACTGCGCCACAGTATTGGCGGCATGATGGCGACGCTGAATGACGCCTTGGCGATCTTCTGCCCCAACGCCAACTCGTTCCGTCGTTTCCAGGCCAACAGCTACGCCCCGTTGGCCAAGAGCTGGGGTGTTAACAACCGCACCGTCTCTTTCCGTATTCCTGGTGGCCCGGCGCCCAGCCGCCACATCGAGCACCGCATCTGCGGCGCCGACGCCAACCCGTACCTCGCCGCCGCCGCGCTTCTTTCCGGTATTCATAAAGGGATTCGTGAAGAAATCGATCCCGGCGAGCCCATCACCGGCAACGGCTATCAACAAGCCCGCGAAACCCTGCCCACCGATTGGCTCACAGCGCTGCGCAGTCTGGAAACTTCAACCTGGGCACGGGAGGCTTTGGGTGAGGAGTTCTTGAAGGTCTATCTCGCTATTAAATGGGCCGAGTACCGTCAGTTCATGGGGGAGGTAGGGGAGCAGGATTGGCAGTGGTATTTGACGCATGCTTGATATGGCTAAGTGAGGCAACAATTTTCAAATAGGCAAGTCAAAAAAAGAACATGAATTCTTGTGTAGTTAGCATAAGCAGGCTATGCGCTCAATTCAGCTTTTAGAATGGCCACAATGTATCGCACTTAAAATGACCATCCTTTTCTGAGGCGCATATGGTCTTGCTTAAAAATATAAAGCTTGTAACAACCACACAACTTTAAAAATACTGAGCTGCTTCTATGAGGAACTACCTATTATATAGGTTAAGCGCATGGGGATGATGAAATCACCCAGCTTAATTCTATATAAAAAGTAAATTTCTATTCGCAGAATAAATAATTCAGCTTTTATGGAATTTGAACACCTATTGAAAGCCTAGAAGACCTCAGACATGCAGCACTAAAAATTAAATTTGGCTATTTATATAAGCAGAAAATCCTTATGCAGGCAAAGATTAGGGGCCCATTAATTTATAGCTCGGGCTTTTAAATAAGGCGCGAGACTATGTGAAGCAGAAAAGAAATCGCCGAACAAAGAAATTAAGTGACTTAATAGTTTCTGCATCAAACAAGTTTACCTAATAGCTAATTCAGATCATTACCTTCATTCGCAAAATATTTCCTCAATACGACTCCTCAAAACTTCCGGCTTCATAAGTGCTAATGGCTGCAAATCATAGATATAGGAACTAGATTTATAATCACTCTGTATTCGAGCTAGAAGCTAAGTAAAACTTATTGTTGGATGGGCTTGTTTCTTATAGAAACTTAGAAAAATTGGAAAAAATATAAAACAAACTAAAACATACCAAGAGCGGTAGAGATTGATCAAAAAGGTATGAAAAATCTACATTCCTAAAACGGACCGTATCGCAGCTACAAGAGTTAGTATTTTTACAGCTGCCTACTCAGCCTTAGGTTCGTTAGTAAATTGTTTTTTGAAGCTAAAATTCTTTCAGCTACAGCTTGCCTAGCTTAAAAATACGACTCTAAGTTTCCATAAACAAAAAAACAGTGGATAAAATAGATAAAAATATAAATGCAAATACTCTTATCCATAAATCCACACTTTCCATACAGTGAAGAAAACCACCACTTTTCCCTTGTGAATTCATTAAAATCCCAAGATACCAAAAAGAAAAGTTAAGTAAAAAGGCTAGCGCAACTAATAGTATTAATCCTGTGCTTATAATCCAAGCCTTCCATAAATCAACACTCCCAACCACTGGATCTGAATATATCAGCAATTGTCCAGTCAATAAACCAAGTGAAAGCCCCCCAATCGCATAAGTATTTACCAAAAGATGATAAGCACACCTTGCAATAAACTTTGATCGAGGCAACAAAATTGCGAGGCCAACAAAAACAAAAGATATGACCCCAATTACATTCCACAAATGAGGGCCTATTCCCTCTGAAACAGCCGCCTTCAAATAATTAGCAGGAAGATAATCATGAAAATACTCCACAAGACAAACTATCAAAAAAGCAGGAATAGCCCAGCAAAATATAATCAGCATTCCTTCATTTATATCACGCGCAGACCATAATGATTCTTTTCTAAAACAACTTAGCTGCGACCTCATATAACGACTAAATCTACCTAACATCGCAAACTCCCCTTTAAATAAAATTAGCTTTCAGGGTCAGTTAAGCTTCTTATACAGCTTTTCTTAATTAATCGAAGACAACCGCTATGTTTATCCCCGCCCTATATACGGCATCTTAGTCGCCATCACTGTCATGAATTGCACATTCGCCTCCAGAGGCAAACCGGCCATATAACGCACCGCGTCTGCCACGTGCTGCACATCCATGCGTGGCTCGATGGCTTTTTCGCCGTTGGCTTGCAAGATGCCTGTGCTCATGCGCTCGGTCATTTCGGTAGCGGCATTGCCGATGTCGATCTGGCTGCACGCGATGTCATAAGCGCGGCCATCGAGGGAGAGGGATTTGGTCAGGCCGGTAATGGCATGTTTGGTCGCGGTATAGGCTACGCTGAAAGGCCGTGGGGCGTGGGCGGAGATGGAGCCATTATTGATGATCCGACCGCCGCGGGGTGTCTGGTGACGCATGAGGCGGAAGGCGGCGCGGCTGCACAGAAAGACGCCGGTCAGGTTGGTGTCGACCGTAGCACGCCAGGCACTGACGTCCAGCTCATCAATAGGTACGGCCTGGGCACCGATACCCGCATTGTTGAATAGGACGTCGAGCCGGCCATAAGTTGCGTTAATGCGCTCGAACAGGGCGTCTACGCTTTGCTCGTCCGTCACATCGCACACAACGGCCAGGGCCTCCTGACCTGCAGCCTTGGCTTCTTCCATAAACGCCTGCAACGGCGCTTCGCGACGGGCAGCGACTACGACGCGATACCCATCATTCAATAGCGCCTGGGCAACGGCCTTGCCGATTCCTTGGGAGGCCCCGGTGACAAGCGCGACTTTACCGGCTACGTTCATGCGTGAATCCTTCTTCTTATTAGGTAAGGCCTGAGCCTAAACCAGCCCGCGCGGTTAGGGTAGGCTCTGTTATCCACAGCCTTGATGAGAAGACTTTATGCCTTATGCCAATCTCCTGTTCGATCTGGACGGCACACTGACCGATCCCAAGCTCGGCATCACACTGTCCATCCAATATGCACTGGCTCAGATGGGTATCAATGAGCCCGATCCAGACACGCTTACTCATTTTATCGGCCCGCCGCTGCACAGCGCCTTTATGGCGTCTTATGGATTCGACGATGCCCAGGCCTGGCAAGCCGTAGAGCACTATCGGGTGCGCTTTAAAGAGAAGGGCCTGTATGAAAACACGCCGTACCCAGGCATCCGCGAGACGTTGGCAGCGCTCAAGGAGACGGGGTACAGCCTGTATGTGGTGACGTCCAAGCCTTGGGTGTTTGCTAATGAAATCGCGCGCCACTTTGAGCTGACGGGGTATTTCAAGGCCATTTATGGCAGCGAGCTGGATGGCACGCGTACGGATAAGGGCGAGCTGATCAAACATGTGCTGGAGACGGAAAAGCTGCAGCCCGAGACCTGCCTGATGATTGGAGACCGCAAACACGACCTCATAGGTGCTCGACGCAACGGTGTAGATGCAGCCGGTGTGAGCTACGGTTATGGAGGCCGTGCAGAGCTGGAAGCGGAAGGGCCGCGGTTTGTGTTTGAGACACTGGAGGCGTTGAAAGAAGCGCTGGTGTGATGAGCAGGATGGGTTGAGCTGCGCGATACCCATCATCAAAACACTCATGCCCACTGAATGCAGAGAAAAGCAGCAAAATCGCTTCGCTCAATATGCTCCTTAACCGCCGATATTCCCTCCACTGTAGGCCGCGAGATCATGTGTAGCGCGCTCTAAAGCTCGCTACATGACCCAGTGAAGTTACTCATAACAGCCCCACTTCGTTAGCAATAGGTATGACTATTTATCTGGTGATTTTGCATAGCCTTTTAACTCATAAGATGTCTGACGTATGACGTTTCATAAGCTCATGGAATACAGGAAATAAGGGGGGTGTAGCCGATAAGGGACATTTTTTGCCCGCTGCACACGGTGCGATAAAGGCTATCGCCGTGTTGTGACAGCCTGGTGAATATGGCTATCGATAGAGGCGGGTTCAGCCTGTAGCCGCAGGAAAACGGGTTAGTGATACATCCCGTTTTCCCTACGCAATCATGTTCTACAACTTTGCCTTGACCGCGTCCAGACCGTCGTTGCCGTCCTTGGTTTTCACACCCTGCAGCCAGGGCTCAATGGCCTGTGGATTAGCCTTGAGCCAGTTCTGTACAGAGTCGGCATAACTGATCTTTTTCTCCACCACGTCGTTCATGATGGCGTTTTCCATATCCAGCGTGAACGCAAGGTTGGAGAGCAGCTTGCCTACGTTCGGGCACTGCTCGGCATACCCTTTACGTGTCAGCGTATGAACCGTGCCCGCCTCGCCAAAGTATTTCTCACCGCCGGTGAGGTACTTCATCTCGTAATTGATGTTCATGGGGTGGGGCGTCCAGCCCAGGAAGACCACCCACTGGTTGCGCTTCACAGAGCGGCCTACCTGCGCCAGCATGGCCTGCTCGCTCGATTCCACCAGTTGCCAGCCGCCCAGATCGAACTCGTTACCGTCGATCATCTTCTGGATCGACTGGTTACCCGGGGCACCCGAGCCGATGCCGTAGACCTTCTTGTTGAACTTGCCAGCATGCTTGGCCAGATCGCTAAAGTCTTTCACACCGGCGTCCCAGACATACTTGGGTACGGCCAGGGTGAATTCGGTCCCGTTCAGGTTTTCCTTGAGATCGGTCACTTGGCCGCTTTTAACGAATTGATCGTAATACCCTTGCTGCGCAGGCATCCAGTTGCCCAGGAAGGCGTCGATCTTGCCATCCTTCAAGCCGCCAAACACGATGGGGACGGAAAGCGTGTCGACCGTGCTCTGGTAGCCCAGCGATTCGAGCAGAAAGCCGGCAACGGCATTGGTAGTGGATATATCGCTCCAACCCGGATCAGCCATACGAACAGTGCCGCAAGCGGCATCTTCAGCGTGAACCTGCGTACCAAACAGGGCGGCGCCAACCATCAAGAGCGTGGGTATTGGTTTCATGCGTGCGTCCTTCAGCGTGTGTTATCGGGTCTACAGTGGCCCGTCAGCATCCTTCGAGCAAGGGTTGATTACAGCGGCTGTGGATAACGGGCACGGCGCTCCAGATCATCCAGGTCGATGTGGTTGCGCATGTATTGCTGGCTCGCATCCACGAACGGCTGGTGGTCCCACGCCGTGCGCATGCCCTTATTCAGCGCCTCGGCGACAAAGCGGCGACGCCGCTGGCTGGCCAGCACATCGGCGTGGATATGGGGTATGGACCATCGGGTACGGGCCTCCTGTACAAAGGTATCCAACACGCTCTGGTATTCACTGCTGGTTGCAAGGTTCTCCAGCTCCTGGGGATCATTGGCGAGATCAAACAGAAGCAGCGGGTCCTGCTCGGAGTAGATGAACTTGTAGCGGCCACGCCGAATCATCATCAGCGGGCTATGAGTACCTTCGGCCATGTATTCGCCGATCACTTCATCGTGGCCCTCACGGTTTTCCAGGTGCGGCAGCAGTGATCGACCATCCAGGGGCAGGCCGTCCTGCACACAGCCTCCGGCCAGCTCCACGAGGGTCGGCAGGAGGTCCATGGTGGAAACCGACGCACTAACGTGCCGCGCCGCAAACTGTTTGGGGGCGTGGATGAGCAGGGGTACGCGGGCAGACATCTCGAACCAGTGCATCTTGTACCAGAGGCCGCGCTCGCCCAGCATGTCGCCATGATCACCCGAGAAGACAATGATCATATCCTCTGCAAGTCCGCACTCTTCCAGAGTCTTGAGCAGCTTGCCGATATTGGCATCCACATAACTGCATGCCCCGTAGTAGGCGCGGCGCGCATCCCGAATCTTCTGCTCCGGCAACGGCTTGTCCCACAGGTCGATGACCTTGAGCAGGCGCTGGCTGTGAGGGTCCTGCTCATCCTGGGACAGCGCCACCCGTGGCAACTCGATGTCCGTTTCCTCATACAGATCCCAGAATTCCTTGGTAATCGTGTAGGGGTCATGCGGGTGAGTCATGGAGACAGTCAGGCAAAAGGGCTGGTCATCCCCCCGACGGACATGGTCGTAGAGATATTGCCTGGCCTTGAAGACCACTTCCTCATCGAAGTCCAGCTGATTGGTGCGGATGGAAGGCCCGGCCTGCAGCACGGATGACATGTTGTGATACCAGCTTGCACGCACATCCGGCTCGTCCCAGTTCACCGCCCAGCCATAATCGGCAGGGTAGATGTCGCTGGTCAGACGCTCCTCGAAGCCGTGGAGCTGGTCCGGTCCGCAGAAATGCATCTTGCCGGAGAGGGCAGTGCGATAGCCCAGGCGGCGCAGGTAATGGGCATAAGTCGGAACGTCCGCAGGAAAGTCAGCGGCGTTGTCGTAGGCCCCGATTCTGGAAGGCAATTGCCCACTCATCAGGACAAAGCGAGAGGGCGCACACAACGGGCTGTTGCAGTATGCCGAATCGAACACCACGGCCTGCTGTGCCAGACGCTCAAGATTGGGAACCTTGATGGGCGAGTCGGCACCGTGGAGCGGCAGCAGCGGCGCAGCCATCTGGTCCGCCATGATGAAAAGGATATTGGGTTGCTTCATTGCGGCGCGTCCTATGCTGGAAAGTTATGCGATAGTGCGTGAGCCCATGATCAATCCTGCAAGGTTGATGGGTAAACCACATGAGAATGCATGTGTTGGATAAGGAGAACTTATGGCATTGATGGATGAGCCACTATCGCTAGACTGCCTGCGTATCTTCGAAGCGGCTGCCCGGCACCTGAGCTTTACCGCAGCGGCAGCCGAGTTGGGCATGACGCAGCCGGCCATCAGCCAGCAGATCAAACGGCTGGAAGGACAGCTGGCGGTACGCCTGTTCGACCGTGTGTATAGAGGCATTACCCTGACGGCCGCTGGGGCGTTGCTTCTGGAACACGTGCAAGCAGGACTGGACAGCATCGACACAGGCATTGCAGCCATCACGCGACGAGCACCTCATGAAGTATTGAACGTAGCGACCGATTTCGCCTTCGCCGCCTATTGGCTGATGCCTCGCCTGCCCCGCTTTCATGCACTGCACCCGGAGCTGGACGTCAGCCTTGTCACCAGCGATCGCATGCCTGGGCTAAATCTGCAAAATATCGATATTGCCCTGACCTTTGGCGATGGTCGCTTCAAGCATGGTGAGTCGCTGGCCTTGTTTCGAGAAGAGGTTTTCCCGGTCTGTAGTCCGCGCCTGGTTCAGGGTATGACACTGCCGCTCCCCAAGCAGACGCTGGCCAGCCTGCCCATGCTGCATTTGAAGCCGGAGCTGTCGAGCAAATGGTTCGACTGGAAAGGGCTCTTCCAGGCGTTGGATATTCAAGCACCGCCTATTCCGGCAGTGTTGAGCTTTGATAACTACACCCTCGTCATTCAAGCCGCTATCGCCGGCCAGGGCGTTGCGATTGGCTGGCGCCATCTGGTGGACAATCTGGTCGAGCAAGGTTTGCTATGTCGCCCGATTGCCGAGTGCGCTACGTCTGCCTATGGCTATCACGCGCTGATTCCCGAGCGGAAGCGGCGGGGCAGGTTGGTCGAGCAGTTCGTCGGATGGCTGCATAATGAGATCAACGGCGAAACCCTTGTGCTAGACCGCTTTCGCCTCAGCATATGAAAAACACTGTATTGCGATATGTAAAAAGCCTATCAAGCTAATAGCGCCTGGACCGATAGGACAAGCAAAGGCTTTCTGCCTACTTGTTCTTGAGGATGAACTCATGGCGTTACGCACTCTGAAAATCGCTCCCCGCCTGGCCGCAGGCTTTGGTCTGATGGCGCTTATCGTTCTAGGGCTCGGCCTGTTTTCAATGAGCCAAATGAGCAACATGCGCGAGCAGTCACGCGAGGTAGATGCACACTGGCTGCCAGCTATTGCCGCCTTGGGTGACATGAACATGCACATGATGCGTGTACGTGTCTTTAGCCTGCGCCTATTTACAGCTGACACTGATCAACGCCGCCAGGAAACTGCAAACAAATTAAGCGCCGTCAAAGCAGAGCTTAAGGATGCCGAGGCGCGCTATGAAACGATGGTTCAACTGCCAAGCGAGCAGGAACTCTATACCCAGTTCAAAAAGCTCCAGGATGCATACTTAATCCATCAAGCTGAAATGACACGCTTAGTCATGTCAGGCGATAAAGTTTCAGCGAATATAATTCTAAATGCGCAAATGGCGGGAATTGCCGATGAACTTGCTGCTAGCCTGAAAAAGCTGTCGCAGTACAGCGCAGATGAATCCGGCAAGGCCGCCGACAAGGCGGAGGCAGCCTATAACGCCGGCAAGCTGGGCGTCAGCCTTGCCATCGCCCTGGCGTTTGCAATCACGGTATTGCTGGCCTGGGTCATGAGCCGTAGCATCGTACGTCCGCTGGGTCAGGCCGTGAGCAGTGCACGCGCCGTGGCATCCGGCAACCTGAGCGTGCCGGTTCAGGTAGAAGGCAAAGATGAAGTAGGGCAGCTGCTCGAATCCCTCGCCATCATGCAAGGTAACCTGCGCGATGCGATCGAACAGATCTCCTCGTCCTCCACACAACTGGCCTCTGCGGCAGAGGAGCTGAATCTAGTTACGGAAAGCTCATCCATGAACCTGACCCAGCAAAACCACGAGATCGAGCAGGCTGCAACTGCCGTGACCCAGATGAGCACCGCTGTCGAGGAAGTAGCCCGTAACGCCGTGTCCACCTCCGAATCGTCCAAGCGCTCGGCGCAGGCCGCTCACGAAGGCCGCACCAAGGTCGACAACACAGTTACAGCCATTGAGCACATGGCCGGCGAGGTGGACAAGACGTCCACACTGGTCAGCGGACTGGCCGAACAGGCCCACGATATTGGTAAGGTGCTGGATGTAATTCGGGCCATTGCCGAGCAGACCAATTTGCTGGCCCTGAACGCGGCCATCGAGGCAGCACGGGCCGGTGAAGCGGGGCGCGGTTTTGCCGTGGTCGCGGATGAGGTGCGTGCCCTGGCCCACCGCACCCAGGAGTCCACCCGTGAAATCGAACAGATGATCAGCGCCATCCAGGGCGGTACGCAGGAAGCCGTAACATCCATGCAGAGCAGCGCCAGCCAAGCGCAAAACACGTTGGCGATTGCCCAGTCTGCCGGTGCGGCGCTTGAAGAAATCACCCAGCTCATTGCCGAGATCAACGAGCGCAACATCGTGATTGCCAGCGCGTCGGAAGAGCAGGCGCAGGTGTCTCGTGAAGTAGACCGTAACCTCGTCAACATCCGTGACCTGGCCTCCCAGTCCGCAACCGGCGCAGCCCAATGCAATGCTGCCAGTGCGGAACTGTCTCGCCTGGCGGTGGACCTGAACGGTCTGGTGAAACGCTTCGAGATCTAACGCTGACGCCTACGAAAAAGGCAGCTCCAGGAGCTGCCTTTTTTATTGCCGCCGGGTATTGCCCTTAACGCTCGTAGAGCTCAAGGGGCAGGTCGTCCGGATCGCTGAAAAAGGTAAAGCGTTTCTGCGTCAGCTCATCTACCCGAACAGGCTCTACGGCAACGTCATGCTGCTTGAGATGCGCAATGGCAGCGTCCAGGTCTTCCACGGCAAAGGACAGATGACGCAGCCCTTGCGCTTCCGGCCGAGAAGGGCGCGGTGGCGCGTCCGGGAAGGAGAACAGCTCGAGCTGGGCGTGATCACCAACAGCCAGATCCAGCTTCCAGGACTGGCGCGCCTCACGAAAGGTCTCGGCTATCACCCTGAGCCCCAGCACCTCGGTGTAAAAACGCTTGGACGTGGGGTAGTCGGAGCAGATCAGCGCCACATGGTGCAAACGGTCGAACATCAGGGCACCGCCACGAACTTCAGGTCGGACGGCATGGCCACGTCGACGCTTTGTAACTCTTCGCCCAGCTTGCCGGTTTGCGGATCGCGCGCGAACACCTTCAGCTGGCTACTGCCCTGGTTGGCGACCAGCATGTAGCGTCCCGTCGGATCAATGCTGAACTCGCGGGGCTCGCGACCGTTGACGGAGCGGCGATCAACAAAGGTCAACGTGCCTTCCACCGGATCGACGGCAAACACATCGATGTGGTTGTCATCGCCTCGGTTGGCAGCGTAGAGGAAGCGGCCATCGTTGGAGAGATGGATGGCGCCTGCTCCTACCTTGCCGCTGAAACCTTCCGGCGCCAAGGTGTAGACCTGTAACTGTCGCAGTGCACCGTTTTCATGGGCGAACACCATGACCTGTCCGGTCAGCTCAAGGGTCAGGTAGGCGAAACGGCCGTCACCGCTAAAGACGATATGGCGCGGGCCGCTGCCTGATGGAACGGGCGTATAGGGGGTTTCAGCCGGAGACAGCGGGCGCTCCTGTCGTGCAGGGTTGTAGCGATAGGCAAAAATCTTGTCAGCGCCGAGGTCTGGCGAGAACAGATACTGGCCGTCTGGCGTAAACGTCACCCCATGGACATGGCCGGACGTCTGCCGCTCCGGGTGATTATTACTGGCCTGGAAGAATTCGATCTGGGCAACCGGGCTCAGCACACCGTTGCTTTGCACCGGCAGCGCGGCCAGAGAGCCTTCGGGCTCGACGGAATAGTTGGCGACAAACAGGAACTGTCCGTCAGGGCTGAGCGTCGAGTGGGTTGGATGATCCCCCAGGGTCTTGACCTGGCTGATTTGTTGCAGCCGGCCGCTTTCTGGATCGAAGCGATAAGACGTGGCGCGGCCAATGTCATCGCCCTTGCTGCCACGACCGTTTTCATTGACGACAAATACCGTACGGCCGTCGCGCGCCAGTGTCAGATAGGACGGGTTGTGGGCTTTGACAACGCGCAGCGGTCCGGTGACCTGCCCGGCGCGGCTGTCGAATCGGTAGACATAAAGCCCCTGGCTACTGCCGTTGGTGTAGGTCCCTACCAGCAGGTTATACAGTCCCGGCTCAGCGCTGGCGGTGGTCGCGATGCCGGTCAGTGGCGCGAGCAGGAACAGTGGTAGCAAAGAGGGCAGCTTCATGGCGTTTACTCATTCTGATCAGTGAGGCACGGGCAAAAAAGTTAGCTAACAGACCTGAACCGGTGATATCAGTTCGCTTTGTGACACATTCTGTTGAGCTTCATCGTTTCCATGCGGTCCGACCCAAGTGTAACGGTTTGAACCTTTTTCTGTGGCGGCCCTGAGCCCGCTCATTTCTCAAACAGGAGAGTACGATGCGTTTCTATTGCCTGCCTAAAGCCGAATCCTATGCCGACCTGACCCTGCGCGAGCGTGATACACCCAAGCCGGGACGCGGCCAGGTTCTGGTCAAGATGAAGGCCGCCTCGCTGAACTACCGCGACCTCATGGTCGCAACCGGCCGTTATGCACGTAGCGGTCTGCCCAAGGATCTGGTGCCCCTGTCCGATGGTGCAGGGGAGGTAGTGGAGATCGGAGATGACGTTGACCGCGTCAAAGTAGGCGATCGCGTGGCCGGTATCTTCATGCAGACCTGGATTGGCGGCCATCTGGACCCCACCCACGGTGCCTCCGCCCTGGGTGGCGCCATCGACGGGGTGCTGTCCGAGTACGTACTGTTCGACCAGAACGGCGTGGTTACGCTACCCGAGCATCTCTCCTATGAGGCCGGTGCCACCTTGCCCTGCGCTGGCGTAACGGCCTGGCATGCGCTGTTCGGCAGTGTTCAGCCACTGGTAGCCGGTCAGACTGTACTGCTGCTTGGCACAGGCGGGGTCTCTATTTTCGGCCTGCAATTCGCTCATGCGGCCGGAGCACGCACCATCATTACCTCATCTAGCGATGAAAAGCTGCAAAAAGCTAAAGCCCTGGGTGCCCACGAGACCGTGAACTACAAGCAGCATCCGGAGTGGCAGGAGCAGGTGCTAGGCCTGACCGAAGGAATCGGTGTTGACCATGTGGTAGAAGTCGGCGGAGCCGGTACGCTGCCTCGCTCGCTGCGCTCGACTCGTCCGGGCGGCGCCACCCACCTGATCGGTGTGCTGACGGGTGGAGAGATCAACCCGGCAGCGCTGATCCAGCGCTCTGTCGTACTGGAGGGTATCTATGTCGGCTCACGCGAGATGTTCGATGCCATGAACCGTGCCATCGCCCTGCATCGCATCGAGCCGGTGATCGACAAAGTCTTCAGCTTCGACGAGGCCCAAGCGGCGTATCGCTACATGGACGGACAGAGCCATGTGGGCAAAGTCGTCATTCGCTTTGAAGGGTAAGACATGACAGCGGCTATCCAGGGCTACCACGCCCATGTCTATTTCGACGCCACGACACTGGAGCAGGCCAGGGCGCTGTGCGAAGAGGCCGCGCGCCGCTTTGCCGTGACGATGGGCCGGGTTCACCAGCGACCGGTCGGCCCTCACCCGGACTGGAGTTGTCAGCTGTCGTTTCGTCCAGAGGTATTTGCGGACGTGGTGCCCTGGCTGGCGCTCAACCGGAACGGGCTGGTGATCTTTCTCCATCCCGTGACCGGCCATGATCGTGCCGATCACCGCGACCATGCCCTCTGGATGGGTGCGGTAAGGCCGCTTGACCTGTCCGTGTTACCCGAAGAACCCGTGCAATACGACTTTCAGTAAGCCCGTGATGACGCACTGTGCGGCACCATGGATTGCTTCAGTCTAGGCAAAGGCGCACTAACGCAGGGTTACTGCGCCACCACCCAAAGAATTGACCAATCAATCCAGCACGTTGTGCAGGACCTCATACACGATGCCGGTCGTGATGGCGATCAGTACCATGTCTGTGCCCAAACGGCGCCATTCATAACCGTCATAGCGGGGTAGCTGCTTGGCGATGCCGGGTGGCAGCGGCTTGCCATACCCATGGGGCAGTGGCTTGCCCTTGGCGATCACCAGCCCCGGCGGAAGCGGTGAGCCGCGGCCGATCTCGCCCTTGTGGGCCCGTATGGTTTCACGTACCGGGCTGAAATCCTGCGGAGGTAACCGCTTGCCATGACCCTGGCTGGCCTGCGGACCGCCATGTCCTTGATTGCCCTGGTTACCCTTCGACTGGGCAGAACCGCCTTTATGGTCCTGGCCATGCAGCATCTGCGCGCCCTGACCGTGTCCCTTGCTGCCACCCTGCGGCCCGTTCATTTGATCCGGCGGCGCAGCCAGCGCAAGTGGCGATCCCACACACAACGTAACGCATACGCTGGCGATGGCTTTTTTCATGCGATTCATGGTGGTCTCCCACATGGCGATCCAGAGGATCCTGATTCAAAACAACCCGTTACCTACGGCATGGGCTGTTTTCAGTCTATCGTCATCCGCGTCGTCAGAGCGCTATGTCAGCAAACCTTTACCTTCGCGCCACGAAAAAACTTGGGTAAGGGGGTTCCATCGCCCGGGAGGGTGCCCTTTATACTGCCGCTGCGCCGGACTCGGGACCTGCCAGAGTGCCTTTCGAGACGCCAGACAGGTCGAGTCTGCTATTTACCTCTTCAGCCGGACGATATTCACGTGAAATATCTTTCTCTCGTATTGAGTGCTGTATTGATCGGGGGCAGCCTGGGGGCTGCAAATGTCAGTGCAGCCGAGGCCAAGGCCACTGTGCCGATGCGGCAAGAACTGGCATCGGGCAGCGCCCTGCTGGTCGACATGCAAACGGGCCAGCCTTTGTATTCCAGCAACCCCGACGTCGTGGCTCCCATTGCGTCCGTGACCAAGCTGATGACCGCCATGGTGACTCTGGATGCCAAACAGCCCATGGATGAAATGCTGACCGTCAAGATTGACGATGTGCCGGAAATGCGCGGTGTGTATTCGCGTGTGCGTCTGGGCAGCGAGATCAGCCGTCATGACATGCTCTTACTGGCGCTGATGTCCTCGGAAAACCGTGCAGCCACCAGTCTGGCCGAGCATTACCCGGGCGGTGTAAAGGCCTTTGTGGCCGCCATGAACGCCAAGGCGCGTGCGCTGGGCATGACCAATACCCACTATACCGAGCCGACAGGTCTGTCCCTGAATAACGTCTCGACCGCCCGTGACCTGGTCAAGCTGCTCCAGGCCACCCGCAATTACCCGCTGATTGGCCAGCTGAGCACCACGCAAGAGAAAACCGTGGCGTTCCGCAAGCCCAACTACACCTTGGGTTTTCATAACACTAACCACTTGGTAGGCAAGAGCGACTGGAATATTCAGGTTACCAAGACCGGCTTTACCAACGCAGCCGGCCATTGCCTGGTCATGCGCACGGTCATGAACAACCGTCCCGTAGCGTTTGTGGTACTGGATGCCTTTGGTAAATACACCCACATGGCTGACGCTAACCGTCTGCGCAAATGGATAGAGACCGGCAAGGTCACTCCAATTCCAGAGGTTGCCAAGGCTTACAAGCAGCAGCGCCATATGGCCGCTCGCCAGGCAGTCGCCGCGCAATAAGACGCGGTATGGGCGGGAATAATGGGTATCGCCAAGCTCAACCCATCCTGCAAAACAAAAGCCGCTGCAAATGCAGCGGCTTTTGTTTGAGGCGAGTGCGTTACGCGCAGTACCGGCAGGGTATTAGCCCATAGGATAGATTGAGCGAAGCGATATCCATCACTCAGGCCACTTATCTATCATCGCCTCGCGCTGCGTACCGCTTCCGCCAGACTGCCACACAGGCTCAATACACCCTCGACGGCCTCGGTGCTGCTTTGCGCCTTGGCGATCTGGTCTACCAAGGCGGAGCCCACTACCACCCCATCCGCCAGCTGAGCGACCACTCTGGCCTGCTCGGGCGTCCGGATACCAAAGCCTACGCACAACGGAAGCTGGGTGAACTGCCGCAGCCGCTCGACCGCATGCTCGATGTGTTCGGTCGTGGCCGAACCCGCCCCTGTCACACCCGCCACCGAGACGTAATATACAAAGCCTGAGCTGCTGTTCAGCACACGCGGCAGGCGGTTATTGTCTGTAGTAGGTGTCGTCAGGCGGATAAAGTCGATGCCCACTGCCTGAGCCGGATCGCATAATTCGGTATCGTGCTCGGGTGGCAGATCTACCACGATCAAACCATCTACGCCGGCCTCCTTGGCCTCGGCCAGAAAGCGTTCAACGCCATAACGGTGGATCGGGTTGTAATACCCCATCAGCACCAGGGGTGTTTCGGCTTCTTCCTGGCGAAATTCACGCACCATCTCCAGCGTTTTTGCCAGGGTCTGCCCATTCTTCAACGCACGCAGGGCCGCAGCCTGGATGGCTGGACCATCAGCCATGGGATCGGTGAAGGGCATGCCCAGCTCGATCACATCGGCACCCGCCTTGGGCAGGCCCTTGAGGATTGCCAGCGACGTGGCATAGTCCGGATCACCCCCGGTGGTATAGGTCACGAGCGCGGCGCGGCCCTCTTGCTTCAGCTGGGCGAAACGGGTTTCCAGACGACTCATAGCTTGTCTCCCAGATGGCTCATCACGGTTTGCATGTCCTTATCGCCGCGGCCGGAGAGGCAGACGATCATGATGTGATCCTTGGGCAGCGTAGGCGCGCGCTTGTAGGCTTCAGCCAGAGCGTGGGCGGATTCCAGCGCTGGAATGATGCCCTCCAGACGGCAGGTCTGGTGGAAAGCCGCCAGTGCCTCGTCGTCATTGATCGGCACATACTCCACGCGCTTCACATCATGCAACCAGGCGTGCTCCGGGCCGATGCCAGGATAGTCCAGGCCGGCGGAGATAGAATGCGCGTCGATGATCTGGCCGTCGTCGTCCTGTAGAAGAAACGTACGATTACCATGCAGGACACCAGGAACGCCACCGTTCAGGCTGGCAGCGTGCTTGTCGGTACTGACACCGTGACCACCGGCTTCAACGCCAATGATCGCCACGTCCTTGTCATCCACGAATTCATGGAACAGCCCCATGGCGTTTGAGCCACCACCCACACAGGCGATCAGGCTGTCAGGTAGACGACCCTCTTTCTCAAAGATCTGCGCCTTGGCTTCACGACCGATTACGGCCTGGAAATCACGAACCATGGCCGGGTAGGGGTGCGGACCGGCGACAGTGCCAATCAGGTAGAAGGTATCGGCGACATTGGTCACCCAGTCACGTAGTGCCTCGTTCATCGCATCCTTGAGCGTGCCCGTACCGGCAGTGACCGGGATCACCGTCGCACCCAGGAGCTTCATGCGAAAGACGTTGGCCTGTTGCCGGTCGATATCGGTGGTGCCCATGTAGATCACACAGGGCAGGCCGAAGCGGGCCGCTACGGTGGCAGTGGCCACGCCGTGCATGCCGGCGCCAGTCTCCGCAATGATGCGGGTCTTGCCCATACGCTTGGCCAGGAGAATCTGGCCGATGCAGTTGTTGATCTTGTGCGCGCCGGTGTGGTTCAGCTCTTCGCGCTTCAGATAGATCTTGGCGCCACCAAAATGCTCGGTCAGGCGCTCGGCGAAATACAGCGGATTGGGGCGACCAATGTAGTCGCGCTGGAAATAGGCCAGCTCATCCAGAAACGCCTGATCCTTCATCGCGGCGGTGTACTCACGCTCGAGATCCAGAATCAGCGGCATCAAGGTTTCGGCCACGTAGCGGCCACCAAACTGGCCGAACATGCCCTGAGCATCAGGGCCTTGGCTGTAGGTCATGTCTGTCATGGGAGAGCTCCCTGTGAATATGGTTTTACACTAACCGGTTGCTGGACAGGAATAAATCGATAAGATCGCCTGTATCTGTTAGAAAAACTCACGGGTCGGATAATGAACGATCTTCCTCATTTAAATGCTCTGCGTGCCTTTGAGGCAGCTGCGCGCCTGGGTAGCGTCAGCAAGGCAGGAGCGGAGCTGTTCGTTACCCATGGCGCGGTAAGCCGTCAGATCCGTGCATTGGAGGAACAGCTGGGCGTGGTGCTGTTCGTCAGGGAAGGGCGGGGCCTTGCGCTAACCGAAGCGGGTCTTCGACTGCGGGACGCCAGTGCCGAAGCGTTCGAGCGGCTGCGCAGCGTCTGCGCCGATCTCAAACGCGGCGCCAGCGATGCCCCCTTTGTGCTGGGCTGTTCGGGCAGCCTTCTGGCTCGCTGGTTCATTCCGCGACTGGATCGACTCAACCGTGAACTGCCTGAACTACGGCTGAGCCTGTCTACCAGCGAGGGAGAGCTCGATCCCCGCCGTCCCGGCCTCAACGCCACGCTCTTGTTTGCCGAGCCAACTGCACCGCCGGACATGCACGTACACATGCTGGCCCCTGAATGTATCGGCCCGGTCGTCAGTCCGCGGTATGCCAATGCATTCCTGTTTCAGAACGCACCCCCTACGGCGCTGTTGGGTGAGCCACTATTGCATACGGCTTCCCGTCCGCAGGCCTGGCCTGCGTGGGCGCAACGCCATGGTCTGCCAGCTGACAGCCTGACGGTTGGCGCAGGCTTCGAGCACCTGTATTACCTGTTGGAAGCAGCCGTGGCCGGGTTGGGCGTCGCCATTGCGCCTAAACCCCTAGTGGCTGGAGATCTGGCGGCAGGACGGCTAATAGCACCGTGGGGATTCGTTGAGACCGAAGCGGTTTTGGCATTATGGGTGCCGGGGCGGCTGGCGGACCAGCGAGCACAGCGGCTTGCACAGTGGCTGCGAGCAGCGTTGGCAGAAAACTAGGAAGGGTCATCGCCGCCCGGCAAGGCGAGCGGCGAAAAAGGCGACATTATTCGTCGCGCAGCAGCCACCAGCCTGCCAGTACGGTCAGACCGGCGACCACGCCTACAGTAGCCCAAGGGTGCTTGCGCACACTTGTACCGGCTATTTTGCTGGCTTCTAGTGCCAGTACACGTGCTTCGTCATAAAAATCTTCCAGGCTCTCACCCGAGCGGTGCAGCGCGTGGCTGGTGTTGTCCTTGAACGACTTCAACGAATGACGGGACTCCGCCGAAGCACTGCGCTTCAAGGAGGAGAGAGAATCTTTCAGTGTTTGAATCTGGTCTTCAAGATTTTCAAGGGTTGCCTGATAGGAACTGTTACGAGCCATGGCGTGAACCTCCTGTTTCATTGGGTGTTCCGGGTCTGACTTCACCCGGCAGCGAAAGTGCGACACAAACTTGATCAACACTTGTACACACTGAACTAATCCACGTTTTGATGAGACTCATTAAACAAGCGGTTTTTTCCTTGGCCAGATGATTGGCCAACTACAACCAGGAGGTTTTCATGTCTGATCATCACACGTACAAGAAGCTGGAAATTGTCGGCTCCTCCACCACCAGCGTCGAAGATGCCATCAACAACGCCCTGGCGGAGACCAGCAAGTCCATCAAGAACATGGAGTGGTTTGAAGTCGCCGAAACGCGTGGTCATATTCAAGACGGCAAGGTGGCGCACTACCAGGTAACGCTAAAAATCGGTTTCCGTATCGAAAACAGCTGATCTGATAAAAAATATTTCGCAGTGAACCAATAAGTGGCGAAACGCTCTATTGCTGCGAGAACTTCCCGGAGCTGCCCGGCAGGTGATAGCGCAGCGGCCTTTGCGCCGATCCGCTATCAACCCCCGCGCAGCTTCGTAATCCCATTCCTCTGCGTTACCCCTCTCGTTATCCCATCTGCAACAAAACCCTAACACCTGTTCCGGGCAGTTCCGTCTGCCAGATAATGAGCCTCGCTCGCCTTACCTCAATGGGCAGTGGTTGCGATTTTCGTGGCAACAGCGGAGGCGACTGGCCTGAACTCTTGCGGGGTCGCGCTATCCGTATTTATACGCACGCTTCGTCATCACGAAGCCATGACTGCCACCCATATTCAGGTATACAAACGGAGAGTTACACGCAATGCATACGACCCAGGGACTACGCTTGAGCTGGAAGATTGCGGTCTTCGCCGTGCTGGCTTCGCTCTTGAGCGGCTGCGGCATCAACACTATTCCTACCTATGACGAGCAAGTGAAGTCGGCCTGGGCGCAGGTGGAAAACCAGTACCAGCGCCGTGCCGATCTCATCCCGAATCTGGTTGAGACCGTAAAGGGTTACGCCAAGCAGGAGCAGGATACCCTCACCGCCGTGATCGAGGCCCGCGCCAAGGCAACCTCCATTCAGGTCGACGCGAGCACGCTTAACGATCCCCAGAAACTCCAGCAGTTCGATCAGGCCCAGCAGCAGCTGAGTGGTGCCCTGAGCCGGTTGATGGTGGTGTCCGAGCGTTATCCGGATCTGAAGTCCAATCAAAACTTCATGGCCCTGCAATCCCAGCTGGAAGGTACTGAAAACCGTATCGCCGTGGCCCGCCGTGACTTCATCGCCTCGGTCGAGCGCTATAACACCGAAATCCGCACTTTCCCGGGCAGCATCTGGCACAAGATCTTCTATAGCGACCTGCCGGTTCGCGAGAACTTCAAAGCCACGACGCCCAACGCTGATCAGGCACCCAAGGTCAACTTCAATCAATGATTGATCGCCTGGTGTTTCGCGCCTTTGCGCTGTGGATTCTGTTCTGGGCTTGTGCAGTAGTGGCACAGGCCCAGCAGGCTCCTGGTTTCCCACCCTTGACCGGCCGGGTCGTTGATCAGGCCGGAATGCTGGACGCTCAGACCAAGGCCCGGATGGAGCAGATGCTCAAGGCCCATGAGCAGGCGACGAGCGAACAGGTGGTGGTCGCTACCATCCCCAGCCTGCAAGGCCGTTCTATCGAGGAGTATGGCTATCAGCTCGGTCGCCATTGGGGGATCGGGCAGAAAGGCAAAGACAATGGTGCGTTACTTCTTGTCTCGCGTGACGACCGCAAGGTCCGAATCGAAGTCGGCTATGGTCTGGAAGATCGCCTGACGGATGCGCAGTCCTTCCTGATCATCAATCAGGTGATCGTTCCCGCGTTCCGGCAGGGTCAGTTTGCCCAAGGCATCAGCGAGGGAGCCAGTGCCATGCTCAAGGTGCTGGGCGGCGATCCGCTGGCACGCCCGGTACAGGAGGATACATATCACGGCAGTGAAGATCGTCCTACCCCGATTCTGTTCATCGTCCTGTTCGTCATCATCCTGTTCATGATGAAAGGTGGCGGAGGCGGTCGTGGTGGACGTGGCGGGCGAGGCAACTCGGTGCTAACCGGGGCAATCCTTGGCAGTGTTCTCGGCGGTGGTGGCCGCTCGGGAGGAGGTGGCCTTGGAGGAGGTGGTTTTGGTGGGGGCGGCGGCAGCTTTGGCGGCGGCGGGGCTTCAGGTGATTGGTAAGGAGAGCGGACCTCTATGACATTACTCAACGAGCACGAGCAGCGACAGGTCGCTGAAGCCATCTCTCGCGTTGAACGCGATACCGATGCAGAGCTGGTCACGGTGCTGGCCGCACGGGCCGATGATTACACCTATATCCCGTTACTCTGGGCGAGCCTCATTGCATTGATCGTTCCAGGCGCAATCAATTACTACCCAGGTTGGTTGAGCCCCCATGAACTCCTGCTGGTCCAGTGGGGCACGTTAATTGTGCTGAGTCTGATCTTCCGTATTCCAGCCATCACGACGCGTCTGATTCCGCGCCAGGTGCGTTGCTGGCGCGCGTCCAACCTGGCACGCCGTCAGTTTCTCGAGCACAACCTTCACCACACACAGGCGGAAACTGGCATGCTGATCTTTGTATCGGAAGCCGAACGCTATGTGGAAATCCTCGTAGACCGAGGTATTTCGCAAAAGCTGAGTGACGAAACCTGGCAGTCGATCATCGCAACCTTTACACAGCAGGTTCGTCGCGGCGAAACCTTGCAGGGCTTTCTGACCTGTATCGATGCATGCGGTGAGCACCTGAAGCAACACCTGCCGGCAACCCATACGCGTAACGAGCTACCGGACCGGCTGATCATCCTACCCTGAGGGGTAGGCGTTTCCCTTGTTTGACGCGGACCACTGTGGCCCGTGACAGGTTATTCCCCTTGCAAACGACCACCACCTCTATTCCTCGCTATCCCGTGATGGTGCTGATCCTCGGCGCCCTGGCCTGTATCGGCCCCATGTCGATTGATGCCTACCTGCCGGCCTTTGGCGCCATCGGCCGAGATTTTCAGCTGACACCTGAAAAGACCCAATTGACGCTCGGCCTGTATATGCTGGCGTTCGCATTCATGACGCTTCTGCATGGCACCCTGTCCGACTCGTTCGGCCGCCGGCGGGTCATTCTTTCGGCCCTGGCGGTGTATATCGCCGGCTCGCTGATCGCGGCATTCGGCCCGAGCTTCGACTGGCTGCTGGCAGGCCGTGTCTGCCAGGGCCTGTCCGCTGGTGCAGGAATGGTAGTGGGACAGGCCATCGTGACGGACTGTTACAAGGGTCCGGTGGCCCAGAAAACCATGTCCTACATCATCATGGTCTTCAGCGTGTCCCCAGCCTTTGCGCCGATTATTGGCGGCTACCTGTCAGAACACACCGGTTGGCGCGGCGTATTCTTTTTCCTCGCGGCGCTTGCCGTTTTCAGCGCCTCGCTCTGCGCGTTCCTGATGCCCGAAACCCTGGCGCCAGAACGCAGACAAGCCTTCGATCTGAGCGTCCTGTCGCGCAATTACGGACGAGTCATGCGGGACGGGCAGTTCATGGCACGCGCCGTGGTCTTCGGCGCCCTGTTTGGCGGCTTCGCCTTCCTGATCGGCGCCGCCCCCGATTTTGTCACCCAGGTACTGGGGCTGGCCGAAACCGACTTTGGCTATCTGTTCATTCCTATCGTGATCGGATTGACCAGCGGGTCCTTTCTGGCAGCACGGCTTTCCTCACAATTGCCTTCCGGTCGACTGATCGGCTTTGCCTACGCCATGCTTGGCCTGAGCTGCTTGATCAACCTGACCTATACAGGTCTGGCTACCGACCTGAACGTCTATGCGGCCGTCATCCCGCACGGGCTGTTCGTCTTCGGCCTGTCGCTGGGTATTCCTACCATGACACTACGCATCCTCGAGCGCGTACCGGAGCTGTCTGGTACCGCCGCGTCAGTCCTGGGGTTTGTCCAGATGATCTTCTTTTCCATTGTCAGCGGCTGGCTTGCACCATTGGTGTACGGCAGCGCCTTCCGTCTGGCCGTGGCGCTGTCCATTGGAGTCGTGGTAAGTGGCTTGGGTTGGGCGCTGGTTGGATCCCTGGCCAACAGGAATAAACCAGCTCCCGTATCTAAAGCGTAGCCTTACGAAGTTATTCGTTTGGCACGTTTTCTCGTCATGAGCCGACAGGCTTAACGGGACTGGCAGTACGATAAGAAAGCATCAATATCTTGCGAACATAACAGCGGAGATACCTTGCAGATCTCGTCTTCTGGCCAGTCCCACCAACAGGAATCCAAAAGCTGCGCCCTAACGGCTTCAGGAAATCTCCACTTCAAATGGCGCGCCGGATTTCCCCCTACCACCTCGTAAGGGGCTATATCCTTGGTTACCACCGCGCCTGCTGCAACAACTGCCCCATGTCCGATACTGACTCCTGAAAGGATCATAGCGTTTGAGCAAAGCCAGACATCACTACCAATGATCACATCACCATTAGTACCGCCATAGTCGATAATATGTGCAGCCTCGTCGAGCACTGCTGGAAAAGGGTAACAACTGATCCAGTCGATACGATGATGACCGCCCAGAAAGATCTGAACATTAGCGGCAATAGAGGTGTAAGGGCCAATTACCAGGGTCGAGCCTTCATGCCAATCGCTGACGGTTAAAGCACCATAGGTGCCTGTACCTATGGTGTAGCTCGGGTATATATCTCTGAGCTTAGCGGTTTCTCGATGCAATTTAGGCAATTTGCGAATCGTTTTTCTAGCCGATCGCCTGCGCAGTTTTTCAAAAAAACCCATTACCTGCTCCTATACGGTACGGCCAGATCCTAGCGCATTATTGTCGCATGTCTGTCTGATCCCAATGACACATGCAATTGCACTTGACCCTATCGTAACGTGAGGCCTCAGGATCAATTCCGCACGTGGAAGAAAGGAGCAATTCGATGCTATTGAAAGTGGGCGAACTGGCTAAGCAGTCGGGTCTTACGATTCGGGCTCTTCACCATTACGACAGCATCGGCCTGCTCACACCCTCCGCGCGTTCCGATGCTGGCTACCGACTGTATAACCGGGCCGATATTGCCCGGCTGCACCAGATCCAGGCCCTGCGTGGCATGGGCCTGTCGCTGGCCGAGATCGGAGCCCTTCTGGCGCGGCCAGACGTTGCGCTCCTGACCATCACCGAGCAGCAGATCCGCCTGCTGGACCGACAGATTACCCGGCAAACGAATCTGCGTAATCGCCTGGCAGACTTGCATCGCCAACTCAGTGAAGGAGAGGAGCCTGACCTGGCCGATTGGTTGAAGACCCTGGAATTGATGACCATGTACGAACAGCATTTCGCCCCTGAAGACCTGAATGAACTGCCTTTCTACACTCCCGCCAACCAGCAGGCTTGGCGCGCACTGGTGCAGGAAGCCCATCAGCTCCTCCAACAAGGGCTCCCCCCTGAGTCCGTTCAAGCACAGTCGCTGGCACGGCGCTGGATGACGCTCCTGGAGCGCAATACATCAACCAACCCGGCCCTGGCCGTACGGCTCAACGAGCTGTTCCGCCATGAGGCCCCGCTACAGGAACAGACGGGTGTCACCACCGAGATGACCCGCTTTATCCTGAAGGCCTTCACGGCCGGCAAGCTTGCGATCTATGAACGGTATCTCACACCCGAAGAGTTCGCCTTCATGCAGGCAAACTATGGCGAGCAGGTCCCGAAATGGCTACCGCTTCTGGCCGATCTAAGCCGCATTATGGATAACGGACTGCCTCCCCACTCTCCAGAGGCGCTGCAGCTGGCGCAACGCTGGACCGCATTGTTTACCGCCTATGCAGGCACAAATCCCGAGACCCACCATAAACTGCGCCAGGCCCATGCCTGCGAGCCGCAGCTGGCTGAGGGCACCTGGATGACAGACGATATCCAGCGCTATCTCGGCCAGGCCATGGCAGCACTGCACACCTAGCCCTGCAAGCCCTGATCCTGTGATTAGGGCTTGGCAAATGAGAGAGATAGCGAGGGCAGCTCCAGCGGAGGCTTGGTCAACCAGGCCTCCTCTTCCGCCTGGGTCGGCACGAACCGGCCTCCTGTCGCCTCTTGTGGCACCTGACCGGCCAAGGCGAAGGAACCCATGCCGAGCATACAGGCCGAACTTGGATAGTGACTGGAGATGGCATAGTCATCCGTCAGGGCATGGGCACTCATTGCACCGTTCTGCGCGAGCACGGCCTCAACTACGGCCTGCTGCTGGTACTCGGTAAGCGTGACCGTCAGGACAGTCGAGTGCTCGGTAATGGCCTCGCGCGCGGGCTCATCATCGGCCAGGTCGAAAAGCGAACAGAAGAAATGGCTGATTCGTTCACCCAGCGAACCTGTGGAAGAACCTGCCGTCTCATTTCGAGAGGCTGAAAGTGAGATATGCCGACCGGCTACACCTTTTGCGATCAACTCATGTCGGACATGCTCGGCTTCGCTTAGGCAGCCGAAGGCTGCTTTGAGAATGTGCTCCATCGCTACCACCCTTTTTAGTTATTGTGTTCACAGCCCGCTTAGCCGGGCCTGTCGCTAAAGGCAGACAGCGCCACCTGAAGGGAAAGGGCTCATCTGCCTGCCAAGGGATTCTGCAACAAGGTAAAAAGGGTTGGTGAGAGCATTTCGTCCGCCCGGCACATGCCGATGGGCAGCAATACGACTAGGACTGGACAGATCCGAAAGACCTCTCTGACGGGATCACTTTAAGCCGCTGCGCTGGAGTGCCTCTACTGAAACCATTCCAGCGAAACCGCTTCGATGGGCAGGGAGAAGAAGGCTCGTTTCGGAACGCGCCCGTAAGCGTTGAGTCACCTTATATGTTTTTAGACGAAAGGCTATGCCAGCATATCCTGGCGTACGGCAGGGACGAACAATACCGTGACTGACATTCTGACGCAGGGCTGCTCCAGCCAGGGCCACAAGATGTGATAAGACCAGAAACGATCGGCAACCCGGAGGGTCCTATCCGTTCGAAAAGACAGTCCAGGCACTTGAGCTAACGGCCTGTGGCTTTAGCACAAACCCATGCTTATTTACATGAACCTGCTCACAGCTCTGCACGGCAGCTCCCCATTTTCTTCGGAGCGCGCGTAGGATTTCAGGATGCAGTTAACCTGCCTGACTGCTTGAAAAGGAATTCAGCATGAAATGCCCCCACTGCAAACAAAGCATCAGCGCCTTCCACGCTGCAGTCTTCGGTCCGCCTGAGTCGGATGGAAGCCGATTATGTCCCGAATGCCACAAACCCTTTACCTTGAAGCTTGATGTGTTCAGAGCTATCCCAGCAGCAGCCAGCGGTGCCGCCGCCGCCCTGTTGATTGCCTTCAGAATTCCCTATGTCGGCTTTCTTCTGGGTGCCTTCGTCCTGGTATTTTCGCTATATCTGACCTCAATGCGCCTGACCAAACCTGCATCGGCTGAAGAAGAGGCGGTTTCACCATGAGCGTCCGGCTGCCACATCAGGCGGGCAGCCCAGAAAGGAGAGGGGGTACGTCAGGACTTGGGCATGCCTTCCAGCATGTACTTCTCAAGCTCGACCCGGCACGTAAGGCGGGTGCAGGCAAAAACCCGGTCATTCCAGTCGGCCAGTTCTGGATAGTCATTCTGTTCGAGCGTATCCAGAAAGCCCTTGAGGCGGTATGCCTCGCTTGCGCCAAGGCGCATCAAATCAAAGCCGTGACTGATCGCAACGATCTGCAGCAGCTCGCTGACTCGCTCACCCCAAAAGACATGCTGCTCTTTGGGTACAAAACGTCCAATACTGGGCGCGGAGTGAAGATAGCTCATTCAGTGTTTCCTGAAGAATATTCATTCAAATCCCTTGTGTTGATAGCGTTAGCGCGAAAGCCGAATTTCCTGTGGCCTCTTTAGTAAGTCGACACAGTAAAAGGAAACTTTAGGATCACAATGTTTTTTGCTTAACCGATTCTCCCGTGTTCAGGAATGATTCAGATTCCCCTACAATACCGTGAATTGGTGCACACAAATATTTGGTTAACCTAATCGCCAATGCTTGACCTAGAGCCTTTTGCCATCATCGCATTTGAGTAAGTCATTAAAATGACCAGCGCTGTGCCGGTTAATTCTCCAAAGGCCGTATTGAAATGCTGAAATGGTCTACTTGCCTTACGACGGCGTACTAATACGGGTGCCGATCGATAAACGCACATATGAAGCGTTTTGTGTCCGATTATCGGACACAACCACCTTTTTCAAAGGATGCAATCGCATATGCTCGGTGCATGCGGCTTACCTCCTCGGCTGGTGCATGAGCAACAGCGAGACCCTTGAATGAGGACATACAATGATCAACAAGATTGTCGAGAGCCTGAGCCAGGCGGTGGAAGACATCCACGATGGTGCCACCGTAATGATTGGCGGCTTCGGCCCATCCGGACAGCCTTCTGAGCTGATTGATGCGTTGATAGCGCACGGTGCGAAAGATCTCACCATCATTAACAACAATGCGGGCAATGGCGATGTAGGCCTGGCAGCCCTGCTCAAGGCAGGTCAGGTTCGCAAAATCATCTGTTCGTTTCCACGCCAGACCGACTCCTATGTATTCGACGAGCTTTACCGTGCCGGCAAAATTGAACTGGAGTTAGTGCCGCAGGGCAATCTGGCCGAGCGTATCCGCGCTGCGGGTGCCGGTATCGGCGCCTTTTTCACGCCGACCAGCTACGGCACGATTCTGGCCGAAGGCGTGGAAACACGCGAAATCCACGGCAAGCACTACGTTATCCAATATCCCATTCATGCCGACTTTGCTCTGATTCGCGCGGACCGTGCCGACCGTTGGGGCAACCTGACCTACCGCAAGGCTGCCCGCAATTTTGGTCCCATCATGGCGACGGCCGCAAAGACTACCATCGTGCAAACCCGTGAAATTGTGGAGCTGGGCGAGATCGATCCGGAAATCATCGTTACGCCAGGCATTTTTGTGCAACGCGTCGTTCGTGTTTCAGGAGATCAGGAATGAACAGACTCAACCGCAACCAGATCGCTGCCCGAGTCGCCCAGGACATCCCGGAAGGAGCCTACGTCAATCTGGGGATTGGACTGCCGACGCTAGTGGCCAACCACCTGCCGGCTGACCGCGAGATTTTTCTGCATAGCGAGAACGGCATACTGGGCATGGGTCCGGCGCCAGAGGAGGGCAAGGAAGATTCTGATCTGATTAACGCTGGCAAGCAGCCTGTCACCCTGCTGCCAGGCGGTGCGTTTTTTCACCATGCGGATTCGTTCGCAATGATGCGCGGCGGCCATTTGGATATCTGCGTGCTCGGCGCTTTCCAGGTATCCGTCACAGGCGATCTGGCCAACTGGCACACCGGCGAGCCTGATGCGATTCCTGCCGTAGGGGGTGCTATGGACCTTGCAATAGGTGCCAAGCAGGTCTTTGTCATGATGGATCTCATGACCAAAGCCGGGCAAAGCAAGCTGGTCGAGCACTGTACCTACCCGCTGACGGGCGTAGGCTGCGTATCTCGTGTGTATACCGATCTGGCTATTTTCGATATTGCTGACGGCCGCGTGTATGCCAGCGAACTTGTCGAAGGCCTCACACTTGAAAGTCTTCAGGAAATGACTGGCCTTGCACTGGTACAAAAGCCGGTTTGACCCTTATCAAAGAAGAGCGGCCTTGCCATGGAACTCACAAGCCTCAAGGTACTAGGCCCGCTTCTTCTGCCAACTTCATGGCCTTTCAACAGCCTCTGTAAAGGTTTGTCTGTCTTGAAACAACTTTGCTGACAAACCGTCACAAAGGTGTGTTAGTGTTCGCCGACTAAGCACGCTGTTATTGGCACGTTTTATGACCAATCTCCTTTTCTGGCTGCCCACGCCGCCATAGCGCTCCGCCCCGCCTCTGGCCTTGCCCGTATAGGCAGGCACACTATCGCCCTGGTTTTTTATAAACTGCGGTGCTCTGTGTTTTTCGCTTTATTTAAAGTTTGCTTAACTTTTAAACGCGTTCAACATAGCGACCATCACATTGATTTATTGTTGGGCAATAATTGAGCATCAGTCGCTCATTATTAAACCAACCACTATCGGGTTCTTAATCAACTAGCTCACTGCTTTTGGGTTAATGCCGCTCGATCAGGCTGGAGAAGTATGAAAATTTTAATTACAGGTCGAAGCGGTCAGGTCTCTCAAGCGCTGCAAAGAAGCCTTAAAACCGATCATGAACTTGTTGTTCTGGGTCGTGATGCCATGGATCTTGCAAATGAAGAGGCCATTCGTGAAACCGTTCGACGTGTGCAGCCAGACCTGATTATCAATGCTGCTGCGTATACGGCTGTGGACAAGGCCGAGACCGACGCCGAGATGGCTTTCAAGGTAAACGCAGAGGCACCGCGGATTCTGGCGGAGGAGGCTGTGGCACGGGCCATTCCGTTCATCCACTATTCGACCGACTATGTATTTGATGGTGACAAGAACGAGCCCTACAGTGAAGAGGATGCCACCCACCCCACCAGCGTGTATGGCGAAAGCAAGCTGGCTGGCGAACAGGCGGTTCAGGCCGTAGGCGGACAGTATCTGATTCTGCGAACCAGTTGGGTTTACTCCCAGGATGGTCACAACTTTGTTCGTACCATGCATCGCCTGCTGCAGGAAAAAGACGAATTGCGCGTTGTAGATGATCAGATCGGCATACCGACTTGGTCCGATACGATTGCCTCAGCCACTAGCCACATCGTAGATCGCATTACCATGGGCAACCCAGGCCCCTGGGGTATTTACCACCTTACCTCGACAGGCAAGACATCCTGGTTTGGCTTTACCGAAACGATCGCTCAGAAACTTGAAGAGCAAGGCCGTTTACGTGCCCGGCTTTATCCTATTGCCACGTATGAGTATCCCACTCCAGCGAAACGTCCAGCTAATTCACGAATGGATTGCTCACGTATTCAGACTAACTGGGGCGTGCAATTACCCGAGTGGAAAGAAGCCTTCGAACAGTTCTGGCAACAGAACTTTGCAGATAAATAGCCCGCTAATAAAGTAATATTAATTTAATAGCTGATTGATATCTCTTTAGAATGCGCTGATATCAGCATTATTAGTTTAACGTTATGAAAAAGGGCGCCATAGCGCCCTTTTTATATCAGCCTTTAAGTTCGGCCAGAATCTGATACGACCTGAGTCGATCAGCATGTTCATACACATCGCAGGTGAAAATCAATTCATCGGCGTCGGTCTTCTCAAGCAGCAAATCGACCCGCTCGCGTACCTTGTCCGGCCCACCAATAATCGCCATGCCCAGCATGTTCAGCACAGCGTCTTTTTCATGGGGCAACCATTCAGGACTCATGTTTCGAACCGGCGGGCGAAGCACCAGGCTTTGGCCACGCATTAATGCCAGGACGCGCTGATAAACCGTGCTTGCCAGGTAATTGGCTTCCTCGTCGCTGTCTGCTGCAACCAGCGGAACACCCAGCATGACATAGGGCTTGTCCAGCACCTCGGAAGGGCGGAAGTTTTCACGGTACAGACGAATCGCTTCATGCATATAGCGTGGCGCAAAATGGGATGCAAAGGCATACGGTAAACCTTTGGCAGCCGCTAGCTGAGCACTGAACAGGCTCGATCCCAACAGCCAGATCGGTATGTTGCTATCGATACCCGGCACGGCAATTACCCGCTGTTCTTCCTGTCGTGGACCGAGGAAGTACTGCAGCTCCTCTACGTCGGAAGGGAAGTCATCGGCGCTTCCCAAACGATCACGGCGCAGTGCATGGGCGGTCATCTGATCGGACCCGGGCGCACGGCCAAGCCCCAGATCGATACGGCCCGGATACAGAGCATCCAGCGTGCCGAACTGCTCGGCCACAACAAGAGGGGCGTGGTTGGGCAGCATGATGCCACCGGAGCCGATGCGGATCGTGGATGTACCACCCGCCAGGTATCCGAGCAGAACGGCCGTGGCTGAGCTGGCGATACCGTCCATGTTGTGATGCTCAGCGACCCAGAATCGGTTATAGCCTAGCCGCTCCGCATGGCGAGCAAGGTCGAGTGAGTTGTGCAGAGCCTGGGCGGCGTTACCATCGTCCCGTACCGGCGCCAGGTCCAAAACGGAAATGGCAGTGTCTTTGAGTTGAGTCATGCAGAAGTCTCCTCGTTAGCCGCGGCAGGCTCTTCAATTTGCCGCTGCCGCACGGCCAGATCGTAGGTATCGCGCGCCTCTTGAATGATCGGCTGCGATTGAGCGGCCCAATCGGCCAAGGCTCTGATGGGAATGACCAGGCTTTGCCCGATCCCGGTCAGGGCGTATTCCACCTGGGGCGGCGTTGACGGAATGACCGTTCGGGTAATCAATCCATCGCGCTCCAGGTTGCGCAACGTGACGGTCAGCATTCGTTGGGAAATGCCATCGATCTGACGCTTGAGTTCATTGAAACGCAGTGGTCCGCTGTCCAGCTTGAAAACAGCCAGTACCGACCAGGCATCGCCTACACGGTCCAGCACATCACGGATAGGGCAGTCGTGGTTTTTCAGTCGGCGGCGCCCGGTAGCGGACTTGTTAAAATCGTCCATGGCAACCTCGCTGAGCGTGATTACATCAAGAAATTCACTTTACGCCTTTAAGGCAGTTATTAAAAGTAACCAGGCTCTTTTTAGTAACTATGAAACCGATAGGGTGAGGTAATGGTGCGGTAGGTCCGGTACGACAGGTGTCGTACCGGAAAGACCATGATCAGGCAAAACCGACCACACCATGAGGGACGTAAGGTTCCTCAAGGCGGGCGATCTCTTCGGCGGTCAGGTTGAGCGAGAGGGCGGCCACAGCGTCTTCGAGGTGCTGCGGTTTGGACGCACCAATGATGGGTGCACTGATGCCAGTTTTTTGCACAACCCAGGCCAGCGCCACCTGTGCACGCGGTACGCCACGCTCGTTAGCAATCTCGGCCACACGCTCAACCACACGGCGGTCGGCATCGGCCGTATTGGCATACAGGCTCTTGCCAAACTCGTCACTCTCAACGCGTGCGCTGCTGGTATCCCAATCTCGGGTCAGCCTTCCACGTGCCATGGGGCTCCAGGGAATGACCCCTATGCCTTCGTCACGGCAGAGCGGCAGCATTTCGCGCTCTTCTTCGCGATACAGCAGGTTCACATAATTCTGCATAGTGACGAAACGGGTCCAACCATTTCGATCCGCCACATGCAGAGCTTTGGCGAATTGCCAGGCATACATGCTGGACGCACCGATATGCAGCGCCTTACCCGCCTTCACCACATCGTGCAGCGCTTCCATGGTTTCTTCGATGGGCGTTTCATAATCCCAGCGGTGGATCTGGTATAGGTCCACGTAGTCAGTGCCCAAGCGCTTGAGGCTGGCATCGATACTGGCAAAGATCGCCTTACGTGACAGGCCGCCCACGTTGGGCTTGTTGCGCATCGGAAAATAGACCTTGGTGGCCAGCACAATCTCGTCACGCTGGGCAAAGTCCTTCAGCGCCCGACCGACGATTTCCTCACTGGTACCATCGGAATAGGCGTTGGCGGTATCAAAGAAGTTAATGCCCATGTCGAGGGCTTTCTTGAGTAGCGGGCGACTCTCTTCTTCGCCCATCGTCCATGGATGATTACCACGTTCAGGCACGCCGTAGGTCATACAGCCCAGGCACAGCGGAGAAATTTTCAGGCCCGTAGACCCGAGGTTCTTATAGTCCATGACGACTCCTTGAAATAAATCAGACCGGAGAAAAGGCAGGTCATAGGCTGACCACAACCCTGGCCATTTGCTCCGGCCTTTTTACCTTACCCTGATGAACACCACCTGTACGCCTTACGTTTCGCCGCACCCTCCAACGAACTTTGCCCAGCATCCGATTTCACATATAACTCGAGTCATCCACAGGAGAGGAACCATGAAAAAGACAGCATCTGCTGTATGGCAAGGTGGTTTGAAGGACGGTAAAGGTACGATTTCCACAGGCAGCGGCGCGCTGAAGGAAAATCCCTACGGTTTCAACACTCGGTTCGAAGACCAGCCCGGCACTAACCCCGAGGAGCTGATTGGCGCAGCGCATGCGGGCTGCTTCTCCATGGCCTTTTCCATGATGCTGGGGATGGAGAACTTCACAGCCGAGCGTATCGAAACCAAGGCAGTGGTTACGCTCGACAAGGTAGGCGAAGGCTTCGAAATCACGACGATTGATTTGACCATGTCGGCCAAGATCCCAGGCATCGACAACGACCAATTCCAGGCCATCGCCAACAAGGCGAAGGAAGGCTGCCCAGTCTCCAAGGTACTGAACGCCAAGATCAGCCTGGATGCCACCTTGCTGAACTGATATTCAACTCAGTGCCTGGCTACGCTGCCGGGCACTGTTTGCCGCAAATACCTTCCAGCGTCCTTCTTCAAGCGTAGATAAAGACAACATGAAGCCTGTGGGTATCTCCCCAATTATGCACAGGAGTTGAATCTTATCCACATGCGCTATAGCAAACTCCATTGCTACTTCGTCTTAATACGCCTGTCTTTTGCCTTCAAGCCATAAATTCTGTTAGTCAAAACAGGCCTACTGCAATATCCATTTTCAGCGTGGATAATATTCGGATCTTTTTGTACAGGCATTACTTATCCACATGCGTCAGCAGCAGGTCTCCTACAAAGCCATCCAGGGGACGCAATGCTCTAATTAGGACGCTGCTAGCTGCTGTCTGAGTTCATGCAATACCGGGCCGCTCTCCGGCCGTATGCCGCGCCAGAGGTAAAATGCTTCGGCAGCCTGCTCAACCAGCATACCCAGACCATCCAGGGCTTGTGCTGCGCCGTGTGTGGTTGACCAACAACAGAAGGGCGTTGGCTCCTTGCTGTACATCATGTCGTAGGTAACGGTTACCCCAGCGCGGACCAGGGCAGAGGTGATAGGGGGAACATCGCCGGAAAGGCTGGCAGCAGTGCCATTGATGATCAGGTCGAACGGCTCCGCCTCAAGGTTGAACGCTGCCGCCTCGATCATTCCCAGCGCTGAAAATTCACGCGCCAGCTGTATGGCCTTACTCTCGGTCCGATTGGCAATGACCAGGGCCGCAGGCCGCTCCGCCAGAATGGGCTCCAACACGCCACGTACGGCACCACCAGCGCCCAGGATGAGGATACGCTTGCCAGTCAGGGACAGGCCTGCATTGACCGTCAGATCACGAACCAGTCCGGCACCGTCAGTGTTGTCGCCCAGAAAGGTCCCGTCTTCCCGCTTCTTTAGCGTATTGACCGCACCGGCACGTCGGGCACGCTCGGTCAGCTCATCGGCAAATCGAAAGGCATCCTCTTTGAACGGGACCGTCACATTAGCGCCTGCCGCATTGGCAAAAAACTCACGCGCGCTGCGCTCGAACTCGCCAAGCGGCGCAAGCCAGGTGTCGTAGCGCATGGCCTGTCCTGTCTGCTCGGCAAAGCGGCTATGAATGGCAGGCGACTTGCTATGGGCGACAGGGTTGCCAATGACGGCATAACGGTCCATGAGATGTCCTTGAAGCAAAGATCAATGGGTCGGTATCAGGTATCAGCCAACCAGTCACGGTCGGTCAGGAAGTACTCGGTCAAACGAGCCTCTTCGCTACCGGGTGCCGGCTTCCAGTCATATCCCCAACGCACGATGGGTGGCAGGGACATCAGGATCGACTCGGTACGGCCGCCCGATTGCAGACCGAACAGGGTGCCACGGTCATAGACCAGGTTGAACTCTACGTAGCGGCCGCGGCGATAGGCCTGGAACTCGCGCTGTGCTTCGGTAAAAGGCTCGTTCCGACGACGCTGTACAATCGGCAGGTAGGCGTTCAGGTAGGCATCGCCAATAGCCCGCAGAAAGGCAAAGCTGGTCTCGAAGTCCCACTCGTTCAGATCATCGAAGAACAGGCCACCGATTCCACGCGGCTCGTTGCGATGCTTGATCTGGAAGTAACGATCACACCAGGCTTTGTAACGCGGGTAGACGTCTTCACCGAATGGCGCACAGGCATCACGTGCCACCCGGTGCCAGTGGATACAGTCTTCCTCGTTACCATAATAAGGCGTCAGATCCAGACCGCCACCAAACCACCAGACCGGTTCTTCACCGTCTTTTTCAGCGATGAAAAAACGCACATTGGCGTGGGAGGTGGGTACATTCGGGTTTTCAGGGTGGATCACCAGCGAGACGCCCATGGCCTCGAAACTGCGACCTGCCAGCTCAGGACGATGGGCGCTGGCCGAAGGCGGCATGCTGTCGCCGTGGACATGAGAAAAGTTCACACCGCCTTTTTCGATGACGGCACCTTCACCAATCACACGCGTACGACCACCGCCGCCGGTAGGACGTGTCCAGGCCTCCTCCATGAACCGGGCATGACCATCCTCCGCTTCCAAGGACTGGCAGATGCGATCCTGTAGATCGAGCAGGTATGCCTTTACGGCTTCGATTCGGTCTTTCACGGTCATCACCTGGAGTAGGGCAGGGTAAAGAAAGTCCTGAATCATACCACCGGAGGGTGCTTTGCCGGTTGACGCAGGCCCCTGCAAGGGATTGGATTAAGGTTCAGCCACTATTCTTACAAGGAAATCCCCATGGCAAAACGTATCCAGTTCAGCCGCACCGGCGGCCCGGAAGTGCTCGAATATGTCGATTTCACACCTGCCGACCCAGGGCCGAACGAAGTACGTGTCCGCAATGAGGCCATCGGGCTCAACTTTATCGATACCTACTACCGGGGCGGCTTGTATCCTCTCAGCACCATGCCGTCCGGGCTGGGCAGTGAAGGCGCAGGGATCGTCGAATCCATCGGCAGTGGCGTAACGCGGTTCAAGGTTGGAGATCGGGTTGCCTATGCCACCGGCCCGCTGGGCGCCTATGCCGAGGTCCACACCCTGCCGGAGCGTAATCTGGTTCACCTGCCAGCAAGCGTCAGCTTTGAGCAAGCGGCAGCGGTCATGCTCAAGGGGCTGACCGTCCAGTACCTGCTGCGCCAGACCTATCGTGTCGAAGCGGGCGAAACCATCCTGTTTCATGCCGCTGCGGGCGGCGTCGGCTCCCTGGCCTGTCAGTGGGCAAAATCGCTGGGCGTGCGCGTGATCGGCACTGTGGGCTCTGCGGCCAAGGCCGAACATGCCCGTCGCCTGGGCGCCTGGGAGACAATCAATTACAAGGAAGAGGATATCGCCAAGCGAGTCCTTGAGCTGACCAATGGCAGGAAGTGTCCGGTCGTTTATGACAGTGTCGGCAAGGATACCTGGGAGGCGTCGCTGGATTGCATCTCACCGCGTGGCCTGATGGTTAGTTTTGGAAATTCGTCTGGCGCTGTGACAGGGGTCAACCTGGCGATCTTGAACCAGAAAGGCTCGCTGTTTGTCACACGTCCGTCCCTGGCAGGCTATGCCGATACGCCAGAACGGCTGCAATCCATGGCAGACGAACTCTTCGGCCTGGTCGCCAACGGTACGCTCAAGATCGAGATCAACCAACGCTACCCGTTATCCGAAGCCGCCCAGGCGCAACGTGCCTTGGCAGGCCGTGAAACAACGGGGTCAACCGTTCTGATCCTGGAACGGTCATAATTGCAGGAAAGGAGGCAAGCCTGACTTGCCTCCTCCGTAGTACCGCTGATTTGGAGCCTGTGTCGATCGTATGCCTCATCAAGCCCTCCTCGCTGCGATCCTCGACAGCGCTACGGATTACGCCATCATTACCACGGACCTGGACGGGCGACTGACCAGCTGGAATGCCGGTGCCCAGACGCTGTTCGGCTGGAGCGAGGCCGAGGCGGTCGGGAAGACCGTCGAGTTCCTGCTCAACGCCGAAGACCTCATCGGTCCCATTCTTCATCAGGAGCGGCAAACGGCCCGAGCGAAAGGTCATGTGAACAGCCAGCGCTGGTATGTACGCCGCGACGGCACGCAGTTCTGGGGAAGTGCGCGAACCGTACCGCTCATGAAAGACGACCTTCATCTCGGCTTTCTGCTGACCCTGCGGGATCGAACCCAATCCCTGCATACCGAGCGCGACCGCGATCATCTGACTGACACGCTCAGCCGCCGCGTGACCCAGCTCAAGGCATTGGCCGAAGCAACGCGAGCGATTACCTCGGCACCCGACATGAAAACCACCGTGGACGCCATTACCGAGCAGGCCCGCCTGATCGTAGGGGCTCACCAATCCGTAGTCAGCATGACCCAGGGTGAAGACTGGAGCCAATCCATCACCAGCGTGTCGCTTTCCGAGAAATACGCAAAGTGGCGCCATCTCGACGCCCTGCCCAGTGGCGGCGGCATCTATGCCATGGTCTGCGAGACCAATCAGCCCGTGCGCATGACCCAGGCCGAGTTGGAAGCGCATACGCGCTGGAAGAACTTTGGCACCTATGTCAATGAACATCCACCCATGCGCGGTTGGCTGGCGGTCCCGTTGATCAGCCATCAGGGCACCAATCTGGGCCTGATCCAGCTTTCGGATAAGTTCACGGGTGAGTTCGATGAGGCGGACGAAGCCATTGTGGTGCAGTTGGCGCAGTTCGCGTCGGTCGCTATCGAAAAGGCCAGGACACAGGATCAACTTCACCAAAGCCAAGCCCGGCTACAACTCGAAAGTGGCTTGCTGACCAGCGTCCTGGAGCAGGCCCCTCTGGGTATTTCCATCTCCGAAGCGGGCACCGGGCGCTCATTGATGCTGAACAAGCAGATTCAGAACCAACTTGGCATTACACCGGGCGGGGAGAGTCTGCATCGCTACAAGCATCTGGGAGCGGTTCATTCTGATGGCCGACCCTATGCCATTGAGGACTACCCGACGGTACGGGCGCTTTCCTCTGGAAATCCCATCCCACCGGAACCCATGATCTATCGGCGCGCGGACGGGACCGTTCGCACATTTGAAGTTTCCAGCGCGCCCGTGCGTAATTCCGAAGGCGAGGTCATCGCCTCGGTGACTGTTTCCATCGATATCGAAGATCGGCTTCAGGCTGAAGCTACTCTGCAGGACCGTACCAACCGCTTGTCCACGTTGATCAACCAGGCTGCGGTCGGTATCTGCCAGACGGACCTCAACGGCACGATTGTGCTCGTCAATGCACGCTACTGCGAGATTCTCGGGCGCTCCGAAGAAGCGTTGATCGGCAGCAATGTCGATGCACTGACGCATCCGTCAGATTGCCAGACCAGCAAGGTGCTGACCCAGCAGATGTTCAAGACGGGAGAGTCCTATCTGGTCGACAAGCGCTATATGCGGCCGGATGGCTCCCATGTCTGGACCAGCCTGCACGTCTCGCTGGCCCACGACGCAGAGGGCATGCCTCAGTATGTCAGTGCCGTGGTTGTGGACATTACCCAGCGCAAGCAGGCCGAAGCGTCGCTGCACCTGTCCAACCAGCGGTTCCGCGCCGCGGTCGATGCGGTTCAGGGGGTGCTGTGGACCAACAACGCCAAGGGCCGCATGATTGGAGAACAGCCCGCCTGGAGTGCTCTGACGGGCCAGACGTATGAGGAATACCAGGGCACGGGCTGGACCCGCGCGCTGCATCCCGAAGATGCGCCTCGCTCGCTCAAGCGGTGGCGTGCTGCCCTACGTGGACGCAAGACCTTTCACGACGAACAGCGCGTGCGTTGCCAGAACGGCAAGTGGCGGATCTTTTCGGTCCGGGCGATCCCTGTCATCGAAGAGGGCGTCATTGTCGAATGGGTAGGCGTGCACACCGACATCACCGAAATTCGCCAAGTCGAGCATCGTTTGCGCCAACTGAACGAAACCCTGGAGCAACGGGTTGCCGAACGAACAGCCGAACGCGACCGTACCTGGACATTGTCAGACGATCTTTTGGGCGTGTTCGCGCGTGAGCGCTGGCAAAGCCTGAACCCGGCCTGGACGCGCCAGCTGGGCTGGTCCCAATCGGAGCTGCTGGCATTTGAGCCTTCCCGACTCGAGTATCCCGACGATCCATCGCCCACACAGTATTTTCGACAGCTCCCAATCGGCGAGACGATCAATGGCCTTCGCAGCCGCTACCAAGCCCGCTCAGGCGAATGGCATTGGATCGATTGGAAGGCCACGGCCGACAAGGATGGACAGGTTTATGTCTTTGCGCGGGATGTCACGGCTGAAGTAGAGGCGGCGGTCATGCTCAAGCAGACCGAGGAAGCCCTACGCCAGTCGCAGAAGATGGAAGCGGTCGGGCAACTCACCGGCGGGATTGCCCATGACTTTAATAACCTGCTGACCGGCATCATTGGTTCGCTTGAAATCATGAAGCGCCGAATTGGCAGCCAGCAGCTTCAAGGGCTGGAGCGTTACATGGAGGCCGCCAGTGTCTCGGCTCATCGTGCTGCCACATTGACGCAGCGCCTGCTGGCCTTTGCTCGTCGTCAGACACTCGATCCTCAACCCATCGATCTGAATGCCCTCGTCACTTCACTGGAAGATCTGGTCCGGCGAACCCTCGGCGAGCACATCGAAATCATCACCCAACTGCATCCCCATCTCTGGCATGCCCTGTCGGATACCAACCAGCTGGAAAACGCCCTGTTGAACCTGGTCATCAACGCGCGCGACGCAATGCCTGATGGGGGTACCCTGGTACTCAAAACAGGTCATTTTTTCAATGAGGCAACCCATCCGCTGGAAGATCTGAATCCAGGTCACTACGTCACGCTAACAGTACGGGACAGCGGTACCGGTATGAGTCCGGAGGTCGTAGCCAAGGCCTTCGACCCGTTCTTTACTACCAAGCCCATCGGGCAGGGCACAGGCCTGGGTCTGTCGATGATCTATGGTTTCGTCAAACAGTCTGGCGGCCATGTCACCTTGCAAAGCGAAGTAGGGCAAGGCACAACGATTACCCTGTATTTCCCCCGTGCACTTCAAGCCGAGTCTCTGGATCAAGAGGAAGTCGAAGCAGTCGTAGCGCCAGGAAACGGCGAATCCATTCTGGTCGTAGGTGATGACTCGGCCGTTCGCCTGCTCGTGGTCGAAGTACTCAATGAGTTGGGATACGCGGCCCAGGATACTCACCATGCACATGAGGCCCTGGCTATCCTGGAATCCGACGCGCCGGTGGATCTACTGATTACCGATGTAGGGCTACCCGGCATGAGCGGTACGCAACTGGCCGAGCGGGCACGGGCGTCACGTCCGACATTGAAGATTCTCTTCATGACCGGCTATGCGGGCGAAGCCGTCCAGCCCAAGGGTAGTCTGACCGAAGGTACCGACATAATCGGCAAGCCTTTCCTGATCGATGAGCTGGCCAACCGGGTCCGTCATATGCTTGTTGACGAACCCCAGAGCTGACTATTTAGTCATAGAGGTCAGCTCTACTATCAGGGACGAAAGACCTGACCTGTTTCCAGATCGCGGATAACGCTGGGGCTTCTGCGACCACCCAGCGCACCGCCCAGCACGGCGTCCAGCTCTCCGGAAAAATACTGCTCAACCTTAAGCCGTGAACGGGCGGCCGGACGTCCCGCCGGGTTGGCGGAGGTAGAAATGATCGGGCCGCTCAAGGCACACAGTTCACGCACCAGAGGGTGGTCAGTCACACGCAACGCTACCGTTTGATGCACACCCGTCACCCAGCCCGGCAAGCGGTTCTGGTGCGGCACCAGCCAAGTATTGGGCCCCGGCCATGTGCTCGACAGTTTGTCCTTCCATTCCTTGGGCAGATCATGCAGCAGGAAATCGAACTGCCTGATGTTGTCGGCCACTACAATCAAACCCTTTTCCAGCGGGCGCTGCTTGATACGCAGCAACCGATAGACCGCAGCCGCATCCCAGGGATCACATCCCAGGCCCCAGACTGCCTCGGTCGGGTAGGCGATTACACCGCCGTGACGTATGACGTGAGCAGCATATTGAACGCGCCAGCAGCTGAGCATCGGTTCACTCCTGTCCATAAAAAGATCACGAGTTTAACCGAGACTGACCCGTCACGCTCGATAGACCCAAAGTCCATTTTCACGGGCCACACGGCCATCCAGCTCAAGCTCCGTCAGCTCGGCCAGCAAATGAGAAACCTCGTAACCGCTGAGCTGGGCAAGCGTCTCGCTGTTTTGGGGGGAAGCCCTCAGCACGTCCAGCAAAGGATGCGTTTCACGTGGAACATCTGCTAGTTCGGGCTCATTCATCAAGGGCAGGGATGACTGTCCAAACGGTGCTTGCCAGCCTCTAAGCGACTCCAGAATATGTTCGATACTCTCGACCAGTTGCGCCCCCTCACGGACCAGCTGATGGCAGCCACGTGCGCCGGGATGATGAATCGAGCCGGGAATGGCAAACACTTCGCGTCCTTGCTCTGCTGCCAGCCGCGCTGTGATCAGGGAGCCACTCGAAGGACTCGCCTCGACCACCAGTACACCGAGTGATAACCCGCTGATGATACGGTTACGCCGCGGAAAGTTGGCGGCGTTGGGTGCTGCATCCAAGGGTAACTCTGACACCAGCGCGCCACCGTGCTCGACGATACGACGAGCCAGGCTGATATGGCGACGAGGATAGAGTCGCTCAAGTCCTGTGCCCAATACGGCAATCGTAGCACCGCTGGCTTCCAGCGCACCTTCGTGAGCTGCACCATCGACGCCGAGCGCAAGGCCGCTGGTTACGCAAAAACCTGCCGCCGCAAGGCTCTTGGAAAACCGGCGAGCGTTATCAAGCCCATAGGCACTTGCCTGGCGGCTGCCGACCAGGGCGAGCTGGGGCCGCTCCAGCAGTTCCACGGCTCCCGCTACATAGAGCAGAGGCGGCGCCCCCTTGGTTTCGGCCAGTAGTGCGGAATAGCGGGGATCATCCCAACACACCACATGGTGATGTTCACCTTCTAGCCAGGCGAGGGCATGGGCTGCACGTTCACGGGTTTCAGCGGTACGGCGGGCGTCAGCGCAGACGCCCGGAATACCCAATGCCTGCCAGGCGGAAGCCGGCGCACTGAGCGCTGCCGAAGCACTGCCAAAGGCATGAATCAGATGGTGAAAGCGGCGCGGACCAATCTCAGGGAGATTATGCAGACGCAGGCGGGCTTCAAGCTCCGCCGGGGAAGAAAACGACATACGATCATCCTTGATCGTGGCGCACCCCTTGAAAGGCTGCGCCAGTGTGACTATTTAGGGATTACGGACCTTGTCCAGAACCGAGAGCTGACGAGTCGCATTCAGGACCAGGCCATAGCTGAGCTTGTCATAGGTGCGAAAGATCATCAGCAGACCAGAGCGCTCGTCGGGCACCTTGACGTTATCACCCGTTACCCGGTCGCGTACGGTTTCGCCGGTCTTGTAGACAGCCAGTACGTTGCCTTCGACCAACCCGTCGCGCATACCCTTGTTGATGATGACCACATCGAACTGGCCGATCTGGGTAACACCACGCGGAACATCAAGAATGATTCCGTTGATGTCCCTGTCGGGTGCACTGGGCATAAAGGTCGAGTTGACGACACGCTGCTCGGTGGGGAACAGGCGATCGCCCAGGCGAACTTCTTCATTGGAGCGGCTGAGCACCAGCGTGGTCATGTCGCCTTCAGAGGTCACCTTGTCGCCGCTACCGATATAATCGGCGTTTATGCCCAGAAATTCTTCAGTCTGGGGATCTTTATACGCTTTTCCCTGCCGATAAATACTGTAGGCAGGCTGGTCCTCGGTGAAGTGGCCACGTGCGTAGACTCGATCACCGGCGCCACTGACAACACGCTCGGCATTGCCGGCCACGATATAGGGGGCGCTCCTGAATTGATTGGCATCATCGATCACACGGTTCGACAGCAGGAAGCTGTTGATGGCCTCCAGCGGAATCGTCGGTATCGCTTCGGCAATCGGTGTCGACCGGATGGTAGGCGACAGTTTGATCGTGCCGCGGGACTCGCCACGGTTGAGCATCAGCCGAGGCTGCCCGTCCACGTAGACAAGACTCAGTCTATCGCCGGGATAGATCAAATGCGGGTTTTCGACCTGTGGGTTGGCATGCCATATTTCTGGCCACTGCCAGGGCTTGCTCAAAAACTTGCCGGAAATATCCCAAAGGGTATCGCCGCGCACCACCGTGTAACTGTCTGGATGCCCTTGGCGCAGCTGTACGTCGGCCTGCACCCAACTGCTAGCCGCCACCAGCAACAGGGCGAACAACGATTTCCTCATCCGGTGAATCCCTTTACTATGTGCAATATGCAAAAAAACCCTGAGGGAATGCCCCAATCACTCCCTGGCGGGGCTGTTAAATCAACGCTGCTGCATCTTAGCAGTGCCTTTCGAATTTATTCCACACGTGCTTCACACACATCATGGCCCTTTTAAATATCCTAGAATTCCCTGATCCCCGCTTGCGTACTATCGCCAAGCCGGTTGCGGAGGTGGACGATGCCCTTCGTCAGGTGATCGATGACATGTTCGAAACCATGTACGAAGCACCTGGCATAGGATTGGCCGCCACTCAAGTCAATGTTCACAAGCAGCTGATCGTCATCGATATCAGTGAAGACAAGAGTCAGCCGCTCGTGTTCATCAACCCCAAACTGGAACCCCTGACCCAGGATCTGGGCGAGTACCAGGAAGGCTGCCTGTCCGTGCCGGGCTTCTACGAGAAAGTAGAGCGGCCCGAGCGCGTTAAGGTGAATGCCCTTGATCGTAACGGCGAGCCGTTCGAGATGATCTGTGAAGGTCTGCTGGCTGTGTGCATCCAGCATGAGGTCGACCACCTCAACGGTAAGCTGTTTGTAGACTATCTGTCCTCGCTCAAGCGTGACCGCATCAAGAAAAAGCTGGAAAAGCAGCACCGTATCCAGCAGAACGCCTGATTGCGCTGAAAAGGCCTGCAGCAGCAGGCCTTTTTCATTCTGGTGCCAAGACCTCTATCCTATGCAAGACTCGTTTTTATAGTAGCGAGCAGTTGCTGCCTTGTACTGATCCATGAGAGCCCCATGACTCAACCGTTGCGTATTGTCTTTGCTGGTACACCAGAATTTGCCGCCCGCCATCTGCATGCCTTGCTAAGGGTAGGCTACTCGATAGCCGCTGTGTATACACAACCTGACCGTCCGGCCGGACGAGGGCAGAAACTGGCGATGAGTCCCGTCAAGCAGCTGGCGGAATCTCACAATATTCCGGTGTATCAACCTCAGACGCTACGCAACGCTGATGCACAGGCAGAGCTTGCAGCCCTTAAGCCTGATCTGCTGATCGTCGTAGCCTATGGGTTGATTCTGCCTCAAGCTGTCCTGGATATTCCGCGCCTGGGCTGCATTAACAGCCATGCCTCGCTGTTGCCTCGCTGGCGAGGGGCTGCGCCAATTCAACGTGCCATCGAAGCGGGCGATGCCGAAACGGGCGTCACGGTCATGCGGATGGAAGCGGGCCTGGATACCGGTCCCATGCTGAGCAAGGTAAGCACACCGATTACCGCCGAGGACACTGGTGGCAGCTTACATGATCGCCTCGCCTTACTCGGCGCAGAAGCGGTTGTCGAAGCCATTCCTGCGCTGGCAGCCGGTACGTTGCCAGACAAGCTGCAAGATGATGCCTTGGCAACCTATGCTCATAAGCTTAATAAGGAAGAAGCCAAGCTGGACTGGAGTCGTCCTGCTGTCGATCTGGAACGGCTGATTCGTGCCTTCAATCCATGGCCGTTGTGCCACAGCACCTTGGCGGGAGAGGGCGTGAAAATCTACGCAGCAACAGTAGTAGACGGTAACGGACAGCCAGGTGCGATTCTGGAGGCCAGCCGTGAAGGCTTAAGGGTTGCCTGTGGTGAAGGCGCGTTGCTGCTAACGCGTATACAGTTTCCTGGCGGTAAACCGCTCGCGTTTGCTGACTTGTTCAATGCCCGCCGTGAGCGCTTTGCCGCAGGTCAGGTACTTGGCTTATGAGTCTTAATCCCCGTCTTGCTGCGGCTCGGGCACTGGCTGCCGTACTGGCAGGCCGCGCCTCGCTGGGTAGCAGCCTGCCAGCCCAACAGGACAAGGTTGATCCACGAGATCGGGCGCTGGTGCAGGAGCTGGCTTTTGGCACCGCTCGCTGGCAACCCCGGTTGGCTCTGTTGGCCGAGAAGCTGTTACAAAAACCATTCAAGGCAGCGGATCGCGACGTGGAAGCGCTGCTGCTGGTTGGTCTGTATCAGCTTTTTTACACCCGCGTGCCTGCCCATGCAGCTTTAGGTGAAACCGTAGGCTGCGCGGACAAGCTTAAAAAGCCTTGGGCAAAAAGCCTGCTCAATGCAGTGCTGCGCCGTGCCCAGCGCGAAGGCGAAGAGCTGCTGGCAGGTCTCGAGCGTGACCCGGCGGCCCGGCTGTCGCATCCGCGCTGGCTGCAGAAAGAACTCAAGGCCCGCTGGCCGGAGCAGTGGGAAGCAATCTGCCACGCCAACAACTTGCATCCGCCGCTTATGCTGCGGGTAAACCATCGCCTGGGAACGCGCGATGCCTACCTGGCTGAACTGGTCGCCGCAGGTGTTGAGGCCGAAGCCTGTACCTACAGCGAGGACGGTATTCGCTTGGCGGTCGCTCAGGACGTTAAAACCCTGCCGGGCTTTGCCGAGGGACGCGTCAGCGTTCAGGATGAAGCTGCGCAGCTGTCAGCCCTGCTGCTGGAGCTGGCCCCGGGTCAACGTGTCCTGGATGCCTGCTGCGCACCGGGCGGCAAGACGTGCCATATCCTTGAGCGGGAAGAGCGGCTGACTGAAGTTGTAGCGATCGACGCAGAAGCGTCGCGCCTGGTGCGTGTGCGTGAAAACCTCAGCCGCCTTAATCTCTCTGCCAACCTGATCGCTGCCGATGGCCGTGCGGTGGACAGCTGGTGGGACGGCAAACCGTTCCAGCGCATCCTGTTGGATGCACCCTGTTCAGCCACCGGAGTTATCCGTCGTCATCCCGACATCAAGCTCACCCGCAAGCCCGAAGACATCCCAGCCCTGGCCCAACTGCAGGCCGAACTCCTGGATGCACTCTGGCCTACGCTGGAGGTGGGAGGCATTCTGCTGTACGCCACGTGCTCGGTAATGCCGGTCGAAAATACCGACAACATCGGCGCGTTTCTGGCCCGAACACCGGGTGCTCGGGAGCTGGATATTCCAGCCCCCTGGGGAATCAAACAGCCCCACGGGCGGCAGCTACTTCCTCAGGAAAATGGCCACGACGGGTTCTACTACGCCAAGCTGATCAAGATCGCCAAATAAGAGGAAATGCCCATGCTCGAATCATTGGAAAACATGCTAGCCAAAGGCATGGATAACCCCATGTTGCGTTTCGGGCTGGGCAAGGGCTATCTAGATGCCGGAAATGCCGCGCAAGCCGCTATACACCTTCAACGCTGCGTAGAGCAGGATGCCACTTATTCGGCCGCCTGGAAGCTGCTCGGCAAGGCCCTGGAACAGCAGGGAGACAGTGAAGGTGCCCGCGCGGCCTGGCAGTCAGGCCTGACTGCTGCGCAGACCAAAGGCGATAAGCAGTCGGAAAAGGAAATGACGGTTTTCCTGAAGCGTCTGGACAAGAAGAAGGGCTAAGCCAACGCAGGGTTTACCCACGTAGAAAGCGAAAGCCTGCACCGAGCGCATCCACACGCATCAACTCCATGTCGACAACAGGTGCCTCGATGGGCAGGTCCAGCACCTGTCCCTGCACCCGTGTCCCTACAGGCCACTCCGTCAGCGTCTCGTGCTGTACATAGACGCCACCGTCGGAAAGGTCACGCGTCTGGCAGATCAGCTCGCCAAACTCCGGGTGCGTAATGCGCAACCGGCACTTCATGGCTACACGGGGATGGCGTCTCTGATTGATACCCATCAGGCTCTCCTACTTACTGCTTTTCCGTCTGTCATCAGAATAACCACTGCACCAGAAGCCACAGGTTGGCGAGACTGATGATACCGAACAGAAACCAGGCCAGCAGCTTGGTATAGGTGCGATTAGCAAAAGGGCCCATGAGTTTCGTATCGCTCGTCATCCGAATGAGCGGGTAGAGCGCAAAGGGAAGCTGCAGACTCAGGACAACCTGACTCAGTACCAATAGCTTGCCCACGGAACCCTCGCCCAACCACCACACGCCAATCAGCGCCGGGACCAGGGCCATGGCGCGTGTGGCCAATCGCTGCTGCCAGCAGGGAATCTTGAGTTGCAGATACCCTTCCAGGATGACCTGTCCGGCTACCGTCCCGGTAAAGGTCGAGCTTTGTCCCGAAGCCAGCAGCGCCACACCAAACAGAATGCTGGCGAGCGCACCGCCAACCAGCGGATCGAGCAGGTGGTACGCATCCTGAATCTCGACCACATCGGTATGGCCGGTACGGTGGAATGCCGAAGCGGCCAGAATCAGGATCGCCGCATTGATCAGCAGGGCCAGTGCCAGCGAGCCGATGGTATCGAAACGCGCCAGCCGAATGGCCTCTAGCCGGCTGGCCTGATCCTTCGCCACCAGACGTGTCTGCACCACCGAAGAGTGCAAATAGAGGTTGTGCGGCATGACGGTCGCGCCCAGGATGCCGATCGCCAGATACAAGGGCTCCTGATGAGCGATCGCCTCCCAGGACGGTACGAAGCCTTTCGCCACGTCGGGCCAGAATGGATTGACCAGCATCAGCTCGATAAAGAAGCAGATACCGATCGTGGCGGCCAGCCCCAGCATGATAGCCTCCAACTGACGGAACCCCCGACGCTGCAAGCTCAGGATCAACAAGGTATCGAAGGCCGTCAGGATGATCCCCGTGGTTAGCGAGCACCCAAGCAGCAGATGAAATGCCAACGCGCATCCCAGCACCTCCGCCAGATCGGTGGCGATGATGGATATCTGTGCCAATGCCCAGTGCGTCTTGGCTGTCCGCGGGCTGTATCGCTCGCGAGAGAGCTGCGCCAGATCGCGGCCAGTAGCAAGCCCCAGACGCGCGCATAGGCACTGAACCACCATGCCGGCCAGGCTGGCCAGCAACACCACAAACAAGAGGCTGTAGCCAAAGCGGGAGCCTGCCTCGATGGCGGTTGCCCAGTTGCCAGGATCCATGTAACCGATCGAGACCAGAAGACCCGGACCTGCAAACTGGAAAGCCTTGCGCCAGAAGGGGGCACCGGGCGTGACAGGCAACGACCCACTGACCTCGGAGGGACAGAAGGGTGCTGTAGCAATTTTGGGAATTGAGAATTTCACCTGCTGCTCTCGAACAGTAAGACTGGTTTGCCTGTATCAAGGCCTGGTCTGAACCCGAACAGACCAGGCATCACACTTGGCTGGATATGAATGGTTGACCACACAAGTGCATGGAATACGCTCAGTACCAGCGAGGCTCGCCATCCGGGCGGTTTTTGAAGCGCTTCATGCTCCACATGTATTGCGTAGGGTAGGTACTGACGTAACGCTCCAGCGCCTTGCTCATGGCGGCCACGGACACTTCCGGATCCTTGTCATACATTTCCGGTGGAGCAGCCTCGAGAATCACCTTGTAGCCACTGCCATCCGGCAGGCGCACCGCATGGAAAAACACACCCCGCGCCTTACCCTTGGCCAACAGCGACGGCACAAATTTGCTGGTCAGCGCCGTAGTGCCGAGGAAGGGCACGAACAGCCCCGCACTTCGGCTGGGCTCGGGATCGGCCGGAATACCCACAGCGCCGCCCCGACGCACCTCCTTGATCACACTGATGATGCCTTCCGGGGTAGAAGGTGCCACACGGTTGCCCAGTTGAACCCGCTGTTTCTTCAGGAGCTCATCCACTGCTTTCAGCTTGGGCGGACGGTAGAAAATGATCGGCTTGGCATGGGAGCAATAAAAGTGGTTGAGCAACTCCCAGTTACCCAGATGGCTGGTAATGCCCACCAGGCCATCGCCTGAAGCCAATGCCTCCTGCAGCACGTCCATGCCTTCCACTTCACGAATCAGCTTGAGCGAGCGCTCTGCTGGCCAGATCCAGGCACAGGCGCTTTCGGTCAGGGTCTTGCCGATACCAGCTAGGCACTCCTTGGAGAATTGCTCCAGCGCTTCGCCCTCAAGCTCTGGATAACAATGGGCCAGATTGATCCGGGTCACCTTGCCAGCACGTGTCGGCAGTTTCCACATGCACCAGCCAATGAAGGAACCCAGCCGCTGTACCATGGACCAGGGCAATAGGGCCAACAGACGCAAGAAGCCGACAATCAGCGCGCCTTTGAGCTTTTCCAAGAGCAACTCCCACAAGCATAAAATCCACTATTGTACTGCCGCACGCCGGGGCTGATCAGCCTTTCGGCATCTGATGACCACACAACACGGCGTAACGGTCGCAGTCCGTCGTGTGATCCATCACTAGCCCGGCGGCCTGCATATAGGCATAACAGATGGTCGGGCCGACAAACGTGAAGCCTGCCTTCCTGAGCGCCTTGCTCATGGCCTCGGCCTCAGGCGTGATGGCAGGGACCTCGCTGCGATCGCGGAAATGGTTGATCTTTGACTCACCACCGACGAACGACCAGAGAAACGTCACCGGATCCTCCAGGCGCAGCCACGCCTGGGCGTTTTGCCGGGCAGCCTTGAGCTTCATCCGGTTGCGAATGATGCCTGCATCCTGCATGCGTATCTCAATCTCCTCATCGGTCATGGCCGCCAGTCGCCCAGGATCGAAACCGAACAGCACTTCCCGATAACGGGCGCGCTTTTTCAGAATGGTGATCCACGATAATCCCGCCTGGAAGCCTTCCAGCACCAGCAACTCGAATAGCCGCTGCGGATCTTTCAGCGGTATTCCCCACTCCTGATCGTGGTAGGCGATATACAGCGGATCGTCAGTACACCAGTAGCAACGCGGCATGAGGACTCCCTAATGGTCAGAACAGGCCGTTCACCTAAATATCATCCGAGTCTAATCGGTTATACTGCCTGACTTTTACCGTCTCCAGCACAGGTGAACGCCGTGACTTCGACTCCACCCGCCGTGCGCACCTTCCAGGATCTGATCCTCGCCCTGCAAAACTACTGGGCGGAGCAGGGCTGCGTTGTTTTGCAGCCCTATGACATGGAAGTCGGCGCCGGTACGTTCCATACCGCCACGTTCCTTCGCGCCATCGGCCCGGAAACCTGGAACGCCGCCTACGTACAACCCAGCCGCCGTCCAACCGACGGTCGCTACGGCGAAAACCCCAACCGCCTGCAGCACTACTACCAATTCCAGGTAGTCCTGAAGCCCAACCCGGAAAACTTCCAGGAGCTTTACCTCGGCTCCCTGAAGGCCATCGGCCTTGACCCGCTCGTCCATGACATCCGCTTCGTGGAAGACAACTGGGAATCGCCCACCCTGGGTGCCTGGGGTCTGGGTTGGGAAGTCTGGCTGAACGGCATGGAAGTTACCCAATTCACGTACTTCCAGCAGGCCGGTGGCATCGAGTGCTATCCAGTGACCGGTGAGATTACCTATGGCCTGGAACGTCTGGCCATGTACCTGCAGGGCGTCGACTCGGTCTATGACCTGATCTGGACCGATGGTCCATTCGGTACCGTGACCTATGGCGACGTGTTCCATCAGAACGAAGTGGAGCAGTCCACCTACAACTTCGAGCATGCCAATGTGCCCAAGCTGTTCGAGCTGTTCGACTTTTACGAGTCGGAAGCCAACCGCCTGCTTGAGCTCGAATTGCCGTTGCCGACCTATGAAATGGTGCTGAAGGCCTCGCATACCTTCAACCTGCTGGATGCTCGCCGCGCCATTTCTGTAACCGAGCGCCAGCGCTATATTCTGCGCGTTCGTACCCTGGCCCGTGCTGTGGCGCACAGCTACCTGAAGGCCCGCGCACGCCTTGGCTTCCCCATGGCCACGTCCGAACTGCGTGACGAAGTACTCGCCAAACTCAAGGAGGCCGAACAATGAGCGCCCAGGATTTCCTCGTCGAACTTGGCACCGAAGAGCTGCCACCCAAGGCCTTGAAGAGCCTGGGCGAAGCCTTCCTGGCCGGTATCGAGAAAGGGCTCAAGGCGGCCGGGCTGAACTACACCGGCGCCCGCTATTACGCTGCACCGCGCCGTTTGGCCGTGCTGATCAACCAGCTGGATGAGCAGCAACCTGATCGCAGCGTCAATCTGGACGGCCCGCCGGTCAAGGCAGCCTTTGATGCCGACGGCAACCCTACACAGGCGGCGCTGGGTTTCGCCCGCAAGTGCGGCGTGGATATCAGCGAAATCGACCGTAGCGGTCCGAAGCTTCGTTTCTCCCAGACAATTCAGGGTCAACCAGCCGGCACCCTGTTGCCAGGGATTGTCGAAGCCTCCCTGGGCGAACTGCCTATTCCCAAGCGCATGCGCTGGGCCGCCCGTCGTGAAGAATTTGTTCGTCCAACCCAGTGGCTGGTCATGCTGTTTGGCAATGACGTACTGGATTGCGAAATCCTGGCCCAGAAGGCCGGCCGCGAATCTCGTGGTCACCGCTTCCATAGCCCAGGCAGCGTAAACATCACGGCTCCCGCCAACTATGCTGAAGACCTTCGCGCAGCTTATGTGCTGGCTGATTTTGCCGAACGTCGCACGTTGATCGAGCACCGCGTCAATGAGCTGGCCGCCGAACAGCAGGGCAATGCCGTTGTGCCGGCGGATCTGCTGGACGAAGTGACCGCGCTGGTCGAATGGCCGGTACCACTGGTGTGCTCGTTCGAGGAGCGTTTCCTCGAGGTTCCCCAGGAAGCCCTCATCGCCACCATGCAGGACAACCAGAAGTATTTCTGCCTGCTGGACGCTAACGGCAAGCTCCTGCCGCGTTTCATCACAGTGGCAAACGTCGAAAGCAAAGACCCGACCCAGATCGTTTCTGGAAATGAGAAGGTTGTTCGCCCGCGTCTGACCGATGCCGAATTCTTCTTCAAGCAGGACAAGAAGCAGCCACTGGAGCACTTCAACGAGCGATTGAAGAATGTGGTCTTCCAGGCTCAACTTGGCACTGTCTATGAGAAGTCCGAGCGTGTTTCCCAGCTGGCGGCATACATCGCCGAACAACTGAGCAGCGACGTAGAGAAAGCAGCACGCGCCGGCATCTTGGCCAAATGCGACCTGGCTACCGAAATGGTGGGTGAATTCCCTGAAATGCAGGGCATCGCCGGCTATTACTACGCACTGCATGGTGGTGAAGCCGAAGACGTTGCACATGCCCTGAACGAGCAATACATGCCCCGCGGCGCAGGAGCTGAATTGCCTCGTACCGCTACAGGCGCCGCTGTTGCATTGGCAGACAAGTTCGATACCCTGGTTGGTATCTTCGGCATCGGCATGCTGCCCACCGGTAGCAAGGACCCGTTCGCCCTGCGCCGTCAGGCCCTGGGTGTGCTGCGCATCCTGATCGAAAAACAGCTGGACCTCAGTATTCCGGCTGCGATCGACAAGGCCATTGAACTGTACGGTGATAAGGTCAAGGCGGGCGATCTGGCTCAGCAGGTACAGGATTTCATCTTTGACCGCCTGCGCGCGCGCTATGAGGATGAAGGCGTTGCCGCTGAAGTCTATCTGTCTGTACGCGCCCTGAAACCCAACTCGGCACTGGACTTTGATCAGCGAGTGCAGGCCGTTCAGGCTTTCCGTGGCTTGCCGGAAGCCGCTTCGCTGGCAGCGGCCAACAAGCGTGTATCCAACCTTCTCGGCAAGGCCGAAGGCATGGTACTGGCCCAGGTCGATGCCAAGCTCTTCGAACACGACGCCGAGCGGGTATTGCTCGAAGCAATCACTGATGCCGAGCAGAACGTCGAGCCGCTGTCGCTGGCACGTAACTACCGCGAAGCACTCAACCGCCTGGCAAGTCTGCGTGAACCGGTCGATAGCTTCTTTGATCAGGTACTGGTAAACGCTGAAGACGAGCATATCCGCGCAAACCGCTACGCGCTCCTGGCACGTCTACGGGCACTGTTCCTGGGCATTGCTGATATCTCGTTGCTGGGTTGATTGATATGAAGCTGATCGTGCTGGACCGGGATGGCGTCATCAATCAGGATTCCGACGCGTTTGTTAAATCGGTTGAGGAATGGATTCCGATCCCGGGCAGTATCGAAGCCATGGCCCGATTGAGCCAAGCCGGCTGGAAGGTGGCGATTGCCACCAACCAGTCTGGTATTGCGCGCGGGCTGTTCGATGGCGAGACACTGGGGGCCATGCACGAAAAGCTCAAGCAGCTGGTGAGCGGGCAGGGCGGCCATGTCGATCTGATCGTTCACTGCGCCCACGGCCCGGATGACGGCTGTGACTGTCGCAAGCCAAGCCCGGGTATGTTCCGCCAGGTGGCACAGCATTACGGCATGACCGACCTGACCGGGGTTCCTGTGGTCGGTGACAGCCTGCGTGATCTGACCGCTGGTATTGCCGCGGGCTGTACGCCTTACCTTGTGAAAACAGGGAAGGGTGAGCGAACCTTGCAGAAGCCGCTCCCGGAAGGAACACAGGTCTTTCCCGATCTGGCGGCTGTTGTACAACATCTCCTACAGGACTAATCCATGCGCGTCCTGCGTACTGTGATCTTCTATATTCTCCTTGGCACCAGCGGCATCATCTGGTCGTGTGTATCCCTGCTGGTCGCTCCGCTGCTTTCCTATCGAGCGCGCTATCGCTTTATCGTCAAGGCCTGGACGGGTTTTGCCGTTTGGCTGGCCAAGGTGGTTTGCGGTATCCGTTATGAGATTTCAGGGCTTGAGAATATTCCCAAGACACCCTGCATCATCATTGCCAACCACCAGAGCACCTGGGAAACCTTTTTCCTGTCTGCCCTGTTTGAACCCACCTCGCAAGTAATCAAGCGCGAGTTGCTCAAGGTACCGTTCTTCGGCTGGGCTTTTGCTTTGCTCAAGCCAATCGCTATCGATAGAAACAATGGCAAGGTTGCCCTTCAGCAGATTACCGAACAAGGCGGACGCTACATCAAGCAAGGCTGCTGGGTACTGATTTTTCCCCAAGGTACTCGTGTATCGCCGGGAGAGACTGGCAAGTTTTCTCGCGGTGGCGCTGCGCTGGCTTGTGCGTTGAACGTGCCGGTACTGCCTATCGCTCACAACGCCGGTGAATACTGGCCAAACAAGAGCTGGGTCAAGCGTCCCGGCACCATCAAAGTGATTATTGGTCCGGCCCTATCGCCCAATGGCTCTGATCCCCGTGCGATTGTAGACCTCAATACCCGTAGTCAGTCCTTTATCGATCAAGCGCTGGCCTCTATATCCCCTGTGCATAACTCAGTGTTAACTGACCCTCCAGTCAGGCCCGCCACTAATAGTTGATCAGATCAAAAAACAAAACCCGGGATAACCGGGTTTTTTTATGCACAGATGAAACGTTATACAGCGGTCTGTTTCCATTCCTTTCGAAGCAAGCCATACATCATCACATCCTCGAATTGCTCTGCCTTATGCATATCTTCGCGCCGGCACCCTTCATAGCTCATACCTAGCTTTTCCAGCACTCTGATAGATGCGCGGTTTCGCTTGAAGCACTCGCCGAAGATCCGATTGAGTCCAAGCGTAGTAAAACCATATTCAATTACCACCCTTGCTGCCTCACTGCAGTAGCCCTGATTCCAGTAGGCTTTGCCTATCCAGTAAGCCAAGCCAGCTTTCCGATGAGGAGAGCCGAAACCGCTCAGGCTTATCGTTCCAATCAACGCAGCATGTTCTTGAAGCACAACGGCCAGATTAAGGCTTCGTCCTTCCATAAACCAACGTTCATGATTGGAGATCCAGTGCTTTGCCAGTTCAAGGGTATAAGGCGAGGGCAGCGTCCCGGTCATGGAAGCAATATCGGGATTGTCAGCCAGCAGATAATGAAAAGGCGCATCGGCAGGGACATACGGCCTTAGCTGCAAACGATGTGTTTTCAACAAGGGAAGAGAAGACATGTGTTAACTCGACTGTGTATAACTTTGAGATATACACAAGCTGTGTTACCAGCAGATTTCCAACACAGCTGTGGAAAATCAACGCATGGTATTGATGCTGTTAAAGTTAACCACAATAAAAAAGGCCAACGTCTCCGTTGGCCTTTTGACTACTACGAGCGGTCAGACGTCCAGGTTCGATACTGCCAGGGCATTGCTTTCGATAAAGTCGCGACGCGGCTCTACCTGATCGCCCATCAGGGTATTGAAGATCTGGTCAGCAGCGATGGCATCTTCAATCGTGACACGCAACATGCGACGTACATTCGGATCCATTGTGGTTTCCCACAACTGATCCGGATTCATTTCGCCCAATCCCTTATAGCGTTGAATGCTGTAGCGCTTCGCTGTCTCGCCCATTAGCCACTCAAGAGCCTCACGGAAAGTAGAGACTGCCTTGCGGCGCTCGCCACGCTTCACATAAGCGCTGTCTTCAAGCAGGTTGTTGATCTGGGCGCCCAGCGTCGTGATCTGACGATAGTCATTGCTACCGAAGAAATCCCGGTTGAAGGTGACATAACTTGAGAGCCCGTGCGCTTTGGTCTCAACCTCTGGCAGCCAAAGATGACGTTCGCGGTCTTCACGCAAGTTGACTTCGTAGGCAAGACCGGAGCGCTCATTGGTCTTCAGACGCGTACGCAGCCTGTCGATCCATGCGTTCATCGCCGCTTGGTCAGCCAGTTGCTCCAATTCAACACGAGGCAGGTAAAGCATGTGCTCGCTGATATCCGACGGATACAGGCGGGACAGCCGCTTGAGGGACTTCATCACCGTACGATAGCTGTTCACCATTTTCTCCAGCTCAACGCCGGAAAGTCCTGGAGCATGCTCATTCACGTGTAAGCTGGCATCTTCAAGCGCGGTCTGCGTGAGGTATTCCTCCATCGCCTCGTCGTCCTTGATGTATTGCTCCTGCTTGCCACGCTTGACCTTATACAGCGGAGGCTGAGCGATATAGATATAACCACGCTCGATCAACAGGGGCATCTGACGGAAGAAGAACGTCAAGAGCAGCGTACGGATGTGCGAGCCGTCAACGTCAGCATCGGTCATGATGATGATGTTGTGATAACGCAGCTTATCGATGTTGAATTCTTCACGGCCAATGCCGCAGCCCAGCGCTGTAATCAGCGTACCGACTTCAGCAGAAGACAGCATCTTGTCAAAGCGCGCCTTCTCCACGTTCAGGATCTTGCCCTTTAGTGGAAGAATGGCTTGCGTACGGCGGTTACGGCCTTGCTTCGCCGAACCGCCTGCGGAGTCACCCTCCACGATGTACAGTTCTGACAGGGCAGGGTCCTTTTCCTGACAGTCCGCCAGCTTACCGGGCAGACCTGCGATATCCAGAGCGCCCTTACGGCGGGTCATTTCGCGTGCCTTGCGCGCCGCTTCACGAGCGCGTGCCGCATCAATCATCTTGCCGACAACCGCTTTGGCTTCACCAGGATTTTCGAGCAGGAAATCAGCGAATTGCTTACCCATTTCCTGTTCTACTGCAGTCTTCACTTCAGAAGAAACCAATTTATCCTTTGTCTGGGAAGAGAACTTGGGATCCGGAACCTTAACGGAAATAATTGCCGTCAAGCCTTCACGCGCATCGTCACCTGTAGTCGCAACCTTGAACTTCTTGGCCAGACCTTCCGCCTCGATATAGGTGTTCAGGTTACGGGTCAGCGCTGAACGGAAACCGGCAAGGTGAGTACCGCCATCACGCTGAGGAATATTGTTGGTAAAGCAGAGAATGTTTTCGTTGAAACTGTCATTCCACTGCAACGCCACTTCCACGCCGATACCGTCTTCGCGGTCACCTACGTTGAAGTGGAACACCTGATTGACAGGCGTTTTGTTAGTGTTGAGATAATCAACGAATGCACGCAGTCCGCCTTCGTACTTGAACATCTCCTCCTTGCCCGAGCGCTCGTCTCGCAGCAGAATGCCCACGCCCGAGTTCAGAAAGGACAGTTCGCGCAAACGCTTGGCCAGAATATCCCAGCTGAAATGGATGTTACTGAAGGTCTCGGCTGACGGCTTGAAATGAATTTGAGTGCCGGTCCCGTCCGTTTCACCAATCGCCTTGAGAGGCTCCTGCGGAACGCCGTGGACATAGACCTGTTCCCAAACCTGGCCGAGTCGACGGATCGTCAGGCGCAGCTCTTCAGACAAAGCGTTTACAACGGACACACCTACACCGTGCAAGCCGCCGGATACTTTGTAAGTGTTATCGTCGAACTTACCGCCTGCGTGCAGCACCGTCATGATGACTTCTGCTGCCGAAACGCCTTCTTCCTTGTGGATATCCACCGGAATCCCACGTCCATTGTCGCGGACGGTTATGGACTCATCCGTGTGGATCGTAATGGTGATTTCATCACAATGCCCCGCCAGGGCCTCGTCGATAGAGTTATCGACAACTTCGAATACCATGTGATGCAAGCCGGTACCGTCATCGGTATCGCCGATGTACATTCCCGGACGCTTGCGAACTGCATCCAGTCCCTTCAGTACCTTAATACTGGAGGAATCGTAAGTCTGGTTCTCGCTCATGCTTTACTCCCAACGCTTGGGGTCTGCGTAATGGATCCCTGTTCAACATGGAACAGGGCCACTGGCGTGTCGTCTTGCCAGTTGGATTCCAATGATTCTTTCTCGACACACGTGATGAAGATCTGGCAGTTAAGGCCTTCCAGCAAACGGCATAATGCCTTGCGGTGCTGTTCATCCAATTCGGAAGGCAAATCATCTACCAGATAGACACACTGGCCGCGCTTGACTCGATTGATTAATCTTCCCTGTGCAATTCTCAATGCACAGACCACCAGTTTTTGCTGGCCACGCGACAGGATATCTGCCGCGTTGTGGCTACCTAGCCTAATTCGTAGATCGGCTCTCTGCGGACCGGCCTGCGTATGTCCAAGCTGCATGTCTCGGGTCAAGGACGCCTTCAACACATCCTGCAGCTCGCGGTCTTTGTCCCAGCCGCGGTAATAACTGAACGTCAGGTTTTCAATATCGACCAGCTCTTCCAGAGCAGCCTGAAACTCAGGTTTGAGCTCTGTAATATAGGCTCGCCGAAACGCATCGATTTCGTTGCTGGCTTGCGTCAGTTCTCTGTCCCACGCCTGTTGCGAGGCAGGATCCATTTTACCATGTCGCAGCCATGAGTTCCGCTGTCTTAGCGCTTTCTGAAGCCTTTGCCACACTTGTAGAAAACGCGGTTCCACGTGGAACACACCCCAATCTATAAACTGCCGCCTGATCTTTGGGCTTCCTTCAAGCAATCGAAAACTGTCGGGATTGATCAACTGAATCGGCAGAGTTTCAGCAAGTTGGGCTGTACTTCGAGCATTCTGCCCATCGATACGAATAGTGAAATCACCATTACGCTCACGCTGGACGCCCAGACTACTGATGCCATCACTAGGCAAGCTGACCTGGCCAAAGACCGTACAGGCGGCTTGCTCGTTCTGGATAACGGGTGATAGTCGGGTGCTACGAAACGAGCGAGCAAGTCCTAGCAGATGGATACTCTCCAATACACTGGTCTTGCCGCTACCGTTGTCACCGTAGAGGATATTGATCCGCGGGGAGGGCGTCAGCGTCACCGTGTGCAGGTTACGCACAGCGGTGACGGTCAGGCGGATAAGGGACATCGCGCCTCGAGATTACAGACGCATCGGCATGATGACGTAAGAGGACTCGTCATTGCCGGCTTCCTGAACCAACGCACTGCTATTGGAATCGGAAAGGGTGATGCGTACCTGGTCTGTCGTCATGACGCCCAGGACGTCGAGCAAATAGCTTACGTTGAATCCGATTTCCAGATCGGCACCAGCATAATCCACCTGCAACTCTTCTTCAGCTTCTTCCTGTTCAGGGTTGTTAGCCTGGATCTTCAGCTGATCGGTTACCAACTGGAGGCGAATACCACGGTATTTTTCATTAGAAAGGATAGCCGTACGGCTGAACGCCTCCCGTAACAGCTGACGCTCACCAGTCAGAACCTTGTCACCGTTGCGCGGCAGTACACGCTCGTAGTCAGGGAATTTCCCGTCGACCAGCTTTGAAGTAAAGGTAAAGTCAGCGGTCGTCGCTCGAATGTGGTGCTGGCCCAACGTAACATTGACCGGCTCCTCAGGCTCGAGCAGCAACCGTGACAACTCTAGGATACCTTTACGCGGCACAATTACCTGATGACGACCTTCGTACTGGATTCCCGCTTCCTGTACGCACATGGCAAGACGGTGCCCATCGGTCGCAACTGCGCGCAAATGACCTTCGCTGACCTCAAGCAGCATACCGTTCAGATAGTAACGGACATCCTGCTGAGCCATGGCAAATCCAGTGCGGTCGATAAGACGGCGCAACTTGCTTTGCGGCAGGCTGAAGCTCATTGATCCGGGACCTTCCTCAACGGTAGGGAAGTCATTGGCCGGCAATGTAGATAATGTAAAGCGACTGCGGCCAGCTTTGACGAGCAGCTTCTGCTCATCGGTCCGGATATCGATCAGGGCATCGCTTGGCAAACTCTTGCAAATATCCATGAGTTTGCGAGCCGGTACGGTAATCTCGCCAGGCTCAGCTTTGTCTTCGAGCGTTACACGGCCGATCAGCTCAACCTCAAGGTCAGTACCTGTCAAGGACAGTTCCTGGCCTTGGACCACCAGCAGCACGTTGGACAGCACCGGTAATGTCTGCCGACGCTCCACGACACCAGCCACGAGCTGCAATGGTTTCAACAAGGCTTCGCGTTGAATAGTGAAATGCATGGTCTTGTCCCTTGCCAAGTGCTTCTGATCAGGTCGTCAGTGTGCGCAATAGATTTTTGTAGTCCTCGCGAATATCAGCGTCGGACTCTCTGAGTTCGGCAATCTTACGACAAGCGTGCAGCACTGTCGTGTGATCGCGCCCGCCAAAGGCATCACCTATTTCTGGCAGGCTGTGATTGGTCAATTCCTTCGACAGGGCCATCGCCACCTGGCGAGGACGAGCGACGGAACGGGAACGTCGCTTCGACAACAGATCGGCAATCTTGATCTTGTAATATTCAGCAGCCGTTCGCTGGATATTTTCAATGCTAACCAGTTTGTCCTGAAGCGCCAGCAGATCCTTGAGCGACTCGCGAATCAGCTCGATCGTAATTTCTCGCCCCATGAAATGAGCATGGGCGATGACACGCTTGAGTGCACCCTCAAGCTCTCGAACATTCGAGCGAATCCGCTGGGCGATAAAGAAGGCAGCGTCATGGGGAAGGTCTACCTTCGCCTGGTCTGCCTTCTTCATGAGAATGGCCACTCGCGTTTCCAGCTCAGGCGGTTCGACAGCCACTGTCAGCCCCCAGCCGAAACGGGACTTGAGGCGTTCTTCAAGCCCATCGATTTCCTTGGGGTAACGATCACTTGTCAGAATGACCTGCTGTCCGCCTTCAAGCAGGGCGTTGAACGTATGGAAGAATTCTTCCTGTGAACGCTCCTTGCGTGCGAAGAACTGGATATCGTCGATCAGCAGGGCATCAACGGAGCGATAAAAACGCTTGAATTCATTGATGGCGTTCAGCTGCAGGGCTTTCACCATGTCAGCCACGAAACGCTCCGAATGCAGATACACAATCTTGGCATTGGGATTACGCTTGAGCAGATGGTTGCCCACTGCATGCATGAGGTGCGTCTTGCCCAAGCCAACCCCTCCATAAAGGAAGAGAGGGTTGTATCCATGCTTGGGGTTGTCCGCAACCTGCCAGGCTGCAGCACGAGCCAGCTGGTTGGACTTACCCTCGACAAAGTTCTCGAAAGTAAAAGTACGATTGAGGTAGCTCGTATGCTTGAGCGCCCCTTCTACCTGAACGTTGCGCTCGGTCTTGTTGGCGACCAGAGGCGCTGGCTGCGGATCGGCATCATCAGCGATCGGCATCTCGATCTGCTGCACTGATGTTTCAGGCTCGGCAACCGGATCTCGACCCGTAGACTCAGGTAATGAAGGTGTAGTGGATGCGAGAGGAGCAGGCGGCGACGTCATGGAAGGCGCTCGCGTAGGTTTGCTGCTCTTGCGACTTCCAATCAGCAGAGTCAGCTCGGGTACCAACCCATCATCGGATTGCTCCTCAAGCAGCTCGAGCAACCGGCTAACGTACTTTTCATTTACCCAATCCAGTACGAACCGATTCGGCGCATAAACGCGTAGCTCGGCTCCTTCTGCTTCTATTTGCAGAGGGCGGATCCAAGTATTGAATTGCTGAGAAGGCAGCTCATCGCGCAGTACATCGACACAGCGCTGCCAAAGTTCAACTGACACAGTCACTCCAGAAAGAAAGTCACCCTGTTATTGCCTCTGTATATAAAGAAGCAACGTGTTCAGGCAAAGGTGAATGCAGCACGACATTGTACCGTCGCCCCTGTCACTTATCCACATCAACCATTCAATCAGTTAAATAGAGAGCGAAAAATCAAAAAATCTTTGCTGTGGATAAGCGCAGATCGAAAGCGGTTTGTTCGTAGGGTAACTGCTTGTTGATAACTCAGCTGTGGCTAAGTGCCTTAGATATCCACAGCCAGTATCCAGGCGCAGCACAGCAGTTCGACGGCTTTACCGCATAGTTATACAATGACAGACGTGAGCAGGAATGGAGCCTTCACGCTCTTATCCACAGAAAAGGGCTCCTACATACATTAACACTGCATCTATCTTCTTTTTAATTCGTTCTTTTGTTGTTTTTTGCTGAATTTTTATTGACAACCGGTGCTGTATGGAAATTGACCTATTCACTGGCTTTCTCTAGAATCGCCGGTCTATTTAAACGGGGTGATTTCGCCTCGCTTCGTTCACACCTAGGTAAATGACCATGAAACGCACTTTCCAACCCAGTACTCTGAAGCGCGCCCGTACTCACGGTTTCCGTGCTCGTATGGCTACCAAGAATGGCCGTCAGGTTCTATCCCGTCGCCGTGCCAAAGGCCGTAAGCGTCTGGCAGTCTGATAGTCCCGGTACAGGTGGTGAGTCGAGACTTCAGCCGCGAAAAACGGCTTCTGACTTCAAGACAGTTTCAAAATGTCTTCGACTCTCCCACTATCAAGGTTCCTGGTAATAGTGTTCTTCTGCTTGTACGTCAGAATGGCTTGTCGCATGCCCGCCTCGGGCTGGTGATAGGTAAGAAGAGCGTCAAGCTGTCAGTCGAGCGTAACCGGCTCAAGCGTGTCCTTCGAGATTCCTTTCGCCACCATCAGCACATGCTTGAAGGTCTGGATATCGTTGTGATTGCACGTAAGGGCTTCGGTGATATTGAGAATCCCGACTTGCATCAGCACTTGGGCAAACTCTGGAATCGTCTGGCACGTAAACAGCTACAAAAGACCGATCCTTCCGAACATTCGAAACAGGCAAACGGTTCTTATGCGTAAGCCGGCTCTGCTGCTTATCCGCTTCTACCGTTATGTCATCACACCGATGATGGCATCTCATTGCCGTTTCTATCCCAGTTGTTCAAACCATACGTCCCAAGTGATTGCGCTGTGCAATTTCTTGCACGATGGCTGGATGGCAATGCGCCAATGGCGTCTTTGCCATTTCAGGCTCGCTGATGGATATGATCCGGTACCAGCAGACCCATCCCAAGCACCGACCTCTTAGATGGCCGAGTAATCATGGATATAAAGCGCACGTTTCTCATCGCCGCTCTAGCGATTGTGTCTTACACAGCGGTGTTGCAATGGAATAAGGATTACGGCCAGCCCGAAACGCCTTCTTCAGCACAATCCTCCGCTGCGGCGCTGCCGACTGACACGCCAACAGGCAATACTGCTGCGGCCGATGTTCCAACCGTTGCAGGCGAAAGCTCGACGAACGGAACGGCTCCACAGACTGTAAGTGGCAATGGTCAACCCATCCATGTCCGTACGGATGTCATGGATGTCACGATTGATCCCCGTGGTGGTGACATCGTCAAATTGGGGCTTGTCCAGTATCCACGTCGCCAGGATCATCCGGATGTACCCTTCACCCTGTTTGATAATGGCAACGAACGTTTGTATCTGGCGCAAAGTGGTTTAACTGGATCCAACGGTCCGGACGCACGTCAGACAGGCCGCCCTGTTTATCAGAGTGCACAGCAGAACTACGTATTGGCAGACGGTCAGGATCAACTGACTGTCGATCTGAACTTTGCTGAAAACGGCGTCAACTATGTCAAGCGCTTTACCTTCCATCGCGGCCTGAAGCTTGATTGCTCGGATACCGAAAAGGCACAGAAGAAAATTTCCTGCATCAACCCCAATGCCTATCAGGTGCAGGTCAGCTATGTCATCGACAACCAGAGCAGCCAGAACTGGAATGGTATTTTCTATGCACAGCTGAAGCGTGACTCCAGTGGTGATCCATCTTCCACAACAGCCACAGGGGTTTCGACTTACCTGGGCGCTGCTGTCGGAACGCCGGAGGAGCAATATCGCAAGGTGTCGATGAAAGATATCGACAAGCAGGCTCTGCAGGAAACGGCCAAGGGCGGTTGGGTCGCCTGGTTGCAGCATTACTTCGTGACGGCTTGGGTGCCCAACAAGGACGAGCAGCACCAGATCCAGGGTCGCAAGGACAGCCAGGGCAATTATCTGGTGGGCTTTACCGGTCCGCAGCTTAGCGTAGCACCGGGTACCCAGGCAGAAACATCGGCAACCCTTTATGCCGGTCCGAAGCTGCAGGAATATCTGAAAGAGTTGTCCCCAGGTCTTGAATTGACCGTCGACTATGGTTTCCTGTGGTTCATTGCTCAGCCGATCTTCTGGCTGCTGCAACATATCCACAGCATCCTTGGAAACTGGGGATGGTCGATCATCGTGTTGACTATCATCATCAAGGCTATTTTCTTCCCGCTTTCTGCAGCCAGCTACCGTTCCATGGCTCGCATGCGTGCAGTTTCTCCGCGTCTTCAGGCGTTGAAGGAACAGTATGGTGATGATCGCCAGAAGATGTCCCAGGCGATGATGGAGCTGTACCGCAAGGAGAAGATCAATCCGCTGGGTGGCTGCCTGCCGATCCTCGTACAGATGCCGGTATTCCTGGCCTTGTACTGGGTTCTGCTGGAGAGCGTGGAAATGCGCCAGTCTCCCTGGATGTTCTGGATCACTGACCTTTCGTCCAAGGATCCTTTCTTCATCCTGCCGATCCTTATGGGCGGTACCATGCTGGTTCAGCAAATGTTGAACCCCACGCCTCCGGACCCCATGCAAGCCAAGATGATGAAGATGATGCCCATTATCTTTACCTTCTTCTTCCTGTGGTTCCCGTCTGGCCTGGTGCTGTACTGGATCGTGAACAACTGCCTGTCGATCGCGCAGCAGTGGTATATCAATCGTCGGATCAATGGCACTGCCAAACCGGCCTGATAGCCCTACGCTTTACACAGCGCCCCTTTCGAGGGGCGTTGTGCATTCTGGAGAATGAAGAATGAATCCAATTCAAGACACCATTGCTGCTATCGCTACAGCCACAGGCCGAGGTGGGGTAGGTATCGTCAGGGTTTCCGGGCCTGCGGTAAGAACCATCGCAGAAACAATCTGTGGTGGCTCTTTAATACCTCGCCATGCTCATTATGGTCCCTTCAAGGATAGCGCTGGTCTTACCCTTGATGAGGGAATCGCCTTGTTCTTCCCAGGACCTCACTCTTTTACAGGCGAGGACGTTCTCGAGCTCCAAGGCCATGGCGGTCCTGTCGTTCTGGATTTACTGCTCAAGGCTGTCATTGCGGTAGGTGCGCGTTCAGCCCGTCCAGGAGAGTTCAGCGAACGTGCCTTTCTCAACGATAAGCTGGACCTTGCCCAGGCAGAAGCTATCGCCGACCTCATCGAGGCGAGTTCCGAGCAAGCTGCCCGTAATGCGCTACGTTCATTGCAAGGGGCATTCTCCAAACGAATAGAAAGCCTGACGGAACAACTGATCCAGTTGCGGATTTACGTGGAGGCAGCCATCGACTTTCCCGAAGAGGAAATCGACTTCCTGGCGGATGGCCATGTGCTGGGCCTGCTCAACGGTGTGCGCCAGGAACTGGCGCAGGTGGAAAAAGAAGCCGGTCGTGGCGCACTGTTACGCGATGGCATGACGGTGGTGATTGCTGGGCGACCCAACGCAGGAAAATCGAGTCTTCTCAACGCGCTGGCAGGCCATGAAGCTGCCATCGTGACGGACATTGCAGGCACGACCCGCGATGTCTTACGCGAGCACATCCATATCGACGGTATGCCATTACATGTCATTGACACGGCGGGATTACGGGACACTACCGATCGGGTTGAGCAGATCGGCGTACAGCGCGCCCTGAGTGCTATTGAGAGCGCCGACCGGATACTGCTGGTGGTAGATTCTACGGCGCCTGAGGCTCGGAATCCCGATGCACTTTGGCCAGAGTTTCTGTCACAGCGACCTGATCAAAACAAAGTAACAGTCATCCGAAACAAAGCTGATCTGTCGGGTGAACCTATCGCGCTTCAGGAAACCTCAGAAGGTATTCATACCTTAAGCCTTAGTGCAATGACGGGTGAGGGCATCGAGCATCTTCGAGAGCACCTCAAAGCCTGCGTTGGCTTTGAGCAGACTGCCGAAAGCAGTTTTAGCGCACGCCAACGTCATCTCGAAGCGTTACACACAGCCCGTCATTATCTGGAGCACGGGCATCAGCAACTCGTAGTGAATGGCTCTGGGGAGCTCTTGGCGGAAGACCTGAGAGTGGCGCAGCAGGCATTGGGCGAGATTACAGGAGCGTTCAGTTCCGATGATCTGCTGGGCAGGATCTTCTCCAGCTTTTGCATCGGCAAATAGCCGCGTTTCATCGATTCAGGAAGCCCCACGGGATTACCCGCTGGGGCTTTTTTTTGCCTGTTGATAACCCTAGCTGAGGTCTGGGCAGAAGTCAGGGCTTAAGCTGTTCTAAAAAGGGTCTGTTGGTAACCTTCCTAATTATCCACAGCTACTCACGAGCTTTCGATAAGGAGAGTGACAGGTTCTCCTCTGACTTATCATTGGCTGTAATGCCCTGTGGGTAAAGGCAAGCGCATGTTATCCACAGAAAAGAGGCTCACCATACATAATCGCATTAACAAGCTTTTATATATTTCTTCCTTATTATTTCTATTACCTGATGCCACCAAGTCTGCAGTTGATCATTTTTTGTTCAAAAGGACTTCATAGAGAGCAGAGGAGCCCTTATACTTCTGCGCCTTCCCTAATCCCCTAACCAAACAGGCACGAGGTGCGTGGTGGATTTCCCTTCCCGTTTTGACGTCATAGTGGTCGGCGGCGGCCATGCCGGCACCGAAGCTGCACTTGCTGCTGCACGCATGGGTGTCAAAACTTTGTTGCTGACCCACAATGTTGAAACATTGGGGCAGATGAGCTGCAACCCGGCTATTGGTGGTATCGGCAAGAGCCATCTAGTCAAGGAGATCGATGCCTTGGGCGGTGCGATGGCTTCGGCTACCGACAAAGCAGGCATCCAGTTCCGGATACTCAATAGCCGTAAAGGCCCTGCGGTGCGTGCAACGCGCGCTCAAGCCGATCGTGTCCTCTATAAGGCTGCAATCCGCTATATGCTGGAAAATCAGCCCAACCTGTGGATATTTCAGCAGGCCTGTGACGACTTGATTGTTGAACAGGATCAGGTCAGAGGCGTCGTTACCCAGATGGGTCTACGTTTCCTTGGGGATAACGTTGTGTTGACCACAGGCACCTTTCTGGGGGGGCTTATCCACATAGGCCTGCAGAATTACTCAGGCGGTCGGGCAGGGGATCCACCTGCCAATGCCTTGTCCACACGGCTTCGTGAGCAGCCACTGCGTGTATCACGGTTGAAAACCGGTACACCTCCACGCATTGACGGTCGTACAGTGGATTTCTCTGTCATGACGGAGCAGCCTGGGGATAAACCTCTGCCCGTAATGTCATTCATGGGATCAGTGGATGAGCATCCTCAGCAGGTTAGCTGTTGGATAACTCATACCAACAGTCGGACCCATGACATCATCCGCAACAATCTTGATCGCTCGCCGATGTATTCAGGCGTTATCGAAGGGATTGGCCCACGCTACTGTCCATCGATCGAAGACAAGATCCACCGTTTCGCGGACAAGGACAGCCATCAGGTTTTCCTGGAGCCCGAGGGACTGACAACTCACGAGTTGTATCCCAACGGGATTTCCACATCCTTGCCCTTTGATGTTCAGCTGGAGTTGGTGCGGTCGATGCGGGGTATGGAAAATGCCCACATCCTGCGTCCCGGTTATGCCATCGAATATGACTTTTTCGACCCGCGTGATCTGAAATACAGCCTGGAAACCAAGGTCATTAGTGGACTCTTCTTTGCAGGTCAGATCAACGGAACGACAGGATACGAGGAAGCTGGCGCCCAGGGGCTACTGGCAGGTGCCAATGCAGCCTTGCGTGCACAGGGCAAGGACAGCTGGTGTCCACGTCGTGACGAAGCTTACTTGGGTGTATTGGTCGATGATTTGATCACGCTGGGTACGCAGGAACCGTATCGGATGTTTACCTCCCGTGCGGAATATCGACTGATTCTGCGTGAAGACAATGCGGATCTGCGACTGACCGAACAAGGTCGGCAGCTCGGTCTGGTAGACGATGCTCGTTGGGAGGCGTTCTGCCTGAAGCGTGAGCGCATTACCCTTGAGGAGCAGCGCTTGAAGAGTACGTGGGTGCGTCCTGGGACTGTACAAGGTGATGCCATTGCTGAGCGCTTTGGTACACCGCTGACCCATGAGTACAATCTGCAAAGTCTTCTGAGCCGTCCGGAAATCGACTATGTCGGCTTGATGGAGGTAACCGGCGGTGTCATCGAAGACGCGCAGGTTGCCGAGCAGGTAGAGATCAAGACTAAATACGCAGGTTACATCGAGCGTCAGCAGGACGAAATCGAGCGGCTGCGCAGCAGTGAAAGCATTCGTCTACCGGCGGATCTGGATTACACCGCCATATCCGGTTTGTCGAAGGAAATTCAGCACAAGCTGAGCCAGGGCCGCCCGGAAACACTTGGGCAGGCTTCGCGGATTCCCGGTGTAACGCCTGCAGCCATTTCCCTGTTGATGATTCACCTGAAAAAGCGTTCGGCCGGACGCCAGTTGGAGCAGATGGCTTGATGTTGGAAGGAATGATTCGTTACAGCGAGGAGCTTCGCTCAGGAGCTAAGTCTCTAGGTGTCGAGCTGTCTGATGAACAGGTTGAGAAATTGCTGGCCTACATGGGCCTGCTGCAAAAGTGGAATAAAGCCTATAACCTGACGGCAGTCCGTGATCCAGATGAAATGGTTTCACGTCACCTGCTTGATAGTTTGAGCGTTGTCCCCCATATCAGGGCTGGTCGATGGCTGGATGTGGGCAGTGGTGGGGGTATGCCGGGAGTCCCGCTAGCCATCCTGTTCCCGGAAAGCACCTTTACCGTTCTGGACAGCAACGGTAAGAAAACACGCTTTCTCACACAGGCAAAAATTGAGCTCGGCTTGGATAACCTTAAGGTTATCCACAGTCGTGTAGAGGAATTTACGCCTGACTATCGTTTCACCGGGATTGTGTCGCGAGCGTTCAGCTCGCTCGCTGATTTCACAAACTGGACACGACATCTGGGCGATTCATTGACACAATGGTTCGCCATGAAAGGATTGCATCCTGAGGATGAGCTTGCAGCGTTGCCAATCGATTTTAAGGTTGAAGCAGAACACGCCTTGCAGGTTCCAGGTTGCCAAGGGCAGCGGCATCTATTGATACTGCGCCGCATTGTTGAAGAGGGGTAAAGCGGCTCATGGCCAAGGTTTTTGCGATAGCCAACCAGAAAGGCGGGGTGGGGAAAACTACGACCTGCATCAATCTGGCTGCTTCGCTCGTTGCTACCCGACGTCGGGTACTGTTGATCGATCTCGATCCACAAGGCAACGCGACCATGGGAAGCGGTGTGGATAAGCACAATCTGGAACATTCGGTTCTGGATGTGCTGATCGGACAGTGTGATCTCATCGAAGCCATGCAGTTTTCCGAGCATGGTGGTTACCAGTTGCTACCGTCGAACCGTGATGTGACGGCTGCCGAAATTGAGCTTCTGGACATGAGCAAGCGCGAGAGCCGCTTGCGTGAAGCGCTGGCGCCGATTCGGGAAAATTACGATTACGTACTGATTGACTGCCCACCGTCATTATCGATGTTGACCATCAATGGGCTTGTCGCTTCAGATGGGGTCATCATTCCCATGCAGTGTGAATATTTCGCACTTGAAGGGCTGACTGACCTGATCGGTAGCATCCAGCGCATCGGACAGGCTCTGAATCCAGGCCTGAAGATCGAAGGTGTGCTGCGCACGATGTATGACCCGCGTATCAATCTGGCGAACGACGTAGCGGCCCAGCTCAAGGCGCATTTTGGCGATACGCTGTACGATACGGTTATCCCGCGTAACGTGCGTCTTGCCGAGGCGCCCAGTCATGGTATGCCCGCGTTGACTTACGACAAGGCATCAACAGGGGCTGCAGCCTATCTGGCCTTGGCAAACGAACTGGCTCGTCGGCAGCGCAAGGCTGCAAAAGCAATCGCTTAAGGAATACACATGGCTGTCAAGAAAAGGGGACTGGGCCGCGGTCTGGATGCGCTGCTGAGCGGGGCTACGGCTAGCGTACTGCAGGAAGAAGCAGTCAAGGCCGACCAGCGTGAGTTGCAGCATCTGCCGTTGGACATTATCCAGCGCGGCAAGTACCAACCACGCCGTGACATGGACCCGGTCGCGCTCGAAGAGCTTGCCAGGTCGATTCGCGCCCAAGGCTTGATGCAGCCGATCGTGGTACGTCCCATTGCTGACAACCGCTATGAGATCATTGCCGGGGAGCGTCGCTGGCGTGCCAGCCAGCAGGCAGGGCTTGAGCGTATCCCAGCATTGGTCAGAAACATTCCTGACGAAGCCGCCATTGCGATGGCGCTGATCGAGAATATCCAGCGTGAAAACCTAAGTCCGATAGAAGAGGCCATGGCTCTTCAGCGGCTGCAGCAGGAATTTCAGCTGACGCAGCAGCAGGTGGCCGATGCAGTGGGCAAATCACGCGTCAGTGTGGCTAACCTGCTTCGACTGATAGCGTTGCCAGAAGAGATCAAGACCATGCTGGCGCATGGCGATCTGGAAATGGGCCATGCCAGGGCATTGTTGGGCTTGCCAGCCTCAAAACAGGTCGAGGGGGCGCGTCATGTTGTCGCACGTGGATTGACCGTGCGTCAGACAGAAGCCTTAGTAAGGCAGTGGTTGAATAAGAAAGAAGCGGTTGAGCCTCCAGAGAAGGCTGATCCTGATATTATGCGCCTGGAGCAACGGCTGGCTGAGCGTCTGGGGGCTCCCGTACAGATCCGCCATGGGCAGAAGGGAAAGGGGCAGCTGGTGATTCGTTACAGCTCACTTGATGAGCTGCAGGGCGTTCTTGCTCACATTCGCTAATATTCTAATGGTAGCGAATAGTCGTAAAGACTACCGCATGGCTTGAATGGGCGCGTGCAGACTCCTATACTCTGCGCGCTTTACGTCGGCACAAAGTATGCCAAGGCTTAAATAATAAGCCGACGCCAGAGGACTTCGAGCGCGATGGTTGATCGCACGCCCAAACGCCTGCCTTTTCACCGTCAGCCAGCATTTAACCTGCTGCTCGTCCAACTGGCCGTCACGATATGTGCAGCGTTATTTTTGTTTTGCTTCGTTGGTAGGGTCGCTGCTTATTCTGGTTTGATGGGTGGTTTAATCGCCTGGTTGCCTAATACATATTTCTCTTATAAAGCGTTCCGTTATTCGGGCGCCCGAGCTGCTCGCGACATAGTTCGATCATTCTATGCGGGGGAGGCAGGAAAACTAATTTTGACGGCACTGCTTTTTACAGTGGCGTTTGCGGGGATAAAGCCACTCATGCCACTGGCGTTGTTTGGTGTCTATCTATTGACGCTTTTTGTCAATGGATGCGCTCCCCTACTTGTCAAACGATCTTCTAGACCTTAAAGCGTTCGAGGCAAACATGGCAGCAGAATCCGCTTCGGGTTACATCCAGCACCACTTGCAGAATCTGACCTATGGTCTGCATCCGGCAAATGGTTGGAGTTTCGCCCACACCCCTCAAGAAGCGAAAGAAATGGGCTTTTGGGCCTTCCACCTGGATACTCTGGGTTGGTCGGTCGTTCTAGGCCTGATTTTTATTTGCATTTTCCGTGCCGTAGCGGTCAAGGCCACCAGTGGCCAGCCCGGTAAATTGCAAAATTTCGTCGAAGTCATTATCGAGTTCGTCGACAGCAGTGTCCGTGACACCTTCCATGGCCGTAATCCGCTGATCGCGCCTCTGGCACTGACGATTTTCGTCTGGATCTTCCTGATGAACCTCATGGACTTGGTGCCGGTTGACTGGTTGCCGTCCCTGGCTGGCCTGATAGGTGGTGAGCACACATATTTCCGTGTGGTTCCGACTACCGACCCGAATGCCACTATTGGTATGGCCTTGTCCGTATTTGCCCTGTTGATCTTCTATAGCATCAAGGTAAAAGGAATTGGTGGTTTCCTGGGCGAGCTGACTCTGCATCCGTTCCATAGCAAGAACATGCTGGTTCAGATCATCCTGATTCCGATCAACTTCCTGCTCGAGTTCGTAACGCTGGTGGCGCGTCCCGTTTCCTTGGCCTTGCGACTCTTCGGCAACATGTATGCCGGTGAGCTGATCTTTATCCTGATCGCCATGATGTTCGCCAACGGTCTGGCGCTGGGTGGTCTAGGTATTGTCCTGCAGTGGGCGTGGGCGGTCTTCCACATCCTGATCATTACCTTGCAGGCCTTCATCTTCATGATGCTGACCATCGTCTATATGTCGATGGCGCATGAAGAAAGTCATTAAGAGCTAGAGCACTTGATGATCCTCTCCGAAAGGGGAGGATGCCCGCGAGGGCAATGGGGAATAACAATTTTTTGCTTCAACCTTAACCAAGACGACTTAAAAGTCGGGAGGAAAAATGGAAACTGTAGTTGGACTGACCGCTATCGCCGTAGCACTGCTGATTGGTCTGGGCGCACTGGGTACTGCCATTGGCTTCGGCCTGTTGGGCGGCAAGTTCCTGGAAGGCGCTGCCCGTCAGCCGGAACTTGTTCCGATGCTGCAGGTGAAAATGTTCATCGTAGCGGGTCTGCTCGACGCCGTAACCATGATCGGTGTTGGTATCGCCCTGTTCTTCACCTTCGCTAACCCCTTCGTTGGTCAGATCGCTGGTTAATCATCCGAATCGATGATTCGTATGATTGACAGACAACGAACGAGCGAGGTGTTGGCGTGAACATTAATGCAACCCTGATTGGCCAGTCCGTTGCCTTCTTTATCTTCGTGCTGTTCTGCATGAAGTTCGTGTGGCCTCCGGTCATCGCGGCTTTGCGTGAGCGTGAAAAGAAGATTGCTGACGGCCTGGACGCTGCCAACCGCGCGGCTCGTGACCTGGAATTGGCTCAGGAACAAGCCACCCAGAAACTGAGCGAAGCGAAAGGCCAGGCAGCTGAAATCATCGAGCAAGCTAACAAGCGTGCTACTCAGATCATCGAAGAAGCGCAGGTCAAGGCCCGTGCTGAAGGCGATCGTCTGAAAGAGCAGGCTCAGGCTGAAATCGACCGGGAAATCAATAGCGCCAAGGAAGCTCTGCGTGCACAGGTCGGCCTTCTGGCTGTCGCTGGTGCAGAGAAGATCCTGGGCAAAACGATTGATCCCCAAGCCCACGCACAGTTGGTCGACCGACTGGCTGCGGAAATCTAAGCGAGGCCATCATGGCAGAACTGAACACGCTGGCCCGGCCATATGCCAAGGCAGCTTTCGAGTTCGCACAGTCTCAGCAGAATCTGGCCAAATGGTCCGAGGAGCTGAGACTGCTCGCCGCGGTAACTCTGGATGGGACCGTGCGCCAGCTGCTTCAGCAACCGCAGTTGACCGCGGACGCCAAGGCCAAGCTGCTCATTGACGTGTGCGGCGATCAGCTGGATGTGCAGGCCCAGAACTTTGTTCGGACCGTGGCAGAAAACAACCGGATCGACCTGATGCCGACCATTGCTGAACTCTACGAAGAGTTCAAGGCCGAGCAGGAAAGATCCATCGAGGCGGAAGTCACCAGTGCTTTCGCTTTGAGCGACGAACAGCAAGACAAACTCGCCAAGGCTCTCAGCGCAAGGCTCGGTCGCGATGTGCGACTTCATGCATCCGAGGATGCAAGCCTGATCGGTGGTGTGGTAATTCGCGCCGGCGACTTGGTAATCGATGGCTCCGTTCGCGGCAAGCTCGCGCAACTGGCCGAAGCGTTGAAACCTTGAGTTTGAAGGGGCAGTAGCATGCAGCAACTCAATCCTTCCGAAATTAGTGAAATCATCAAGAGCCGCATCGAGAAACTCGATGTCTCTTCGCAACCGCGCAACGAAGGTACTATCGTCAGTGTTTCTGACGGTATCGTGCGCATCTTTGGTCTGGCCGACGTTATGTACGGGGAAATGATTGAGTTCCCGGGCGGCGTCTACGGCATGGCACTGAACCTGGAGCAGGACTCCGTAGGTGCTGTGGTTCTGGGTAATTACCTGGGCCTGGCTGAAGGCATGAGTGCCAAGTGCACCGGCCGTATCCTTGAAGTACCGGTTGGTCCGGAGCTTCTGGGTCGCGTTGTTGATGCCCTGGGTAATCCGATCGATGGCAAAGGCCCGATCAACGCCAAAGAAACCGACGCGGTTGAAAAAGTCGCTCCGGGCGTAATCTGGCGTAAGTCGGTAGACCAGCCTGTACAGACTGGTTACAAGGCTGTTGACGCCATGATCCCCGTTGGCCGTGGCCAGCGTGAGCTGATCATCGGTGACCGTCAGGTAGGTAAAACTGCCATGGCGGTGGATGCGATCATCAACCAGCGCAACAGTGGCATTCGTTGCGTCTATGTTGCTATCGGTCAGAAGCAGTCGACCATTGCCAACGTCGTACGCAAGCTGGAAGAGCACGGCGCACTGCAGAACACCATCGTGGTAGCTGCCAGTGCCTCTGAGTCCGCAGCCCTGCAGTTCCTGGCTCCCTATGCCGGCTGCACCATGGGTGAATACTTCCGTGACCGCGGTGAAGATGCACTGATCGTTTATGACGATCTGTCCAAGCAGGCTGTGGCTTACCGCCAGATTTCCCTGCTGCTGCGTCGTCCGCCGGGCCGTGAAGCGTACCCAGGCGACGTGTTCTATCTACACAGCCGTTTGCTGGAGCGTGCTTCTCGCGTATCCGAGGAGTATGTAGAACAGTTCACCAAGGGCGCCGTTACCGGTAAGACAGGTTCCTTGACTGCTCTGCCGCTGATCGAGACTCAGGCAGGTGACGTTTCCGCGTTCGTTCCGACCAACGTAATTTCGATTACCGACGGCCAGATCTTCCTGGAAACCAGTCTGTTCAACTCGGGTATTCGTCCTGCGGTTAACGCGGGTATTTCCGTATCCCGTGTGGGTGGTGCCGCTCAGACCAAGATTATCAAGAAGCTGTCCGGTGGTATCCGTACCGCACTGGCTCAGTACCGTGAACTGGCAGCATTTGCCCAGTTTGCTTCTGACCTGGACGAAGCAACACGTAAGCAGCTTGAGCATGGTCAGCGTGTTACCGAGCTGATGAAGCAGAAGCAGTATGCACCGATGTCCATCGCCGAGATGGCTCTGTCGCTGTACGCCGCCGAGCGTGGCTTCCTGTCGGATATCCCGCTGGACAAGATTGGCAGCTTCGAGCAGGCCCTGATTTCGTACTTCAACCGTGATCACGCCGCACTGATGGCCAAGATCAACGAGAAGGGCGACTTCAACGACGAAATCGATTCTGGCATCAAGGCCGGTCTCGAGAAGTTCAAGGCCACTCAAACCTGGTAAGCCCAGGCGGGAGCGTCAAGCGCTCCCGCTTGCTAACCCGATAGGTGTTACATGGCAGGCGCAAAAGAGATTCGCGGCAAAATCGCGAGCATCAAAAGCACACAGAAGATCACCAGCGCCATGGAAAAGGTAGCTGTCAGCAAGATGCGCAAAGCTCAGACGCGCATGGCTGCCAGCAAGCCTTACGCTGAGCGTATTCGTGCTGTGATCGGCCACTTGGCCAATGCGAACCCGGAATATCGCCATCCGTTTATGGTGGAGCGTCCGGTAAAGCGCGTGGGCTATATCGTGGTCAGCTCCGACCGTGGTCTGGCGGGCGGCTTGAACATCAACTTGTTCAAGACGCTGATTCGCGACATGGCAGAGCAACGCGATCGCAATGCTGAAGTCGATCTCGGTGTGATTGGCAGCAAGGGTGCGTCCTTCTTCCGCAGCTACGGCGGTAATGTAGTCGCAGCCATCAGCCATTTGGGTGAAGAGCCTTCGATCAACGACCTGATCGGTAGTATCAAGGTCATGCTCGACGCTTACCTGAATGGCCGTATTGATCGCCTGTACGTAGTGTCCAACAAGTTCGTCAACACCATGGTCCAGAAGCCGACAATCGAGCAGCTGGTTCCGTTGGTGGCTGAGCAGAACACCAGCCTGCAAAAGCATTGGGACTACCTCTACGAACCAGATGCCAAGACGTTGCTGGACGGCCTCTTGGTGCGTTACGTGGAATCCCAGGTGTATCAGGCAGTTGTAGAAAACAGCGCTTGTGAACAAGCAGCGCGGATGATCGCGATGAAGAACGCTACGGATAACGCGGGCGAGATCATCAGCGAACTGCAGCTGATCTACAACAAGGCACGCCAGGCAGCGATTACGCAGGAAATTTCGGAAATCGTCGGCGGCGCCGCTGCGGTTTGACGGACTGGTTCTAATTCTTCGAGGAACGCGAAATGAGTAGCGGACGTATCGTACAAATCATCGGCGCCGTAATCGACGTGGAATTCCCACGCGATTCCGTACCGAAAGTTTATGACGCTCTGAAAGTGCAGGGCGTGGAAACTACGCTGGAAGTTCAGCAGCAGCTGGGCGACGGCATTGTTCGTTCCATCGCGATGGGCTCTACCGAGGGTCTGAAGCGTGGTCTGGACGTTAACAACACTGGTGAAGCGATCAAGGTACCGGTAGGCGTGAAGACGCTGGGCCGTATCATGGACGTTCTGGGTAACCCGATCGACGAGGCGGGCCCCATCGGTGAAGAAGAGCGTTGGGAAATCCACCGCAAGGCACCGTCCTACGCTGATCAGTCCGGTAGCAACGAGCTGCTGGAGACAGGCATCAAGGTTATTGACCTGGTTTGCCCGTTCGCGAAGGGTGGTAAGGTTGGTCTGTTCGGTGGTGCCGGTGTAGGCAAGACCGTTAACATGATGGAACTGATCCGTAACATCGCCATCGAGCACAGCGGTTATTCCGTGTTCGCAGGCGTGGGTGAGCGTACTCGTGAGGGTAACGACTTCTACCACGAGATGAAGGATTCCAACGTTCTGGACAAGGTAGCCCTGGTTTACGGTCAGATGAACGAGCCGCCGGGCAACCGTCTGCGCGTGGCCCTGACTGGCCTGACCATGGCCGAAAAGTTCCGTGACGAAGGACGTGACGTGCTGTTGTTCATCGACAACATCTATCGTTACACCCTGGCCGGTACGGAAGTATCCGCTCTGCTGGGCCGTATGCCTTCCGCAGTAGGTTATCAGCCGACGCTGGCTGAGGAGATGGGCGTTCTTCAGGAGCGTATTACCTCCACCAGAACCGGTTCGATTACATCCATCCAGGCTGTATACGTACCTGCGGATGACTTGACTGACCCGTCCCCTGCGACCACGTTCGCTCACTTGGACGCAACCGTCGTACTGTCCCGTGACATCGCTTCCCTGGGTATCTACCCAGCTGTGGATCCGCTGGACTCTACTTCTCGCCAGCTTGATCCGCTGGTGATCGGTCAGGAGCACTATGACGTTGCTCGCGGCGTTCAGTATGTTCTGCAGCGCTACAAGGAGTTGAAGGACATCATTGCGATTCTGGGTATGGACGAACTGTCCGAAGCGGACAAGCAGTTGGTATCCCGTGCTCGTAAGATCCAGCGCTTCCTGTCCCAGCCGTTCTTCGTGGCAGAAGTATTTACCGGTGCGCCAGGTAAATACGTTTCGCTCAAGGACACCATTGCTGGTTTCGGCGGCATTCTGAAAGGTGACTACGACCATTTGCCTGAGCAGGCATTCTACATGGTTGGCAGCATCGACGAAGCTATCGAAAAAGCGAAGAAACTGTAATCCGTGCGCCCGGGAACGGGCGCCTTACGAGGCATGCATATGGCCAAGACAGTCCAATGCGATATCGTCAGCGCGGAAGGAGCCATCTTCTCCGGAGCGGTGGAGATGGTTATCGCCCACGGTAACCTGGGGGATCTGGGTATTTCTCCCGGCCATGCTCCGCTGTTGACTGATCTCATGCCTGGCCCGATTCGCCTGATCAAGCAGGGCGGCGAGGAAGAGGTGTTTTATATCTCTGGTGGTTTCCTCGAAGTCCAGCCGAATGTCGTCGAAGTGTTGGCAGATATTGCCAGCCGGGCGAGCGATCTTGATGAAGCGGCTGCTCAGGAAGCCATGAAGCTGGCTGAGAAGACGCTGAGCGAGAAAGGCTCGAACTTCGATTACAGCGCTGCCTCTGCACAGTTGGCTGAAGCCGCAGCTCAGCTGCGTACCATTCAGCAGCTACGCAACAAGGCCAAGCGCTGAAGCAATACGCTTCGGGTATATGAAAGGGGTAGCTTCGGCTACCCCTTTTCATTTCTGGCCGTGAGCACTTGCTGAGCCCGTTTCTCTTCTGAGACTCTTTATCCGTGTCTAACGGCTTAACGGCCCTATCGAGGCGTAAACATGTCCCTTGAAATTGTCATTCTTGCTGCGGGGCAAGGCACCCGTATGCGCTCCGCTCTGCCCAAGGTTCTTCATCCGATTGCCGGGAAGGCCATGCTGGGACACGTGATCAATCGCGCCCGCGAACTGACTCCGCAAAAGATCCATGTGGTGATCGGCCATGGAGCCGAAACCGTCAAGCAGCGTCTGGCAGCAGATGACCTCAACTTCGTCGTCCAGCAGGAGCAGTTGGGTACAGGCCATGCTGTCGCCCAGGCGCTTCCCCATCTGTCGGCGGAGCGGGTACTGATCCTATATGGCGATGTTCCGCTGATTGAGACGTCTACGCTTGAGCGTCTGCTAGAGCAGGTTAGCGCTCAGCAGCTGGCATTGTTGACTGTAGAACTGGCAGATCCCACGGGTTATGGACGTATCCTTCGGGATAACCACGGTGAGGTGTATGCAATTGTTGAGCATAAGGATGCCGATGCAACGCAAAAGGCAATCCGCGAAGGTAATACCGGTATTCTGGCCGTTCCGGGCGAGCGATTGGGAGAGTGGCTCGGTAGACTTTCCAACAGCAATGCACAAGGGGAGTATTACCTGACGGATGTCATCGCAATGGCCGTATCCGATGGCTTGCGCGTTGCAACGGCTCAGCCAGACGATGCCATGGAGGTTCAGGGAGCCAATGACAGAAAGCAGTTGGCTGATCTTGAGCGACACTATCAATGGCGCGCTGCGCAAGCGCTCATGACGCAAGGTGTAACACTACTGGATCCGACACGCTTTGATCTGCGTGGGCAGGTCCAGACTGGCCGTGATGTCACTATTGATATCAATGTTATTCTGAGTGGCACGGTGGTTATCGAAGACAACGTCGAAATTGGGCCCAACTGTGTTATCCACAACAGCACGTTGAAACGCGGGGCGGTTATCAAGGCCAACAGTCATCTGGATGGCGCAGTAGTGGGTGAGGGTGCCGATGTAGGTCCCTTTGCTCGGCTACGTCCCGGTTCTGTTCTGGAAGCCAGGGTTCATGTGGGCAATTTCGTCGAGTTGAAAAACGCTCATCTTAATGAAGGCAGCAAGGCGGGGCATCTGTCTTATCTGGGTGATGCTGTCCTAGGAAAGAACTGTAACGTAGGCGCCGGCACCATTACCTGCAACTATGATGGTGCCAACAAGTATAGAACCGAGATTGGCGATGACGTCTTCATTGGCTCCAACAGTTCGTTGGTCGCACCAGTCACGTTAGGCGATGGAGCAACCACGGCTGCAGGTTCTACCATTACGGAAAACGTGCCTGCGCAGACGCTGGCACTGGGTAGGGCAAGACAGGTTAACAAGCCTGATTGGCAACGTCCTCTCAAGAAGAAGTAACCCAAAAGGCTGTGAAATGCTCACAGCCTTTTTCATTCTGGGTTGACTTTTTATCCGTTAAAGGTTTTGATTCGAAGTATATAAATTTCGAATCGAAACTTATGGCCAAGCGCAACACTCCACAACGTCGCCACGACATCCTTGCCCGCTTGAATGATCAGGGCGAGGTGACAGTTGATGAGTTGACCAAACTGTTTGCCACCTCAGAAGTTACGATTCGAAAGGATTTGGCTGCGCTCGAAAAGAATGGTCTCTTACTACGCCGATACGGTGGCGCCGTTTCGATCCCCCATGAGCTTCTGAGCGATCTTGCTCAAGCGCCATCACCGTATAAGCAGGCCATTGCACGGGCTGCCTCTTCACGTATCCGCGAACATGCCCGGGTCATTATTGACAGTGGCAGCACGACCGCTGCGCTTATTCCCGAATTGGAAAACAAAGCAGGTCTGGTTGTGATGACCAACTCGCTTCATATTGCCAATGCCTTGCGTGAACTTGAGCATGAACCGGTTTTGTTAATGACTGGCGGGACCTGGGACCCTCATTCGGAATCCTTTCAAGGGCAAGTGGCTGAGCAAGTCTTGCGCTCTTACGACTTCGATCAGCTATTCATTGGTGCTGACGGATTGGATTTTGAACGGGGCACGACGACGTTCAATGAATTACTGGGCTTGTCGCGTGTAATGGCTGAAGTGGCCCGAGAAGTCATCGTTATGGCAGAAGGGGACAAGGTTGGTCGACGTATTCCCAACCTGGAACTGCCCTGGTCGAACATTCACACGCTTGTGACTGATGAGCGTTTCCCTGATGAAGCCAGACACCAATTGGAACAACGGGGCATTACTGTCATTTGTGTGGCTGTGGATAAATGATCTCCATCAAATATCCACAGCCACTCTTTAAAATTTGAACGAAGCATTCATATGCATCGCTTGTTTAGGAGTTTTCCATGTGTGGCATCGTAGGCGCCATTGCTGAGCGTAATATCACCGCTATCCTCGTTGAAGGGCTCAAGCGCCTTGAATACCGAGGGTATGACAGCGCAGGTCTTGCCGTACTGACGGCGCAGCAGACCCTTGAGCGCATTCGTCGCCCCGGCAAGGTCAGCGAGCTGGCTAGCGCGCTTAACAGTGAAGGCCTGACAGGTCGCCTCGGTATTGCCCATACCCGCTGGGCCACGCATGGTGCGCCAACTGAAGCGAATGCCCATCCTCATTTCTCCCATGGTCAGATTGCAGTGGTCCACAATGGGATCATTGAAAACCATGAACCCCTGCGCGAGTGGTTAAAGGGGCTCGGTTATGTCTTTACCTCCCAGACCGATACCGAAGTCATCGTTCATCTTCTGCATCACAAGCTGAAGGAAACCGGTGATATCACTCATGCGCTGAAGGCAGCGGTGAAAGAGCTGCATGGTGCCTACGGTGTAGCGGTCATGAATATCGACCAGCCTGATCGTCTGGTCGCTGCCAGAAGCGGCAGCCCTCTGGTGATCGGCCTAGGTATTGGGGAAAACTACCTGGCGTCGGACCAGTTGGCGCTCCGGCAGGTAACGGATCGCTTTATCTACTTGGAAGAAGGCGACATTGCAGAGATTCGTCTGAATGGCGTCTCGCTGTGGTCGGTGGACGGTGAACCGGTAACACGTGAAGTTGTTCAGTTTACCGAGGGGGCCGAAGCCGCTGACAAAGGCTCGTTCCGCCACTTCATGCTCAAGGAAATTCACGAGCAGCCTGCTGTGGTTCAGCGCACCCTGGAAGGGCGGTTGGGTCTTGATCATGTGGTGACCGAGGCATTCGGTCCTCAGGCAACAGACCTGTTTAGGCGTGTCAGGAATATTCAGATCGTTGCCTGCGGCACAAGTTTTCATGCCGGTATGGTGGCGCGCTATTGGCTGGAAGGTCTTACGGGTATCCCTTGCCAAGTCGAAGTGGCAAGTGAGTTCCGCTATCGGCGTGTAGCGGTACAGGCTGACACGCTGTTTGTGACCATTTCCCAATCAGGGGAGACAGCGGATACCTTGGCTGCGCTTAGAAATGCCAAGCCGCTGGGCTATTTGGGCAGTCTTGCAATTTGTAACGTCGCGACCAGCTCGCTGGTACGTGAGTCGGACCTGACCTTACTGACACAGGCTGGCCCTGAGATCGGGGTTGCTTCTACCAAGGCGTTCACGACTCAGCTGGTTGCGCTGCTGCTGCTTACGCTGTCGTTGGGCCGTGTTCAGAACCGTCTTGAGGCTGGCGTTGAGGCTGAATTGGTGGAAGAGCTTCGCCGTTTACCCGCGCGTCTTGATGAAGCGCTTGCCATGGATAAGCATGTAGAGAAGATTTCCGAGCTATTTGCAGAGAAGCACCATACCTTGTTCCTCGGCCGAGGTGCTCAGTATCCAGTGGCAATGGAAGGCGCGCTCAAGCTCAAGGAGATTTCCTATATTCATGCCGAGGCTTATCCGGCGGGTGAGCTCAAGCACGGCCCGCTGGCGCTGGTGGACACCGACATGCCTGTGGTTACGGTAGCGCCCAATAATGAGTTGTTGGAAAAGCTGAAATCCAACCTTCAGGAAGTACGCGCTCGAGGCGGTCAGCTGGTTGTCTTCGCGGATGCAGAAGCTGGTCTTACCAACGGGGAAGGCACCCACCTAATCGGTATGCCCAGCATTCATGATGTGCTGGCGCCAATCCTCTACACCATACCGCTGCAATTGCTGTCTTATCACGTCGCTATATTGAAAGGGACTGATGTGGATCAGCCTCGCAATCTAGCCAAGTCGGTAACGGTTGAATAATGTATTCAGCAAAGCCCCGTTAAACGGGGCTTTTTTATGGGTTGGACGTGCAGCCACCAATACGGCCGCATAAAAGTGTTTGTCGACCTGCAGACGAGCTGGACACGCGTCCACGTGAAGTCCAACCAATGGCCCGTGTAAAGCCGGACCAGATTTCGCCATCCGAGGCGTAACCCATCAAGAAACTGATTCGACCATAGTGTGCCTGGGTTTGCGTCCAGGTGCGCTGGGTTGCAGCATCGTATCCTTGGATAAAAATATGTTTATCCACAACCGATACATGATAGTGACTGCCTGCAAGGTCTTCGCAGCTGACTATTTGCCCCGTACTCATACAATTCACAGGTAAGCCATCGGCAAATGCAAAAGATGAGCACAGCAAGGAAGGGGCAAGTAGCAGAGACCAGGCAGGCGGTCTTTTCATAAGATAGAAAACCGTCAAACAGATTAGGTTGTTATCTTATAACCTATTTGCCTTGTGCCAGTAGCCTTTGCCATCAGCAGGATGATCCATAAAGGCATCAGAGCCTGTCATCATTCAGTCCGCTTGGATGTATCCAGCCACGTGCCCTGGCTCTGCTGTTCACAGAACGGCTTCAAGAAGCGTGCATCCGTAGCAATACCGTAATAATGGATGTCCTGTCTGTACGGCATGCCTTGTACTTGGGCGTTCTGGCAGATACCGAATCCGCCGGTAGGGCATTGTTCAGCAAAGGTAACCTCAACGTTCTGCTCTGCCAGTTGAGGCTTACAAAATCCATCATGAAATAGATTCGCTGGAATTGAGCGATTCTGCTGGCAGACTTTCACATCGACGCCTTTACCCTTGCTGTGGACCAGGCACGCTTCGGCCTGCACATAGAGCGGAACGAGGAAGGCTAGACAGGCAAGTAGGCGATACATAGAGGTAACCGGCTTAAATCGGCGACTCTACCACTGACCGAATCGAGACATAAACATGCTCAAGCATATACCTACCCACGTGATAACAGGACCTTTGGGGGCAGGCAAGACCAGCCTCATCCGGCATTTGCTGACGCAGCGTCCTCAACACGAGCGGTGGGCAGTGCTGGTCAACGAGTTCGGTCAGATAGGGCTTGATGCTGCGTTATTGCATACCACGGATGCCGGTATCTCATTGACTGAATTGCCGGGAGGGTGCCTGTGCTGCGTCAACGGCGCGCCATTGCAGATAGCCCTGGTGCAGTTGTTGCGCAGGGCTCAGCCCCAGCGCCTTTTCATTGAGCCGTCAGGGCTGGGGCATCCGGCTACATTGCTCAAGCAGCTCGCCGAAGGCACCTGGCAGGGCGTACTGGCGATTCAACCGGCAGTCATGGTGGTTGATGCTCACCGCTTGGCGAGCGGGGAACAGCTGCCTGATGCTCAACGTGAGGCGTTACCCGGGGTTGGGCTGCTGGTACTCAACAAGTCTGAGTTGTTGAATGACAGAAGCCGACAGGCGCTTCTAGCTTCCTTGCCCGACATCCAGTGGCAATGGACCCAGCAGGGAAGGCTGCCTTTTAATCTTTTGCCCGGAAGCGCTTGTATAGCTGGCCAACGTGCTCCCGATTCACTCCCAGTGCCTCCCCCTGGTCAGCAGGGACCATTACCTTCGCTGCTGTTACCTGGACAGCCCTTAAGGCAAATTCATGAGGCTGAAGGGCGCTTCGCCATAGGGTGGCGGTTTCACCATAGCAGCCAATTTAACCGCCAAGCAGTTCAGACATGGCTGGGCGCATTACCTGCACTGCTCAGGGCAAAAGCCATTCTGCATGCAGATGGGCAGTGGTGGAGCTTCAATCAAGCCAGTGGACAGGGTGAATGGCGGATCAGTGAGTGGCGCAAGGATAGCCGGGTAGAATTGATCTTCGAAACGGTCGTAGATGCAGCCGCCCTAGAGTCAGATTTGATGAATTACATGCAATAGGAATCCTGTTGTCGCTAAAAGTTGATAAATTCGTTATCTTAATGATAATGATTATTAAATCTGACCGCCTTTGTGGATCATTCCTATGTCGTTGACGTTGCCGGCGAGATCAAAATCGCCTGAGCAAGACCCTTCGCTGCAGCCTGAGCACCCTGCTGAATCGGCTGAAGGAGTACGTCTGTATGTCGTGCGCAGTGAGGTTGAGCCTGTTGATGGTGTAAATGCCAGCCGTACGGATCCAGGCGCAGAGATCATTTCGCTGCAAGGGTATTCACGAAGCGATGAGGTGCCTCCGCTGGAGGAGAACGTCGGCAATGCCGAGCCGACAACCGAAACAACGCCTCCTCGTCGTTGGTGGCTGGCCTCGGGGACTTCCTTTGTTATGCACGCGGCGCTGGCGGCTGCATTGTTTTTTGTCGTACAGACTCCGCCCGAACTCAAAATCAGCAAGGGTGATAGCCCAAGCGAGCTAAAGGTCAGCTTTATCCAGCTGCCCAAAAAGGAGCCTGCCCCGGAGCCTCCGGCAGCAGCGCCTACACCTCCGGCCCCACCAGAGCCCGAACCGCCTAAGCCGGAGCCTCCTAAGCCGGTTGAACCGCCCAAGCCCGTCGAACCACCCAAACCGGTAGTCGAAAAGCCCAAGCCAAAGCCGAAACCCAAGCCGGTTGAGCACACCCAGCAAAAACCGCTACCGGTCAAAAAGAAGCCTGAGCCCAAAGCAGAGCCTGAGCCAGCCCCTGCGCCTGCTGCACCGGCAGCAAGTGCTCCTACGCCTGCGGCTGCACCAAGCGCACCTGTTCAGGCACCCGTGGCCACGCCTGGCGCCAAGACCGCCGCTTCTGCAGGTCCCGCAGGCCTCCCTACTGGGAGCATCGACGACAGCGATATCCGTCCTTTGAAGATGGATCAACCCAAATATCCTGATGTGCTGCGTCGTCGCGGATTAAGCGGGGAGGTCAAAGTGCTATTTACCGTAACCGCAGATGGCCGTATTACTGATGTGGAAGTGCTGGAGTCGTCCAACAAGATGTTCGAGCGCTCCGTGCTCGATGCGTTGAGCAGCTGGCGCTTTGCTCCTCGCGTATCAGGTGGACAAATCGTACCGCGCAAGGCTACCAAGGTATTTATCTTCAAGCTGCAACGCCGCTAACGGCCGACAGGCTCCAATAAAAACGCCGCGGATAATCGCGGCGTTTTTGTTTAGGCCCTGATCAGCCAGATGAAGGAAGTACGTCTTCCTTGATCGCCTGATACCGCTCTTGCAACTCTCGGCGAATTTGCCGGCGTTGCTGTGCCTGTATGCAGCGGCGTTTCTCGTCGAACGTCTTGGGTTCCAGTTGAGGAACGGGGCAGGGCTTGCCGTCATCACCCAATGCAACCATCGTGAAGAAGCAGCTGTTGGTATGGCGTACCGAGCGCTGTTGAATGTTTTCCGTAATGACCTTTACACCGACCTCCATAGACGTCGTTCCGGTGTAGTTCACCGATGCCAAAAACGTAACCAATTCACCTACGTTGACCGGTTCGCGAAAGATCACCTGATCGACCGACAGTGTTACCACATAACGGCCTGCATAACGGCTGGCGCAGGCATAGGCCACTTCATCCAGGTGTTTAAGCAAGGCGCCACCATGCACCTTGCCAGAGAAGTTCGCCAAATCGGGCGTCATCAGAATGGTCATACTGAGCTGGTGATTACCGGCTTCCATATAGGCCTCGTCATATCCTCAAATCACCGGTAATTCCGGCGGCGTCAGTATGCAATGTTATGGCGATTTGCCATAGGATTCGTGCGTTAGCTATATCCGTCTTATGAGCGACCCGCCGACAACCCCCTATCGATAGGCATGTCTGCCCCCGAGATAGCAGAGGCCTGCGGCTGGCATAGGAAGTACACCAGTTCAGCGACTTCTTCAGGCTGGATAAAACGGGCCTGATCACCTTGCGGATACCGATTGAGCAAGTTGCGCCGGTAGCCGGTAGGATCGCCCTGGCCATAATGGGCCGCCTGAAAATCCAGCATGGGCGTATCGATATCGCCTGGGGAGACAGCATTGACCCGCACACCGTCCTTGGCCAGCTCAATGGCGAGGTTCTGGCTGAAGAAACGAATAGCGGCTTTAGCAGCGCCATAGGCGGCAGCACCCGAGACGGGTTGGCGACCCGCACCGCTCGAAATATTGATGATCGTTCCGCGGGTTTCCTTGAGAAACGGGATGGCAGCGGAGCACATGAAGAAGGTTGACTTGAGGTTGACCGACATGACGAGGTCATAATCCTCTTCGCTGAACGTCTCGACAGGGCCTTCGCGCCAGACACCTGCCGCATTGATCAGAGCATCGAGGCGGCCGGTACGCGCCATGACCTTGCTGATGAGGTTACGACAGCCTTCGGCCGTCCGTAGATCAGCTACGACGCTCGAATCCAGGGGAACATTGCCATTGAGATCATGCAGGCCATCCTTGTCCAGATCTGCCGCTGCAACGCGCCAGTGACTCTGTGAAAAACGCTGGGCCAGTGCTCGACCGAGCCCGCCAGCGGCACCAGTGATCAGAACGACAGGAGTGCTCATCCAGGGATTACCTTCTAGCGGAAAAGATAGCTATATCCAGACCTTGCGCAGCCGCTTACGTTCAGCGTCTGGCCTGCCATTCTTGTGCAATCCGCTACAAGCGTCTCGTAAAGCCTGCCAATAGCGGCAGGCTAACGCTATAGAGCTGATCAATGATCAGCTTTCCAGCCAGACATCCCGTGCCCAGATCCAGACGGAATCCCAGGTGTCATCGTCCAGCTCACCATCCGTCCAGAGCAGAACCTCGCCTTCCTGACTGACGGCGTAGTAGCCGTCACCGTCCTCACAAATGGGTATCAGATCGCGAGGTAGACCTTCCGACCAGGCTGTAGCGGCCACTTCAGGAAGGTAGGTATGGGACTGCGGATCGGTCACCGTTACGGGCTCGAGCTTGCCGTATACCACATCGCTGACGGTGAGAAGAAACTCGCGAAACTCGGGCGGAAGGCTGATCAACAGTTCTTCTTCGATTTCGACCAACAGGTCCTCATCGGGCAGCTCGAGCGGTACCGGAACAGGTTCGTTCTCTTCGCGCAGCCTTTCAATCACGTCTTCCATCAATACATCCTCTAATGCAGGGGTGCGTGTTATACCCTAGTCAAGAATATAAAAGATGGAAAAGGTGCCATCGAGAATGCGCTACCTGTACGAACAGCGCGACAAACGGTAGAAATGAAAAAGCCCGGCATGACCGGGCTTTTCTGAAACACAGAGCGATCAAGCGTTCTGACGGATACCGGCCAGCAGCCAGGGCTGGTTGCTACCTGCCAGGCGCTCCATACGCCAGCTTTCGCTGAAATTCTGACCCTGGTCGAAGCGAGACTCTTTCGACAAGCCAGAGAACGTGATGGTAGCGATGGTCTTACCTTCCAGCTCTTCCACGCCATCCAGCTCGGCCTGCAAGTTCTCGATGTAGGTGGACTGGAAGCCTTCACCCAAGCTGGCACGCTCATCTTTCAGCCACTGGAGCATCTGAGGCGTCACGAACTCGGCGATCTTGTCCATCTCGTTGGCATCCCAGTGCTGCTGCAGAGACATGAAGTGCTCACGGCCAGCTGCAACGAAACGCTCTGCATCAAACCAGGCAGGCGCATTCATGACTGGCGCGGCACCACCCTGGCCGAATCCGCCAGGCTGCTGTACAGGCGCTTCACGGTACATCGGTGCGTGGCCTGCTGGAGCGGGCTGATGCTGCTGATGTTGCTGCTGACGGCGGCGCGTGAATAGCTTGAACAGAACAAACGCTATCAGGGCCATGATCAGGAAGTCGAAGAACTGGAAGCCTTCGAAACCGTCGCCCATGAACATGGAAGCCAATAAGCCACCAGCGGCAAGACCCGCTAACGGACCCAGCCAGCGAGAAGCACCGCTAGCGGCTGGCGCCTGACGACCCGGTGCGGCTGCCGCTGCGCCTGGTTGCTGTTGAGGCGGTGCCGCCTGGCGTGTCTGGTGAATGGGAGCTGCACCAGCCGACTTGCCTCCACCCATGCGCTTGGCATTGGCATCAAGGCTCAGGGTCAGGCCCAGGCAGATGATCATGAAAAAACTCATTATGCGTTGCATCGTAAGATCTCTTATCGTGAACTACGTTGATGTCCATCTTGCGCCGGACATTGCGTAAGGGCTAGCGCTAATTGTTTCGGCTTTTTGCATGGTTTACTCAAGCCTTATCGTTTGCTGTTGGACTATTGCTTTATGCGCAATATTTCAAACCACTGGTCAGCTCCAAAAAAGCGTTAGCGCGTACTCAATTAGGGTGTTTTCTAAACATCGGCTGTGGCTAAAAGCACAGATCTGAAATTGATGGCTGAGCGCTATCATTTCATTACTACCTTGAGACGGTATGCTGTCCAAACCATTTGCATCTTGGGCTACGGGAGTGGAGTGTTGTGATGCAAGGGATGGTAGCTATCGCTTTACAAGGATACCGGCCTGTAAATGCCTGACAGAAGCAGTCGTGGCGGGGCTCGGTGAGTAGGGCACCTGAGCACCTCTATGCAGGGAATAGGCTTGTCTTGCATGCTTCGGCAATCTCCCACCGTTTGACAAGCCTTTTCCTTGCGCCTTCAACCCTAGGGTTTCAGCGCCAATAGCACCACGCCAAAACCGATTGCGCCAATGCCGCACCATTGGCGCAGCGTCAGCTTTTCGCCTAGCAGCAGTACACCGAATAGGGCAACGAGCACTACGCTCAGCTTGTCTACTGGCGCTACCAGCGAAGCGTTACCCATCTTCAAGGCTCGGAAATAACAGATCCAGGAGGCACCGGTAGCCAATCCAGATAACACAAGGAAGAGATAGCTCTTTGGCGAGATCGAGCTTAAGGGCTGATACTGGCGGGTCGCATAAACGATCAGCACAAGCGACAGGAGCACTACTCCAGTCCGCAACAAGGTAGCAAAGTCCGAATTGACCTGGGCAACGCCAATTTTGCCAAAAATGGCTGTGAGCGCCGCGAAAACGGCTGACAGCAATGCCCAGAAGAGCCAGGAAGACGCCACGCAATGTCCTTCTTTAAACAGTCAGGGCGACCTTGGCCGCCCTGAAGTATACGTTAAACCGGTTCCAGCTTGGCGTAGCTCACCATTAACCATTTGCTGCCTTCGGCGTCGAAATTCACCTGAACACGCGCATGTGGACCTGAGCCCTCGTAATTCAGAATGACCCCTTCGCCAAACAAGGCGTGATTGACCCGCTGGCCCAACGCAAACGTTGTATCCGGAATGGCGGCACCCGCAAACGGATTAGGCCGACCCGCACCGAACGGCTGCTTGACCGAATTAGACAGGCGGACTTCCTGAATCAGGTTTGGTGGCACCTCGCGGATAAAGCGCGAGAGCTTGTTGTAAGTCTCGGTTCCATGAAGCCGGCGCGTTTCCGCATAGGTCATCACCAGACGTTTCATGGCCCGGGTAATTCCCACATAGGCCAAGCGGCGTTCCTCCTCCAAGCGGCCGGACTCTTCCAGGCTCATCTTGTGAGGGAACAGGCCTTCTTCCATACCAGCCAGGAAGACCAGCGGAAACTCCAGACCCTTCGCACTGTGCAGTGTCATGAGCTGTACACAGTCTTCATGGCTGTCTGCCTGATTATCCCCAGATTCCAAGGCCGCATGGTCAAGGAAGTTAGCCAGGGGAGAACGATCATCGTCACCACTGAAATCAAAGGACTTCGCGGCGCTGATCAACTCCTCAAGGTTTTCGACCCGTGCCTGCCCTTTTTCGCCCTTTTCAGCCTTGTGATAGGCCACCAGCCCTGTCTGCTCGATCACGATCTGAGTCAGCGTATGCAGCGGGACATCTTCAGACTTGAGCCCCAGTTCATCGATCAACTCGACAAAAGCATTCAGACTGGATGCCGCCCGACCGGATACCGACTTGGTGCCGACCGCATCATGCAGTGCTTGCCACATGGAGTAGCCGTTTGTGCGTGCAGTGTTACGCAGGATCTCGACCGTCTTTTCACCAATGCCGCGGGGCGGGACATTGATGACACGCTCCAGCGCCGCATCGTCATGGCGATGACAGATCAAGCGTAGATACGCCATCGCATTCTTGATTTCGGCGCGTTCAAAGAAGCGTTGGCCGCCATAGATGCGATAGGGAATTTTTTCCCTCAGCAACGCTTCTTCCAATACCCGTGACTGGGCGTTGGAGCGATACAGAATGGCCATTTCGCTTAGCGAGAGACCCTTCTTCGATTCGCTTTCGATAGTTTCGACGATATAGCGGGCTTCATCGTGCTCGTTGAAGCCCGCGTAAAGGGTAATGGCTTCGCCTTCACCCGTATCTGTCCACAGCTCTTTACCGAGCCGATCGCTGTTATTGGCGATCAGGCCATTGGCTGCCTGCAAAATCGTGCTGGTGGAACGGTAATTCTGCTCCAGACGAATAATGGCGGCAGAGAAGTCCTGGTTGAACTGCTGGATATTCTCGATACGCGCGCCACGCCAGCCGTAGATGGACTGGTCGTCATCACCCACTACCATCAGGCTCTCTCCGCCCTGGGCGAGCAGCTTGAGCCATGCGTACTGCACGGCATTGGTATCCTGGAATTCATCTACCAGCACATGGCGGAAACGGCGCTGGTAATGGGCAAGCAAGTCCGGATTATCGCGCCACAGCTCCAAGGCACGGAGCAGCAACTCGGAAAAGTCGATGACGCCGGCACGAGCACACGCCGCTTCATACGCCTCGTAGATGCTGCGCATGGTGGCCAGGAACAGATCGCCACTGGCCTGGATATGCTGTGGACGTAGGCCTTCGTCTTTCTGACCGTTGATGAACCACTGCGCCTGCCGTGCCGGCCAGCGCTGCTCATCCAGCCCCAGATCCCGAATGACCCGCTTGACCAGGCGCTGCTGATCGTCGCTGTCCAGAATCTGAAAGTTCTGGGACAACTTGGCTTCCTGCCAATGAGCTCTGAGCAGACGATGGGCAAGCCCGTGGAACGTGCCGACCCACATGCCTTGCGGATTCATGTTCAGGAGCTGCTCGATCCGGTGGCGCATTTCGGCAGCGGCTTTGTTAGTAAAGGTCACCGCCAGGAGCGAGTGTGGCGACGCATGCTCGACCTGGATCAACCAGGCGATGCGGTGCACCAGCACCCGGGTTTTGCCGGAACCGGCACCCGCAAGCACTAACTGTCGGCCAAGAGGCGCCGCCACCGCTTCACGCTGGGCGGCATTCAGGGAATTCAGGAGGAGAGAGAGGTCATCATGCATGAGCACATTGTAACTACTCGCGCGCTGAACTGCATGGGCGGCTGGTCAGCTTCATGCGCGAACCGGCCGCTTTTTTATTGAAATTGCGGGTTTCGCGTGGTCGTACCTGCTTCCAGGTTGCGCATCAACAATCCATAACGGAGATCAATACCTTCCGGAACTGCCAGGTAGACGGTATGGCCACTGCCCGGAGCGGTTTCCAGGCGAATACCGCGGGCATTTTCCATCGCCTCGACTGAAAGATTCAGATTGCCGTTAGGCGTCATGACCTCGATGGAGTCGCCCAAGTCGAAGCGATTCTTTACGATTACTTCAGCCAGTCCGTTGCGACGTTCACCGGTCAACTCACCCACGAACTGCTGGCGCTCGGATACCGAATAGCCCTGGTTATAGTTCTGATATTCGTCGTGCACATGGCGGCGCAAAAAACCCTCGGTGTAACCGCGATGAGCCAATGACTCCAGGGTATCCATCAAGGATTTATCGAAAGGGCGACCCGCCGCTGCATCATCGATAGCCTTGCGATAGACCTGCGCCGTACGTGCCACGTAGTAATGAGACTTGGTCCGGCCTTCGATCTTGAGTGAGTGCACTCCCATCTTCGCCAACCGCTCAACATGGTGCACGGCTCGCAAGTCCTTGGAATTCATGATGTAGGTGCCATGCTCATCCTCATAGGCCTCCATCAACTCGCCGGGCCGACCCGCCTCTTCCAGCAAAAAGATCTTATCTGTAGGCGCACCAGAGCCTAGCGTTGGTTCCGGTACGTTGGGTGCAATAGGGTCATGGTGCTGCACGATAGCGCCTAATGCATCCTCTTTCCCTGGATGAGCCTTGTACTCCCAACGACAGGCATTGGTGCAGGTGCCCTGATTAGGGTCACGCCGGTTGATATAGCCGGACAGCAGGCAGCGTCCGGAATAAGCCATGCACAGCGCGCCGTGAACGAACACTTCCAGCTCCATTCCCGGCACCTGTTGGCGGATCTCTTCAATCTCCTCCAACGACAGTTCTCGGGACAGAATCACACGGGACAGACCTTGGCTCTCCCAAAACTTCACGCTCGCCCAATTCACCGCATTGGCTTGTACTGACAGATGAATCGGCATCTGGGGAAATGCCTGACGCACCAGCATGATCAAGCCAGGATCTGACATGATCAACGCATCCGGGCCCATCGCAATGACGGGCTCGATATCCTTCAGAAACGTCTTCAGTTTGGCGTTATGCGGCGCAATGTTCACTACCACATAAAATCGTTTGCCTTGCGCATGTGCCTCATTAATACCCAGCGCGAGGTGCTTATGGTCGAATTCATTATTTCTGACCCGAAGGCTATACCGTGGTTGCCCCGCGTAGACGGCATCCGCTCCATAAGCGAAGGCGTAACGCATGGATTTGAGCGTACCGGCAGGGGAGAGGAGTTCGGGTTTGAAGAAAGGTGTGATGCTCATGGAATAGCGACTTCAAAGCCATGAGCTTATGAGAGCAGGCTGTGGACTGTATTGATCCAAGTCTATAAACCTATTGATGCTGCTCGCAGTAAGGATTCGCTAACGCTTGGCGAACCCTTACTTGAATGCAATTAAGCGACTAGATTGCCCAGCAGCATTGCAAATCCCAGTACCCCCAACGGGAATGCCCAATATTGCATCGGAATCCAGAACAGGGTGTGGCGCTTACGCAGCTCAACGGTTTGTTGGGTTTCTGGGTCAATCAGGATCTTTCCCGGACGGCTATTAAGTTGCTTACCGAAATAGAAAACGGCCATAGCAGATGCAAGTAGCGTTAGCGGAAAAACGATGAGATTACTCGCGCCCAAAAAGCCACCTAGTAACGAGCCGATAAAGGCTACAAAAAGAGGAATAATGACGACTAAAAAACCAAAACCTTGCCATATTAAGAGCATATTTTATCTTCCTTGATTGGGTTGTTACACATTAACTACCATGTGGAGAGATCTTAAAATTCTGCCTTCATAAAATCTTCCCTCCATGCTATTCGAGAATTGCATAGATTTTTGAGAAAAATTCTTCATAATCGAAGATTATATCTTTATAACAAGCAAGGGGCGTATATTTTTTTAAAGTCTAGTCCATAGAGAATGCATGGTGCGCATATTTTAATTTAATCATATATAAATTCTAGCTATTTTAATAAAATATAGATAGGTTTATTGAATTTCTAGCTGAAGCTCTCCTCTTATACTTATTAAAGAATTATCTTTTACGCAGACGCTATTCTCAAATTCTATTATTAACTCTCCTAAAAAATCATTTGAGATAACTACTTTTTCATTGTTTTCTGAAAATTTTACTTTCCCTGTTAAAATTGTACTTGGAGAGTTTTCTATAGGTTGAAAAAAACCATTGGAAAATTCCTTATCGTTTATAAAAGCATACTTTAATCTAAAATTTACTGGTTCCTTGAATACTCCTATTAGGCTGCTATCGATACATCCTTCCTTAAGATATTTGTCATAGCTTTCCACTGTACATACTACTAACTTTCCTTTCAGAAAGATGGAGACTAATCTTTCATAACCTGTAGAAATGCAGTTTACTATTTCCATTATTATTTCATCTTTTCAAAAGACTTAGGGTCGCCAGGCATCATCGATTGTAGCTTTGAATTTTTAAGAATAATGATAACTCCTTTTTTAGGATTTTGAGACCCTGGTAAAAAATAGATATCCTTATTTTCAGGAAGTGATTTTGGAAAACCTTCTTTCTGAACCCTTAAAGCAGCCTTAGTAAAATTTTCAAAGCCCTCTACTGTAGGAGAGAAATTACCTTCGGCTAGCCCAAGTCTTTGTTCTAAGGAAGGAATTCTCTCGGGATATTTTTCCCAATAATCTGCAAAATGTTTAACTCCTTGGTTAGTACCATCAGGTAGCGTTCCCCAATCTTTTGAGTACTCGTTTTTTAGAATAGATTCTCCTAAGCCAGAACAATTTCCATTACCCTCACAAGCTAGTCCCAGCGGATCCACCCACCCCGTTGGGTTAGGCACATACTGGTAGTTATTCAACCCACCCGCTAGCTTGATCGGGTCAGGCGTCAGAAAGCAGCCCGTATTAGGATTGTAGTAGCGGTGCCGGTTGTAGTGCAGGCCGGTTTCCTGGTCAAAATATTGCCCCTGGAAGCGCAGAGGGTTTTCCAGTTCGGCGACTTCCAGTTTTGCCACATTACCGTAGGCGCGATACTTGGCAGACCAGACGATAGAACCCGCTGCGCTGGTCAGCTCCTGTGGTGTGCCGAGGTGGTCGAGCTGGTAGTAATAAGGTTCGGCTGCTTGCCCTTCACCGTGCAGCATTGCCAAGGGGCGGAACGTGCCGGGCTCGTAGATATAGCTACGGTAATGGTCTTGTCCGCTTTCGGCGATGAGCCGTTCGCCTTGCCAGAGAAACTCGGTAGTTTGGCCATCAACAGTTTTGGCGATGCGTCGGCCGAAGGCGTCGTAACGGTACTCGGCGATTTGCCCGTCAGGGAGTGTTACGGCAATCAGGCGGTGCTGGCTGTCATAGCGGTATTCAGTGACCAGGCGCTGGCCTGCGCCGCGTCGTTCACGAGTCAGATTGCCATAGGCGTCGTAATCGTAGTGGCTATCGCCTTGCATCAACAGACGGTTGCCTTTGACATTGGCGAGGCGTGCGCCTTCCTGTCCCGTCTGGCTAAGCAGGTTACCAGCGGGATCGTGGGCAAAGCTCTCGGGCAAATCGCCCCGAACCGCTATCAGTCGATCCAACGGATCGTAATGGAACTGCTTGTTACCCTTGCGGGAGTCTTCGATCGCAGCGAGATTGCCGTTGGCATCGTAGGCATAGCGACGTTGATAAGCGCTGCGCTCCTGTTGGCTGATACGATGGGCTTGGAGGCGCCCTTGCTCGTCATAGTGATAATGACTGAGCAGTGCGCCTTGCTGGCGGTATTGTTCACGTCCGCCCGGTAGGTATTGGTGGGCCGTTAGTGGCTGACCATTCAGGTCAATGGCGCTTAGCAGGCCGCCATTACGATAGCGGTAGTCAAGCAGGCTGCCATCCGGCAGGCGGCAATGGCTGAGCTGCCCAAGGGCATCATATTGATAACGGAATGTTGCCCAACCTTGATGCTCGGTAATAAGGCGATCCTGAAGATCGTACTCATAGGCGAGCGGCCATTGGCCGTCATCTACACTGACCAACCGGCCAAGCGCATCATAGACGTAATGAATTTTCTGATCGTCAGGAAGGGTTTTAACGAGCAACCGCCCAGCCGCGTCACGCTGGTAGCAGGTAACCCGCTGGCTGCCGTCTTCGCCGAATTCCGTTTTTTTGTCAGATGGCCGTTAAGGTCGTAGGCATAGGCTGTTGTACGGCCATCAAAGCCTGTCTCTTCTCGAATCAGGCCGTTGGGGTAGTAGTCGAGCTGGTAGTGCTCACCACGTTCGTTCTCTATCTCTGTCAATAACAGGCGAGCGTTGTCGTAGCGGTAACGCAACTGGCTGCCATCAGGGTTGATCCGGCGACTGACGAGGTGCAGGTTGTCCGCGTATTCGTAGCGGGTAACGCGTCCCAACTCATCCCGCTCGGCTGTTATTTTGCCGTATGCATTGTAGGTAAACGCGCGCGTCCCACCGCCCGGCAGCGTAACCTGACTGAGTCGGCCAACGGCGTCCCATTGATACTGGGTAACAGCGCCTGATTCGTCCTGTCGAGTGATTTGGCGGCCAAGAGCATCATACCGATAACGGCGCTGGCCACCGTCAGGCAGCAACTCTTCTATCAACTGGCCTTGGGGATTCCAGGTGAGTTCATGACGGCTACCATCAGGATGTTGAATACTGAGCAGGTTGCCCCGGCTGTCATAGTGGTAGTGAGTGGTGTTGCCGTCCGGATCCGTCTGAGCGGTAATATCACCTTGGGCATTACGCCGATATTTCCAGACAGCCTTGCCTCGGCTGACCGTGCGTACGAAGCCTTTATGGTATTCGTAATAGGTAGGCTCATCTTCAGGCGGAATGACAGCAATGAGATGACCCGCCTCGTCATGCTGGTATTCAGTGATAGCGCCTAGCGGATCTTTCTCGGCAATCAGCTGGCCTTTTTCATCGTATACCTTGTGATGCTTGGCGCCGTCCGGGTCGATCTGCTGGACGAGGCGAGCATTTTCATCATGTTGGTAGACCTGCTGGCTGCCGTCTGAGTGATGAACGGTAACGGTACCGTTGTCCTGCCAGACGTAACGTGTATCCATCTGGGAAAAATTGGCCCAGTGATGAACGCAACGGGACTGTTTTCCTTCGCCTTCCCATTCCCAGAAAAACGTTGCTCCGCCCGCTAGTTGACGCTCCTGGATAACGTGCTGGTCGTTGTAGCGATAATGCTCACTTTCACCTGCCGCATTGGTAGCAGACAGGAGCTGGTCTTGGGCGTTATACCCATAGGTGGCCAGGGTTTGGACGGTATGCCAACTCGCTTCTTCATTATCGGCAGGGCGGTAGACTTGATAATCAACCGCTACGATATTAGCGTGCTCATACGTGAAGCGCAGCGCGCGACCTGCAGTGTTCGTTAGGCGAACAATACGGTCTCTCGCATCGCGAGAAATACGTAAGACGTTGTTGTATGTGTCGCTTATCGAAATAAGACGCGCGCTTTGGCCTATTCGGCGGAAATGGTAAAAGCGAGACGTGGCACCCGCTTGCGCAAGAACCAGCTCGCTTGGGTCCTCACCAAGATAGATCGCTGCAGCGGAAAGCCGGTTCGTAATGGCAGGACGTTGCTGGCTTGGTAGCGGAAGCTCGGTGCGGCGATTCTCATGGTCTGTCCAGATAACCGTGTCGCCCTGAATGTCTAGCCGGTGGGCCAGACTATGGCTCCATCCATAGCCCAAGCCAACATTGTGCTCGACAGCACTGGTGCGATAGAGGCGAGACCAGGGAAAGGCGAGCACCCCATCCAGCTCTCCATCGGTCAGGGTAAGCAACTCCTCACCTGTAACCATGGAAACCGGACAGCCGTTAGTGCAGGTTTTGGCGCATTCCTGCGAAGGTTTGTCGTTAGGATCCTTAGCCGGCTTGGAGACGTCATCAACCTTTTCTTCGCGAGACAGACGCGTTTGACGCCGCGTTTTATTTCGGCTTGTTGTCGAGGCATTTTCAATCGTTTGGCTCAGCGTGTCGGCTGGGGTAGGGCGTTTGCTTGCAGGCGCCACCTTGGCGTTGATTTTACGGGCTGTATTCGCCTCGCTGATTTCACCATGGGCCGCTAAAGGCTTTAAGGTGTCTGCATGTACAGACAGGGCATGGGATTGACTTGCGTTGATTAACGTATCGGCAAGCTTGCTGATTAAAGCCGTCGCTTGACCAGACTTGAGTGTTTCCAAAGCTTTGGTGCCAACGCGGATTGCAAGCCCCGCACCGCCGCTCAAAATAATCCCGACGACAATATTGATTAAAAGCTCGCCGGTAAATTGAGCCAGTACTTCAACACATGTCTGAGGCGGTAACAGCTTGACCCAGCTAACAATTGCCGCCACGTAAATAAACATTAGTGGCTCATCACTAGCGATCAGTAAGGCTGTACTTAGCGATTCCTTGGAGGCGGTATAGAGCTTTTTCAGCTCGTCTGGACTCAAGTATTTAGCGAGCTTTTTAGCATTCTCATAAGGATGAGCAATCAATTGAAAAAGTGACTTTATGTCGTCCCAGAGCGAGAGTAGTGCATGCTCAAAGCCCTCTAGGGCAGCCTCCAGTTGGAATTTTAAACGTTGTCCCGAGTTAGCGCTTTGATAGGTGCTCCATAAAGGTTGGAATTGATTGGTCCATTCGCTTTGAAGCCATGCAGCAAGCTTTTGAATAACGCCTTGATAAGAGCTATATAGGGCTTCTACCTGAGCCTTCGTTACATTCGGGAAAAACGTAATGCGATAGAGCTGCCCACGCTTGCAGCCAGAAATGACTTTTATGCCGCTTGGGTCGATTTCATCATTAATGACGGGTCCTGTAACTTCATCTCCGTTCCAGGCTCTCGTGACAGGTTCCAGCCGTACGGGTGTATTGCCAATGGGAACAAAGCGGGCGGCTTCAAAAGCATGAACTAACGTGAACTCTCCATTCAGCGGGCACGTTGCGTAGTTCGTAACAGGGGAGGTGTAATCCTTGTCTTTGCTAATGCTTAACTCATCGCCAATCTTGAACGTTTGATCGGCATCCAATGCCCAACCGGTCCAGAGGCTTTCTGCTAGCTCTTTATAGGTGCCTAGGCAGCTTTTGAATTCAGAGATTACTTTGCTTGCGTCAGGTGACTCGGCACCCAAACCAATAAACGAGAACGAGCCGAGCCGAGGAATCATAGCGAAGCATCCTTTTCAAGTTGAGCGATAAGTTGCGCCGTATCGTCCATGTCTGTTTCCTGGCGCTGAACAAAGCGTTTGATCTTTTGTAAAAGATTGATTTCTGGGAATTTAAAGTAAATGTCTGGGTGATTTTCTTGAATGTGCTGCATCAGGTTATCGATCAGCGTTGAGGCATCGTTTTCATGCAATGCATCAAGTACCGTCTGGGGCACGTTCCACCAAGGGTATGTTCGAGCGGTTTGGTAAGTACTTGGGGTTATGCTGGCGTTGAATTGATTAACCCAGTACTGATCGAAGCAAGGTAATACGGTAGAGAACTGCTGATTCAGGGTCTGAATCACAGGGATCAGATGCCGGCCATCCCAAAAGCGGAAAAACACTTCGCTACCGTCTGGCATAAAGACTTTGGTCAGACTCTTGAGGTGCTCGACGATAGCTGCTGGCTCGTGCGTGGCTAGGGCTAGCCATCCCCAGTCTTTATATTTTTCCTGAGCGGCCCAATCCAGAAATGTACTGTTTAGACTGAGCCTACCTAGGTAGGGCATCACCGGCTGCCAGTCAGCGTAGGGGGTACCTTCCCAAATGGGCAAAGGGACAAAAGCTTCACGAGCTTCGTAATAGGCCTTCAGTGGATTGGCATCGCTGGTGTTACTCATCACGACATAAAGGGATGAGTTATCAGTTGACTGTTGAGCCAACCACTCTTGAGGGGTAAGCAAATTATCAGAGTGCACAGAACCCCTCCTTGCACTTTTCGCATTCTTCACAGAAGGGTGCGTTACGCTTGAAGGTATTGATCTGTGCAGGTGTTAGCAGGGCACCTGCCTTGTCTGCGTCGGCTGGCCTTACCGGTCCCGGCAGCAGAGGGGATGCACCGGTTCCACTGCCTGCGTTGCCTCCAGAGTTGATGCGGACCGTTGGGCCGACGATAGTGATGCCGCTGGCGTCCAGCTTGATGAAGCTACCGCCGGCCTTGAACGTAAGCTCGCTGCCAGCCTCCAAAACAACCTTCAAACCGCTGGATAAATGGATTTCCTGCCCCGCATTGACGAATTGACCCGTACCGATCTTGATATGCTGGTTTTGCCCTACGGTGAGGTGGTCGTTGGTCTTGACCTCAACCTTGCGGTCCGCATCCGTGGTGCGATGTTCCTCAGCCTTGTATTCCGTGTAGCTGTTGGCCTCGACAATGTCGTGTCGCTCATGCCCTACGCGGATCTTCTGATCATGCTCGATGTTCTCGTCCCAGTCCCGCTGAGCATGAACATAGATCTGCTCCTGGCCTTTCTTATCCTCAATGCGCAGCTCGTTATAGCCACCGCCGCCCGGTGTGCTCAGGGTCTTGAAAACGCTGCGGGTCTTGTTGGCCGGCAGGTCATAGGGCACCTGATGTTCCATGTGGAACAGGCAGCCCGTGACCAGGGGCTGGTCCGGGTCGCCTTCCAGGAAGGTGACCAGTACTTCCATGCCGATGCGAGGAATGGCGATACCGCCGTAGCGATCACCCGCCCAGCTGGACGAGACGCGTAACCAGCAGCTGGTCTGCTCGTTGGCCTGGCCTTCACGGTCCCAATGAAACTGCACCTTGACCCGACCGTACTCATCGCAATGGATCTCTTCGCCCTTGGGTCCGGTGACCACCGCGGTCTGGCTGCCCAGGATCTTGGGCTTGGGATGCTCAAGCGCAGGGCGGAAGGGCACGTCCCAGGGCGTAGCTGTGAAGCGGTTGCGGTAGCCCTGGGTAAAGCCGTCGTGCTTGTCCACATCGCTGGTAACCGACTCTTCCAGCACCTGGGGCTGCTTGCCCTCATGCCAGATGCCGGTCAGTAGCCAGAGCTGGTTCCAGTCGCGGCGGGGATGCTCGGACAGTTCCAGGAAGTGACCGGTCACCAGCTGAGGCTGATCGCTTTCACCTTCGGCCAGCTGATAGTCGCTGCGGTGACGCTCAAGGGCGCGCTGGGCGAGGTGCTTGCCGCGGGTGCGATCGGTAAAGCGGCCCGGGTAGTCATAGTCTTCCAGGTCGGGCTTGGCCTCGCTCTTGTAGGCGGCCTCCATGCGCAGTCGTGGCTGCTCGAAGTCATAGTCGCGGCGGGAGACACGGGCGGTACGGGTTTCCAGGCGCACACCAAAGCGCTTGACCACCGGCTCATCTGCTACCAGACCGGAGCCCTGCACATAGGCGGTAGGTGGGGTCAGCCTGGGAAAGCCGGTCTGGTCATCACCAAACACCAGGACGTGGTTATCCTGGGTATGCTCGAAGTGATAGTGCAGGCCTTCCTCTTCGCAGAGCCGCTGAATGAAGTGCAGGTCGGTCTCATCGTACTGGACGCAATATTCGCGAGGCGGATAGACCGTTGGCCCCAGCTGGAAACGGTAGGCGTCCGCCAGGATGCCGTGGTCTTCGAGCACCTGGGCGATGATCTGCGGAACGGTGAGCTTTTGGAAGATGCGCTGGTTGGTACGGTGCGCAAGGTAAGTCAGACGCGGCACCAGCACGACGTGATAGCGGGTGAGGCGCTTGCCGGCATCGCCCTGGCCGATCTGGTAGAGCTGACCATGCACGCCGTTACCGCTGGGCGAGAAGGCCAGAAAGGCGCGCTGATGCAGTAGGGCTTCAAGGTCGAGGTCGGGGCGTTCGCTGACTAGCTCAATGTCAAAGCGAAAGGGCTGGCTGATCGACTCCTGCCCCGTAAAACTCAGGACTTGGAAATCAGGCGTGACCCCATCTGAGGTCGATCCGTGAATGGATAGCGAAAAGTGAGTCGTATTCGCTGGGTTGAACATTCCGTGTTCCTCCAGATGGTCGTCGCAAAAACAATTTCGGCCAGGAAACCTGGCCGAAAAGGCTAACCGTACTAGCATGGAATGAGCCAATGCCAGACATCATGGCGCTTGACTCATTGTGCCACCTCAATCGGTTAGCAGGCAGTGAATCGGGTCTGTTTCTGACCAATCGGCTTCTGGAGGGGATCAGAAGCCGACACCGATTCACACCTGTCTGACGGATCGCCGCGAAATTAAGCGGAGATCGGGGAGCGCCAGTCGTCGGAGCCGGAAGTGCCGGATACTTCGTGAGTCCAGACGATCTTGCGGTACGTGAAGTACACGTCTTCCAGGTGAGTGAAATGAGCCATGTTCGGGTCCTGGCAGTTCGGCATGCGGGACTGCACGTCAACGATGATGGCGTCTTCCAGCTCGATGGTGAAGTAGTGTTCCTGAGTACCAGTAGCAGAAGTGCGGTACCACTCCAGGCGGCACTTGCTCAGGCGCTCGCCGGAGGTCAGTGCGTTGAAGATCAGCGGAGAGGACTTGTCGAAGACCTTGGTGATCATCAGCGGCTTGTGTACACGCTGACCAGTCGGCTGACCGGACTGCGGATCGCGTGGGATGATGACCTGGTGATTGAAAGCCTGAACCAGAATCTGGTCTTCATGGCCTTCCTGGAAGATGTTGCCGACGGAGTCTTCCGTGAAGGTGCCTGCAGTGATCAGACCTTGCTTGGTGCCTTCGAGGGACAGATACGCGGGTGTTGGCATGATGCTCTCCTTGCCTGAATAGTGGGCCCTTGGCCCGGGAGCCATACCTATTACAAACCCTGTGCCAATAAAATAAATTCCTTATTAATCAATCAGTTATGATTTAATGAAGTGTGTGCTGCATGAGCTTTGCGACAGCTGTCACATAAAGGTGCGCAGCTTTTTGCGCATTGAGGCAGAAATCTTGCGCACTACGCTAGAAGCGAGTGAACTCGCCTTGTCTGTGCTTTTTTCAAGGATGTGGACGGGTGAGGGTGTGCCAAAAGTTGCGCTGTAGACGGGTTGTCTTATGGCTTCAGTGCAAAGATGTCTATTACGCGAAATACTAAGTGAATGAATGACCTGGCGTCGATGTAGTATAAAGACGTACCACTACATGCCTTTTCCACCTCTGCTAGTCGAGTGCCGCTTGTGAACCTGATGCAACATATCGCCCAGTCGCGCCATTTATTGCGCAAGTCTGAGCTCAAGGTGGCTGAGCACGTCATGCTGGATCCTGCGGCTGTCATGCACAGTTCGATGGCGGATCTTGCTCATGAGGTAGGGGTTAGTGAGCCAACTATCGTGCGGTTCTGCCGTGCTATTGGGTGCGATGGTTTTCAGGACTTGAAGCTGCGTCTGGCCCAAAGTCTGGCTTCAGGGGCGAGCTTTGGACAGTTCGCCATCCATGAGAACGACTCGGTTGTCGATTTCAGCCTGAAGATTTTCGATACCACGCTGCACACGCTGATGGATATCCGCGAGCGCTTGGATATGCAGGCGCTCGAGCAGGCTATCGAAGAGATTTCCAAGGCCAAGCGGGTAATGTTCTATGGCTTTGGCGCTTCCGGCGCCGTGGCGACGGATGCCCAGCACAAGTTCTTCCGTCTTCTGCTCAGTGCGTTTGCCTATTCTGATCCCCACATGCAGGCGATGTCGGCGGCAACCCTGACGCCGGATGACGCGGCGATCTGTATTTCCCAGTCGGGACGCTCGAAAGATCTGTTGATCACGGCCAACCTAGTCCGGGACAGTGGGGCCAAACTGATCACGATCTGCCCAAGCCAGACGCCTTTGGCAGAGTTAGCCAATGTCAGCCTGACGATCGATGTGCCGGAAGATACCGAGATCTATACGCCGCTGACATCACGTATTGCACACCTGGTCATTATCGATGTGCTGGCGATGGGGGTGGCGATGTCCCGAGGACCGACGCTGGTCAACCACCTCAAAGGTGTCAAGCGCAGTCTGCGAAGCCTGCGGTTATCACCCAAGAGCATCAAACATCAGGACGAGCGCGACTCGCATTGATGATCAGGTGCAGCTCTTCGGCTGTCCCTTAAGCTTCACCAAGGCTTCGCCAAACCGTCATCTTTCCTGAGCAGGCTAAAGGCTCCACCTTTGCTTGGGAGATACGGTATGGCCATGTCTATGGACAGCGATTTTCTCGACGCCAAAACTCGCCGTAAACTGGCGGATCAACGCCGAATGGCCTTTCGACGTGCCATTGAAGATCGCAACGAGCAGTTACGTCTGGAGCAGGAGTTAACGGATTATCCCGAACTATTTTCTGCTTCGGTCGCTATGAGCGCTCAGCTCTCAGCCCACTGATTCGTTCGGCTAGCGCGGCGATTCGACTCCGTTCTTCCCGAATGAAGTTAAAAAACGCCTGTGCCACAGGAGACAGGCGTTTGCTGCGCGGATGAACCACGCACCAACTGCGGCAAAGTGGAAGCTCCTGCACCGATAACTCGCACAGTACACCAGCCTTAAGCTCTCGGTGGACGGCCAGTCGTGGAAGCAGGGCAATGCCCAATCCGGCAATGACACCTTCCCGTATGGCTTCCAGTGAGGTCAGCTCCTGTACGTCTAAAAAGTGGGCTCGCTTTTGCTTGAAGTACTCGTCACACGCCTGACGGGTGCCGGAGCCCGACTCTCGTACCAGTAGCGGACAATCGCTCAGATCCTTCAAGGTAAGGCTGCCGGTTTGGCTGACAGGATGTTCCGGAGCGGCCACTGCAACAATCTCGTTGTTAAGAAAGGGAAGAAACTCCAGGTCTCGGTCTGACGGTACCAGAGACATGATCATGATTTCGTCACGGTTTTCAGACAGCCGTCTGAGCATGTGATCGTGGTTGCCCACGCAGAGATGAACACTGACCTCCGGGTGCTGCTGCTTGAAGGTAGCGAACAGATGGGGCGCCAGGTATTGCGCGCTGGTTTCTACCCCCAGACGGAGTTGTCCGTGAAGCGAGCCCAGGAGATTGGAGAGCTGCATATCGAGACTGTTAAGGCGTCCAAAGATATCCTGCCCGGCGCGCAGCAAGGCATCGGCGGCTTCGGTCAGATAAAGGGTTCTGCCACTGTATTCAAACAGTGGTTGTCCGAGCAGCTCTTCCAGCTGGCGAATCTGCAGGCTGACGGCCGGTTGCGTTAGGGCCATGACGTCAGCTGCACGGCTGTAGGAGCGTGTCTCGCATACGGCCTCAAACACTTGCAGCTGACGTAAGGTGATACGCATCAAAGGTTTACGCATGGCTGGGCCGGCCTCATCGTTGATATATAAGTAATACCTTATAGATACGCTAATAATTATTGATTTTCCATAATCCTTATTGCCGTCTAGGTTTGTGAGCGAACAACAACAAATGCCCAAAGGGCTCCTAATCTCGCTCAAGAGGCCGGCGTGTGATCAAGAAAATCCTCATCGCCAATCGTGGCGAAATCGCGGTGCGTATCGTGCGTGCCTGTGCCGAAATGGGTATTCGCTCGGTAGCTATCTATTCAGAGGCTGACCGCCATGCGTTGCATGTAAAAAGGGCCGATGAAGCACATAGCATTGGCAGCGATCCGCTCGAAGGCTATCTGAACCCTCGCAAGCTCGTAAACCTGGCAGTTGAGACTGGGTGTGATGCGTTACATCCGGGATATGGCTTCTTATCCGAGAATGCTGAGCTGGCAGAGATCTGTGCGCAGCGCGGGATCAAATTTGTCGGCCCTAGTGCTGAAGTTATTCGGCGGATGGGAGACAAGACCGAGGCGCGTCGCAGCATGATTGCAGCAGGCGTGCCCTGTACCCCCGGCACCGAAGGAAACGTAGCCGATCTGAATGAGGCACTGATCGAAGCAGAGCGCATCGGCTATCCGGTAATGCTCAAGGCCACGTCTGGTGGCGGCGGCCGTGGTATCCGACGCTGTAATAGCCGTGAAGAACTGGAGCAGGCCTATCCCCGCGTCATTTCCGAGGCAACCAAGGCGTTTGGTAGTGCTGAAGTATTTCTCGAGAAGTGCATCGTCAATCCCAAGCATATCGAAGCTCAGATTCTGGCGGACAGCCTGGGCAATACCGTTCACCTGTTCGAACGGGACTGCTCGATCCAGCGTCGCAACCAGAAGCTCATCGAGATTGCACCCAGCCCGCAGCTGACACCTGAGCAGCGTGCCTATATTGGCGATCTGGCGGTACGCGCTGCCAAGGCGGTCGGATACGAGAATGCCGGTACGGTGGAGTTCCTGCTCGCAGAAGGCGAAGTGTATTTCATGGAGATGAACACCCGGGTTCAAGTCGAACATACGATCACCGAGGAAATTACCGGGATCGATATCGTTCGCGAGCAGATCCGGATTGCCGCTGGACAACCGCTGTCGGTCAAGCAGGAGGATATCATCCATCGTGGGTTTGCCCTGCAGTTTCGTATCAATGCGGAAGACCCTAAAAACAACTTTCTGCCCAGCTTTGGGAGGATCACCCGGTATTACGCACCCGGTGGCCCTGGGGTGCGCACGGATACCGCCATCTATACCGGCTATGTGATCCCACCGTTCTACGACTCCATGTGCTTGAAGCTGATTGTCTGGGCGCTGACCTGGGAAGAGGCACTGGAGCGAGGCCTACGGGCGCTGGATGACATGCGGGTGCAGGGTGTGAAGACCACCGCACCTTATTACGAAGCGATTTTGCGCAACCCGGAATTTCGTAGCGGCCAATTCAATACGAGCTTTGTGGAAAGCCATCCAGAGCTGACGCAGTACTCGATCAAGCGTAACCCCGAGCAACTGGCCTTGGTCATCGCGGCCGCCATTGCCGCCCATGCCGGCCTGTGAGGAAAACAAGAATGTCCAAGAAGATCTTTGTTACCGATACCGTGTTGCGTGACGCACACCAATCCCTGCTGGCAACGCGCATGCGTACGGAAGACATGCTGCCCATCTGCGACAAGCTGGATCGGGTCGGGTATTGGTCACTGGAAGTCTGGGGCGGCGCGACGTTCGATGCCTGTGTGCGGTTTCTGAAAGAAGACCCGTGGGAGCGTTTGCGCACGTTGCGGGCTGCCTTGCCCAATACTCGTTTGCAAATGCTGCTGCGGGGCCAGAACCTGTTGGGTTATCGCCACTATAGCGACGATGTGGTCGAGGCCTTTGTGGCCAAGGCGGCGGAAAACGGAGTCGACGTCTTCCGGATTTTCGATGCCATGAACGATGTGCGCAATCTGGAAACGGCTATCAAGGCCGTCAAGAAAAGTGGCAAGCACGCCCAGGGCACCATTGCCTATACAACCAGCCCGGTGCATACCGTTGAGGCGTTTGTCGAGATAGGGCGTACCATGGCGGGCATGGGCGTGGACTCTATTGCGATCAAGGACATGGCCGGGTTGCTTACACCCTATGCCACGGGGGAGCTGGTAAAGGCATTAAAAGAGGCATTGGATCTGCCGGTGTTTATCCACTCCCATGACACGGCCGGTGTAGCTGCCATGTGCCAGCTCAAGGCGGTGGAAAACGGAGCGGATCATATCGATACCGCCATTTCCAGCCTGGCGTGGGGGACCAGCCATCCGGGGACCGAATCCATGGTTGCCGCGTTGCGTGGAACGCCCTATGACACGGGGCTGGACCTTGAGCTGCTGCAGGAGATCGGTCTGTACTTCCATGCCGTTCGCAAGAAGTATCACCAGTTCGAAAGCGAATTTACGGGAGTGGATACGCGCGTACAGGTCAATCAGGTGCCGGGCGGGATGATTTCCAACCTGGCCAACCAGCTGCGCGAGCAGGGTGCTCTCAATCGCATGGGCGAGGTGCTGGCAGAAATTCCCCGTGTACGCGCCGATCTGGGTTATCCACCGCTGGTGACGCCGACATCGCAGATCGTTGGTACCCAGGCCTTTTTCAATGTTCTGGCGGGAGAGCGCTACAAGACCATCACTAATGAAGTGAAACTGTATCTGCAGGGCCGTTACGGCAAGGCACCCGGCAAGGTCTGCGAGCTGCTGCGCAAGCGAGCCATTGGTAATGAAGAAGTGATCGAGGTACGTCCAGCCGACTTGCTCAAGCCGGAACTCGATAACCTGCGCCGAGAGGCAGGAGAGCTTGCCCAGTGCGAGGAAGATGTCCTGACGTTTGCCATGTTTCCGGATATCGGACGCAAGTTTCTGGAGGAGCGTGCAGCCGGAACCTTGCAGCCTGAAGAACTGCTGCCCATCCCGGATGGAAGCGGTACGCCTCTGGCGCGTGAAGGCGTGCCGACTGAGTTCGTGATTGATGTACACGGTGAAAGCTATCGGGTGGATATCACGGGTATCGGCCTGAAGAGCGAGGGCAAGCGGCATTTTTATCTGTCCATTGATGGTATGCCGGAAGAGGTGGTCTTCGAGCCGCTTAACAGTTACGTTTCGGGCGGTGATGGCAAGCGCCGTCAGGCCAGCGCGCCAGGGGATGTCAGTACGACTATGCCGGGTAATATCGTCGATGTATTGGTCAAGGAAGGTGATGTGGTCAAGGCGGGTCAGTCGGTACTCATCACCGAAGCGATGAAAATGGAGACCGAGATCCAGGCCTCTATCAACGGAACCGTCAAGGCTGTACACGTGGCGAAAGGCGATCGCGTCAATCCAGGCGAGGTTCTGGTCGAGATCGAGGCTTGAGCCAGCGGTAGAGCTGGTAGCGCTTAAAAAGCGGCCCGCTCTGCCGTCCAACGGGTGTGTTGATGTGCCAAAGCTTCCGGCAGGAGGGGCTCCGCCAGGAAAAAGCCCTGGGCCAGATCGCACCCCAGCTCACACAAGAGATCCAGGTGCTCCTGGGTCTCGATACCCTCGGCAATGATCCTGGCACCAAACGCGCTGCTCATGTCGACCAGAGACTTGAGCAGGGCCCGGCGCTTATCGGCATCTTCCACCTGGATAATGGAAGAGTCGATCTTTACGGTATTGAACGGTAGCGCAAGCAGATAGGCGATATTGGAATGTCCAGTGCAGTAGTCATCCAGCGATAGGCGGATACCGGACGCTTGCAAGGTGGCGAACGTCTCACGCACCTGTGGGGTGATGTTCAAGGGAACACCTTCGGTCAACTCAAGGATCAGGCGTGAAGGCGCCAGCTTGGTTTCTCTCAAGACCTCGGCTACCCGCGCGGCGAAATTTGGATCGGCGAATTGCAGCGGCGAGACATTTACCGAAAGAGAATAGGCCTTTGGCCATTGAACGGCCTGATGGCAGGCGGTACGCAGGGCCCACTCGCCCAGCTCTAGGATGAATCCGCTTCGCTCGGCCAGAGGGATGAAAAAGTTGGGTGATATCAGACCCCGGGCCGGGTCATCCCAGCGGAGCAGGGCTTCATAGCCGACGACTTCAGTGCTCGAGCAGTCATGGATCGAGTGGTACTGCATGTACAGCCGACCCTCATCCAGAGCGCGACGCAAGTCGGCTGGCTTCAATTCGGGCAGGCCATCGGAAGTCTCGAACAGTTGGCTGTCCGCTCGGCTGGCCAATGCAATCTGATTGCGGCCCAGTCGCTTGGCCCGGTAAAGCGCGCGGTCGGCGAACTCGATCAGTTGCGACTGATTATCCGGCTGAGGTGCTGCCTGATCGCTGCACGCTGCGCCAATGCTGATGGAGACGATGAGTAGCTCATCGCCCCGGGCCTGATGAGGAATGCCCAGTGTTTCAATGGCGGCCCGCAGGCGCTCGGCCGTGATATGGGCCTGTTCCAGGGTGCAGTTAGGCAGGAGAACGGCGAATTCCTCACCTCCATACCGGGCCAGCAGATCGACTTCACGCAGCTGCTCACGCAAGGCAGAAACAATGCACTGCAGGCAGTTATCACCGGCCGGATGCCCATACAGGTCATTGAAGCGCTTGAAGTGGTCAACGTCCAGGATCAGAAGAGAAAAAGGCGCACCGCCTGCTTCGTAGCGGTTCCAAAGATCATCCAGTTGCGTAACGAAGTAGCGACGGTTGGCGATACCGGTCAGCGAGTCGGTATCCGAAAGCGTCTGCAGGGTACGGTTCGTGCTGGAAAGATTCTGAACACGTAGTTTTTCCCTGAGATTAAGAAGATAGGAATACCGCTCCGAGCGCTCCAGCCAGAAATTAGCCAACAGGGAAAAGGCACCGGTAACCAGAGCAATGCAGGTAGCAAACAGCCCTTGGGGAAAGGTCATGTTCACGGTAAAGGCGCAGCCCACGATGACCGGAAGCACCAGTATCGTAAAAGGCAAAGCGTATCGGAACGGCAATGCGGTGGTGTTATTGGCATAGATCAGGATCAGAGGGAGTGAAAACAGACACAAGGCTCTGTCCGGTGACGAGGACGACAGGATAATAGCTACCGCGGCGATAAATCCTGCAAGGCAGGGCAGCCAGGCACAGACCTCCCTGAGACGATAAGAATTCGTTTTCTTCAGGGTAAAAAGACAGGCCAGTGTTGGCAGCGAGGCGCAGAAGAGGTGCCAGAGAACGGCTTGAAAGAAGATGTCCTTCAACATTAGCCATTCACAGAAAAGAAAGCTGTTGTAGGCAAAGAAGGCCGTTACGTGAGACCGATAGATATGTCGCTTGCGTCGCCTGTGGATATCGTCTTGGTATTGATTCTCGACCATGGCGCTAAACATCAGCACGCGAGACGGATAAGCAATATCAATCTCGATTTGCTTGCCAAGATCGCTGGATAAGGTCATGCCGGAACCTGTTTGAAAGTGCGAAGCTCACGGTAGAGCTCATGAATGAGCAGCACCTGGCCTTTTAGGGATGTAGCGTTTTGCCATCACCAAAAGACCAAATTTAGCGAAATAGTTCACGTCCTGTAATCTTCACCGGACCAGCGGACTAATAGCCGTCTTAATGGTGGATATGACATTTAGATATTGGTATCGCGCTAATTCTTGACTAAAATAGTCAGGCTTAATGATGTCGAGGATTCTCAATGAGCCTTTCTATTACGTCCACGGCGCCTCGCCAGATCACCACACCAGTAGTGGCGCTGGGGCTGGTGGTTCTGGGGGCTGTGTTTTTGGATATGGCTGTCAGCGGACGGCAAGCCTTACTGTTCATTCTGGGCGGTGCACTGGGGCTGACGCTTTATCATGCCGCTTTCGGATTCACGTCTGCCTGGCGGGTGTTCATTCGTGACCGGCGTGGCGCGGGCCTGCGTGCTCAGATGCTCATGCTGGCCATTGCCGTTGTGCTGTTTTTCCCGGCTCTGGGTGCCGGTACGCTGTTTGGCCAGCCGGTTACCGGCTTGGTATCGCCTGCAGGAACCTCCGTTGTAATCGGTGCCTTTATCTTTGGCATCGGTATGCAGTTAGGCGGCGGTTGTGCTTCCGGTACCTTGTTTACGGTGGGGGGTGGTAACGCACGCATGCTGGTAACGCTGCTGTTCTTCGTGATTGGCTCCGTTATCGCCACGCATCATCTGGGCTGGTGGTTCGCATTGCCCTCACTGCCCAAGACCTCCCTGGTGACCAGCCTGGGCGTTGTGCCGGGTATTGCAGTCAGCTTGGCGCTGTTTGCCTTTATTGCCTGGATGACTGTGCATCTGGAGCGCCGTCGCTATGGCAGTCTGGAAGCGACGGTACCCAATGAGCATCAAGGCGCAGCGCGTTTTCTGCGCGGGCCGTGGCCGCTGGTCTGGGGCGCCATTGCCTTGGCGATCTTGAACTTCTGTACGCTAGCCCTGGCGGGTCGTCCGTGGGGGATCACGTCAGCCTTTGCGGTCTGGGGTGCCAAAGGCGCTCAGTTGCTAGGTATCGATGTTGCCAGCTGGGACTTCTGGCAATTGCCGGCTAACGCCAAGGCCCTAAGCCAGCCTGTGTGGTTCGATGTTACCAGTGTGATGAATTTCGGCATCATTCTGGGGGCACTGATTGCCGCGGGTCTGGCTGGACGCTTCGCGCCCAGTCTGAAGATTCCGACGCGCTCGCTGGTAGCTGCCATGATAGGGGGCCTGCTCCTGGGTTATGGCGCACGTCTGGCCTACGGTTGCAACATCGGGGCGTATTTTAGTGGTATCGCCTCCGGCAGTCTGCATGGCTGGCTGTGGCTGGTCGCAGCCTTTATCGGCAACAGCGTAGGAGTCCGTATTCGTCCGGTGTTCTTCCCGGGTGAACGTCCTGCTACTCAGCTGACCGGTTGCTAAGCGGTAAGTGAAAAAAGGGCCCTTCGGGGCCCTTTTTCGTATGGCTTATTCGCCAAGCTCGCCGCAGAGATCCTGCTGCAGCCAGTGGTTGACCTGCTCAGGCGCTAAGCCCGAGCCAATCAGCACCTGCAGTTTGGCGACAGCCGCCTCGCGTGTCATGCCGCCACCCGACACAACGCCGCAGGCACGCAGCCTGCTGCCTGCCTCGTAGACATCGAGTTCGACGCCCCCTTCGTGGCACTGCGTGACGGCAAGCAGTACAACGCCCTTGGCAGACGCTTCGCTCAGGCTGGTCAGGAAAGCATCATTGTCGCTGGGACCTGTTCCGCTGCCATAGCATTCGAGCACCAGGCCCTGCACGCCGGTACCTACAAGGGCAGATACGTGCTGAGCCGAGATTCCCGGAAACAGCGGTAGAACCGCTACTTGGGCAACCTGTCTGGCTTGGCCTGCCTTTAGCTCGACTGGTACAGCCTGACGTGGTTGGGCCAGTCGCTGGCGCGCGAGTGTCTTGAATGGATGACGGCCAAAGCTGCGAATCTTGCTGCAGCGGGCCGCATGTAACAGCTCGCCGTGAAAGTAAACGTGCACGCCCTGGGGGGCACCGTCTGCAAGCGTCTGCAAGGCACCGTCCAGGTTTTCCCAGGCGTCGCTGTCCGGTACGCCGGCCGGAAGCATCGAGCCTGTCAGTACAACAGGAATATCGAGCCCCAGCAGGTGAAAACTCATTGCCGCCGCGGTGTAGGCCAGCGTATCGGTTCCATGCAGCACCAATACGCCGGTGTAGCCCTGTTCGGCTGCCTCGACTATAGCTGCACTGAGCGTCAGCCAGTAGGTTGGCGTCATGTTGGCGCTGTCCATCAGAGGCAGCACCTCCCGGAATTGCCACTCCGGTAACGCCCGCTCAGGCGCCTGGGCCAGAAAGGCACGCATGCGTGCCTCAAAGCCTGAGGCCGGCGCCAAACCGTTTTCGGTGGCCTGCATACCGATGGTGCCGCCGGTATAAAGCACCATCAGGCGTTGTGAGTGACCGGTTTGAATCATGGCTTTGTCATGTCCTTGGCCGAGGCAGAGGCAGAGGCTTTCCAGACCGCCGGATCAAGATCCAGATCGGCAAAGCCTTTGGGGTCGAATGTTGGAACCTTGTTTCCTGCCCGGATCTGACGGTCATAGTCACGCATGATGCGCAGACCCACCTTGAACAGGAATGCCAGGGAGATCAGGTTGACCACTGCCAACAAGCCCATGGTGAGGTCGGCAAAGCCGAACACGGTGGTCAGGTCTTGTTGTGAGCCCCAGATCACCAGCGCCACCACCAGAACCCGATAGATCATCAGCGCCACGCGGCTCTTGGTGAAGAAGCTCAAGGCATTCTCACCCAGATAATAGTTGTAGATGATCGTTGTGAAGGCGAACAGCAGCAGGGCGATACTGATGAAGATACGGCCCCACTCGCCAACCGTCGCGGCCAGTGCCGTCTGGGTCAGAACAACACCGGGGATATCGGCGCCCGGCTCATAGACGCCAGACAGCAGGATGATGAGTGCGGTGGAGGTACAGATGATCAGGGTATCAATGAATACGCTGAAGGACTGCACAACGCCCTGGGCTGCCGGGTGGGAAACTTCCGCTACGGCGGCCACGTTTGGAGCACTACCCAGACCCGCCTCGTTGGAGAACAGGCCACGCTTGACGCCCATCATCAGCGCTGCACCCAGGCCACCGGCAAACGCAGGTTCAAGGCCAAAGGCACTGCGTACGATCAGGGTCAACGCCTCGGGAACACGATCAATGTGCAGAACGATTACACCCAGCGCAATGGCTATGTAAGACAGCGCCATTACCGGTACCAGAATGTCGGCTACCTTGGCGATCCGTACCACGCCACCAAAGATGATCAGGGTTATTACTGCCGTGAAGACCAGTCCGGTAACCAGCGTAGGCAGGCCCAGCGAGTCGGAGAGCGAGGAGGCGATCGTGTAGGACTGCAGTGCGCTGAAGCCCAGACCAAACGTTACCAGCAGCAGGATCGAGAACAGGACACCTAGCCAGCGCTGTTTCAAACCATGCAGGATGTAGAAGGCGGGACCGCCCCGGTACAGGCCGTTGCCATCGCTACGCTTGTATAGCTGGGCCAACGCACATTCGAAATAGCTTGTGGCCATACCCAGCAGGGCTACTACCCACATCCAGAAGACCGCCCCTGGACCACCCAGCGTAACGGCAACTGCAACCCCTGCAATGTTACCGGCACCTACACGGCCCGCCACGCTAAGCATCAACGCTTGGAAGGAACTCAGCTGGCCGGGTTTTCGTTGAAAGGCTTCACCAAGGATGCCGAACATGCTGCCTAAATAGCGGAACTGCACAAAGCCCGAAAACAAGGTAAAGACAATACCCAGACCAATCAGGCCGACAATGAGCAGTTTGCCCCAAAGGAAGTCATTCAGGAGATCAAGCATGAGTGCTTTCGCCTAATTGTAGTAATGGAAGCACCTGGGCTCCGGATAATTCCTGGCCAAGGCATTATGTGGGCGAGCGGTAAGCCATCAATGGGATATCCGCTGCCTTCAGTGCCAACCCAAGGGTATGACAGAACCCCTAAATCGCAAGGTGTGCGAGCCGGAAACACGGCAGGCGGCAAGGTTAGCGCGCGTATCATCCAGAAGAGAGCAGAAGAGATCAAATCTAACTGCCTCAAAGGATCTATTGAAACAGTGCTGCTTGTTGCAACGGGCAAGCGGTAAAAACACCTGCCTTTGATAACGTATGTGGCTGATAAGCCTGATTTAGAGAGCTTCAAAAAAAAGCGGGCACCCGAGGGCACCCGCTCAAAGCTCCTCACGAGGGGGTGTGAGGAGCGCCGGTTAAGCGTTGAGTTTTTTCGGCGCCAGGCGCGGAGCGATCATATTTTCCGGGCGCAGAATGTCAGCCAGGGTCATCTCGTCGAGCAGGTTTTCTTCTCGGACCAGCTCCAGCACACCACGGCCGGTTTCCAGCGCCATACGCGCAATACGGGTCGAGTTCTCGTAGCCGATGTACGGGTTGAGCGCCGTGACCAGGCCAATGGAATGCTCCACCAGCTCGCGGCAGCGGTCGACGTTAGCCGTGATGCCATCGATGCAGTGCTCGCGCAGCATGTCCATGGCACGCTTGAGCAGGCGGATCGAGTCAAAGATCTTATAGGCGATCAAGGGCTCCATCACGTTAAGCTGAAGCTGTCCGCCTTCAGCTGCCAGGGTCAGCGCCAGATCATTGCCGATCACCTCGAAGGCGACCTGATTAACGGCTTCTGGAATAACGGGATTCACTTTACCCGGCATGATCGAACTGCCTGGCTGACGGGCTGGCAGATTGATCTCATTGATGCCGGTACGCGGGCCGCTGGAGAGCAGGCGCAAGTCGTTGCAGATCTTGGACAGCTTGACCGCCAGGCGCTTGAGCATGCCGGAGAACAGTACGAAGGCACCCATGTCAGAGGTGGCCTCGATCAGATCGGCGGCAGGCTTGAGCGGTTGGCCACTGATTTCAGCCAGGCTGCGCACGGCCAAGGTTTGATAGCCAGGGTCCGCATTAATGCCGGTACCGATAGCCGTACCACCCAGGTTCACTTCGGTCAGCAGGTCCGGCGCAATGGTTTTCAATTTGCCCAAATCCTCGCCCAGCGTAGTAGCGAAGGCACGGAACTCCTGGCCGAGGGTCATCGGTACAGCGTCCTGAAGCTGGGTACGACCCATCTTCAGAACATTGGCGAATTCCACCGCCTTGCCTGACAGCGACTCGATCAGGCTCTCCAGGCTGGAAAGCAGGGTGTCATGGCCCAGCAGCAAACCCAGGCGGATCGCTGTTGGGTAGGCATCGTTAGTGGACTGCGCCATGTTTACATCATTATTCGGGTGCAGGTATTTGTACTCACCCTTGCCATGACCGAGGACTTCCAGCGCCACGTTGGCGATAACCTCGTTGGCGTTCATATTGGTGGACGTACCCGCGCCACCCTGAATCATGTCCACCACGAACTGGTCGTGGTATTCACCGTTGACGATCTTGGTACAGGCCATCACGATGGCTTCGTACTTGTCTCCCGGCAGATAGCCCAGGCGATAGTTCGCCTCGGCAGCGGCCTGCTTCACCATCGCCAGCGCAACGACCAGCTTGGGGTAGTGAGACAGCGTAACGCCGGAGAGGCGGAAGTTGTTGACCGCACGCAGCGTCTGAATGCCGTAATAGGCTTCAGCGGGGACTTCGAGGGTACCAAGCAGATCTTTTTCGAGGCGAGATAATGCAGATTCGGACATGATAGGGGATCACTTCCCGGTGGGTGGCAAAAGCCTGATGCGTTATACAATAAGGCTTCCAGCCAGACGCTGACCAATGCTGTATCGGCGCACCCTATGCCGAAATTGCATATGATGTGATGTGACGCGTCAGGATCGGCAGGCGTATCCATCCCCTTGAGTATGACCATGAACCTTGAACTGAAATGGCTTGAAGACTTTATTGCCCTGGCTGCCACCCATAGTTTTTCCCAGGCGGCCGAGCGCCGCTTCGTGACTCAACCTGCGTTCAGCCGACGTATTCGCAGCCTGGAGCAAAGCCTGGGGCTGACCCTGATTGACCGATCGCGTACACCAGTATCGCTGACCGAGTCCGGACAGCTCTTTCTGGTCACCGCGCGCAGTGTGGTGGAGCAGCTTGGCGAAGTGATCCGCCACCTTCATCACTTGGAAGGCGGGCAGGGCGAGGTGCTGCAATTTGCGGCGGCACACTCCCTGGCGCTGGGGTTCTTTCCGGGATGGATTGCTCGTCTGCGAAGCGAAGGGCTCAACATTGCGAGTCGTCTGATTGCCACCAACGTCGGCGAAGCGGTTCATGCCTTGAGGGAAGGCGGCTGCGATCTCATGATGGCGTTTTATGATCCCGACGCCGCCTTGCAGATGGATCCGGAGATCTTTCCCTCCATTCATCTGGCGCTGACCTCAATGCTACCCGTTTGCGCAGCCAGGGAAGACGGCTCGCCGTTGTACGACCTGGAGAGTGGGCAGAACTTTCCCTTGCTTGCCTATAGTGCCGGGGCCTTTCTCGGGCGCTCGGTCAATTTGCTGCTACGTCAGCGCAAGCTGCGCTATACCACTGTCTACGAGACGGCCATGGCCGATAGCCTTAAGAGCATGGCCTTGCAGGGGCTGGGTATTGCCTGGGTTCCGCATCTGAGTGTGACCGCCGAGCTTGCCCGGGGAGAGCTGGTACCCTGTGGCGGTGAGCAATGGCAGATTCCATTGGAGATTCGCCTGTATCGCTGCTCGCTCGTGCGCAAGGCAGCGGTGAGGCTGTTATGGCGCAAGCTCGAAGCAGGCGCCGGGGCAACTGCGTGAAGTGCCTCTGGACAGGCAGCCAGACATGAAATAACCCGTCGCTATAAAAGGTCGTTCAACCTCTTTGTCCGGTCTGGCTTTACGGTATACTCAGTGGCCCTTGAGGCCGGTCTACATACCGGTCTGCATATACAAGCCACGTGCGGTCCTCCGACGTGGCTTGTTGGTTTCTGATGCGCCTGCGGGCGCCTGACAAGAGGCACGACGATGAGCGCACTCGTAGGCGTGATCATGGGCTCCAAGTCCGACTGGTCTACCTTGAGCCACACCGCCGACATGCTGGAAAAGCTGGGCATTCCCTTTGAAGTGAAGGTGGTCTCTGCCCACCGGACTCCCGACCTGCTGTTCCAGTACGCTGAAGAAGCGGCGGGGCGCGGCATCGAGGTCATCATTGCAGGCGCAGGCGGTGCAGCACACCTGCCAGGTATGTGTGCAGCCAAGACGCATTTGCCTGTACTGGGCGTGCCGGTGCAGTCTTCCATGCTGTCAGGCGTCGACTCACTCCTGTCGATCGTACAGATGCCCGCGGGCGTTCCTGTCGCCACCCTGGCCATCGGCAAGGCGGGCGCGATCAACGCGGCGCTGTTGTCGGCCAGTATTCTGGGCGGCAAGTATCCCGAGTATCACGAGGCGCTGAATCGCTTCCGTGAGGAGCAGACGCGTACCGTTCTGGACAATCCGGATCCGAGGGAAGCCTGATGAAAATCGGAGTCATCGGTGGTGGCCAACTGGGCCGCATGCTGGCGCTGGCGGGTACTCCGCTGGGTATGGATTTTGCGTTTCTGGACCCTGCTCCGGATGCCTGCGCTGCCGCATTGGGCGAGCACATTCGAGCCGACTACAGCGACCAAGACCACCTGCGTCAGCTGGCGGATGAGGTCGATCTGGTCACATTCGAATTCGAGAGTGTGCCCGCTGAAACCGTTGCGTTCCTATCCCAATTCGTTCCGGTTTTTCCCTCGGCGCAAGCCTTGCGTATCGCCCGTGATCGCTGGTTCGAAAAAACCATGTTCAAGGATCTGGGCATCCCGACGCCTGAGTTTGCCGACATCCAATCCCAGGCTGACCTTGACGCTGCCGCGGCACGCATCGGTCTGCCGGCTGTGATGAAGACACGTACCCTAGGGTATGACGGCAAGGGTCAGAAGGTCCTGCGCAGCCAGGCGGATGTCGAAGGCGCCTTTGCCGAGCTGGGTAGTGTACCGTGCATTCTTGAAGGCTTTGTGCCGTTTACTGGCGAGGTGTCATTGATTGCCGTACGTGCTCGTAACGGCGAGACGCGTTTCTATCCACTGGTACACAACACCCACGAAAGCGGAATCCTGCGGCTGTCTATTGCCAGTACAGACCATCCCTTGCAGGCGCTGGCGGAGGACTATGTAGGCCGTGTACTCGACAAGCTCGATTATGTCGGCGTGCTGGCGTTCGAGTTCTTTGAGGTCGATGGTGGGCTGAAGGCCAATGAGATTGCTCCCCGTGTGCATAACTCTGGTCATTGGACCATCGAGGGTAGCGAGAGCAGCCAATTCGAGAACCATTTGCGCGCTGTAGCAGGTCTGCCGCTGGGTTCAACCGCGAAGGTTGGTGAGAGCGCCATGCTCAACTTCATCGGCAAGGTCCCGGCCGTGGAGCAGGTTCTGCAGATCGATGATTGCCATCTGCATCACTATGGCAAGGCGTTCAAGGCGGGCCGCAAGGTTGGGCACGCCACATTGCGCTGCAGCGATGCGGCCACATTGAGGGCACGTATTGCTGACGTCGAAACCCTGATTAAAGCGTGACCGAAACGGACCCTTTCTTCAAAAGGGTCCGAGTTCCGCTTCGCTTCATAAAAAATTCGCTGAACCCCTGCGTTTTTCTTGCTGTCGGATTAAGCAAGCGGCACATGCCGTATCGAGCAAACCACAGAAGGGGAAAGATTCATGGGCATTATTGGAACCATCATCATCGGCCTCATCGTTGGCTTGATCGCACGTTTCCTCAAGCCTGGCGACGACAGCATGGGTTGGATCATGACGATCATCCTGGGTATCGTCGGCTCGCTGGTTGCCACCTATGGTGGTCAGGCTATCGGTATCTACCGTGCAGGCGAGGGCGCCGGTTTCATTGGAGCAGTCGTCGGTGCCGTCATCGTCCTGTTTATCTGGGGTATGGTGACTAAGCGTCGCTGATTTCCCGTCCGGGCAGTTGGGTTCAACGCCAAGAAGCTTCACACTAGTGCAACCCAACTGTCCGACACTTCTACCATGCGCTATCTCATCCTCGCCGTACTGCTTCTTTTTTCCCAGATTACAACTGCCGTAGCCCGAGAAGGCGAGCCGCCTGAGACCGATTGGCTGGCCCTCATGCCAGAATCGGATCGCAAGGCACTGGAAGACATGCCCGAGATCACCCATGACACGCCCGAATTACCAGGCGGTTTTGAGAGCAAGGGCGGACTCAAGCAAAAAGATAGCAACCTGCCGGCCGTCATGCACTCTACGCGCACAGTGGCTGCCATGAATGGGAAGACAATTCGCCTGGGCGGTTATCCGGTTCCGCTGGAAAGCAACAGCAAAGGCAATTTCACTGAATTTTTCCTGGTGCCCTATCCAGGTGCCTGCATCCATGTGCCACCGCCACCGCCTAACCAGATCGTACTGGTGCGCTTTCCAAAGGGCGTTCCCTTACCGGATATCTACGAGCCTTATTGGGTTATAGGGGCGATGAAGATCGAGAAGGTGGATAACGATCTGGCCGAAGCCTCATATGCCATCGACGCTACTAAAGTCCGTAAAGTAGAAGAAGCCGATCTGTAATCAGTGCAAGCGATAAAGCTATAAAAAAGCCCGACATGATCGGGCTTTTTCATTTAGCGGCTCGCGGGCGCGAAACGTTTGTTCAGATACGCAATGATATCGTTGGACTCATACATCCAGGCGGTACGGCCTTCTTCTTCGATCCGAAGGCAAGGCACCTTGATACGTCCGCCACCTGCCAGCAAGGCTTCACGATGTTCAGGATCTTTCTTCACGTCGCGGATGGTGATAGGCAGGTTCAGCTTGTGCATGGCTCGGCGCGTCTTTACGCAGAATGGACATGCCTGAAACTGATACAGTGCAAGCCCGGCTGTTTGCTCTTCTACCTGCTTCTGCGCCTCGGCGCTTCGCTTGAGCTTACGCGGGCGTGTCAGCAGATCCAGCCCAACAATGGTTTGGCCCAGGCCAATTCGCAGCGCCTTGATCAACATGTATGGCTATCCCTATAGATGTGAGGCGGGGGAGTTTACCCCATTGCACCGTAACGGAACGGCAATTGGTCGGCGTGGAGCCGCTATCGATGCGATTGAGAAAATGGGTATGAGGCGGAGCGCTACCCGAATCCATGAATTCTTTGCCTTTCTGATCGGTCACATAAACAAGAAGCTGATTACGAAGGAAATCCTATGCCCCTCGACCCGAAGATGCAGCAAGCCTTTCATGAGATCGCTAGCACCATTGAAGGTATTGATACAGAGGTCTATGAGAAGTACCAAAAGGATCCGCTAGAACCCATTATTGGCTTGGGCCATAAGGATGCGCCTGTTGGTTTCTTTGGTCGGGATCCGGGGCGGGACGAAGTTAAATACGGTGAGCCCTTTATCGGTGCTGGCGGACAGATCGCTCGCAGGGTTATTTATGAGCATTTGCACGGTAAACCCATGCCGGACTTCGATGCAGGTCGCTCTTTAAGCCAGAAATTTTTCTGGGCCAACACCGTGCCGTATAAGCCCATCGGCAATAAAGCCTGGTCCGAAAAGATCAAGAAACGCTTTCATCCACTCATGCGACAGTTATTAATCGAGCAGTGGCATGGCCGCACCATCATCACTTTCGGCCGCGAGGCCTTTCTCTGGTTTGCCATCGATCAACCCAAAGAAGAGAAACAACGCCTAGAGGCCTTCTGGAAAAGCGAGGATCGCTTTACAAGCCATACCGAGGTCACGCTGACAGCAGAGGAGGAGAAAGGGCACGTGTTTACGCTATACCCACTCCCACATCCCTCGCCCTTGAATCAGGCATGGTTTGATAAGTTTCCGGGGCTTTTAAAAAAGCGATTGGAGTTGATGGAGGTTTAATTGATATTTGTAATTCTGTCTAGGACTCTTGATGGTATTTTGTTTTCTTTTCCTTCCTTTTTCATTAGCGAAGAATATTTTTGGTAGCTTGATATGGCACTATCTTTATTTTTCAATAACCAGTCGCAGTCAGCTAAGTTCAAATAGGCAACAGTTCTATTAGGGTGTTCATCTACTATTTTTTCTAAAAGTATTTTTGCTTCTTTTAGATAGCCTGCTTCCTCTAGTAAAAAACCTATATCATTGGATAATTGAACTCTTTCAGGAAAGTATAATTTTTCCAAAATATAACTTTCCGGATTGCAATTGGTTTCATCTTCATTGTAGTCTAGCAGTAGGGATATGCGTTCTTTAAAAATATCTTCTTTGCTTAGTTTATAGGCGGAGAGCGCAGCTTTGAAATAATGCAATACATCTTCGTTAATGAGTTTTTTTGAGTTAGAGCTGTTTGTGCTTATAATGTAATTTTTCTTTAATTCATGAAAAGCATCCATTCCGTTAAATTTATTTAATTCTTGCCCTATTATACTTTTATTGTACAGGTCGTAAGTGCTTATTAAGGATCTATCGCATGAGCTGTTGTTTATGTTTAAAAGCAATCTGGTGGCTAATATTTTGTTTTCGGATTTATTGTAAGAGAAGTATATGTTAAAATTATAATTGGCATTATCTTCTTCTCGTGTTATTAGAGTGAGGTAAGATGTTGGTTGTTCGCCTTTCAAAATCAATCGATGAGATTCTTTTTGAGAGTCTATATTTTTTATTATATCCTTTTCAGTTGTGATTTTATCAAAAATAAATCCATCATAACTGTTTGGTGAGTAATTGTTTTTTATGTTGGGAAAGGCTTTTTCTGCATAGCTAATAATTTTTCCATCTTCCGATATGATTAATTTATAAGGGAACTCTTTGTTTCTGGTGAGCTCTAATTCTACGCTTTCGTTTTTTCCGTTTCCGTCGATATCGATAATAATGCTTTCCGCTGCATGTTTATTTTCTGCTGCAGAGTAAGAGGATAAGAAAGCAATAAGAACTAAGTGTTTTTTATTAATCATTATTTAAGTATCTCATATATTGATTCAAAATTTTCTCTTCGCTCTTTATAGCTTTTTGTGTTTAGGTTGACCACTTTTGTTATTTCATTAGTGCTCTCTATATTTGCTGCTACTTTTTCATTTAATTTATTAACCTCCCAAAAACCCATTGCTGACAAAATTCCCATTTTCGTTTCTAACACTTGATCAGGATTCTGCACTATATCAAAAGTTTCTTCTGGAACTTTTTGTTTGAGGATATCATTAACTTTTCTATAGTTAATTTTCCAAGTTAATTGTATAAAGCCTTTTCCTTTATATTTTAAGCCATCATCGCATCCGCCGGGATGAAGAGCAAAATCTCCTACAGAGTTATTGCAACATTATACCCTTTTCGCTATTTCGTCTGGTTTTGGTAGTTGAGAATAAGCATATTGTTTTCGGACAGTGTAGCGTGCGTGTTCAGATGCAGGTAACTTATTAAAATCTCGAATTTCAATTCTTTTATAACCTAAGCTTTCAGCTTCCTCTGGATATGTATTAAAGTATCTTTTGTATGTATCTTTAAGGCTCTCAACTGAAAACCAAAGACTTTCCTCTTTTCCTTTTAGTTCAGAACCAACTTCAGTTTTAACTTGAGCAAAAAACTGTGAAATTCGCTCTCGATTGTTTATTTCAAAACGCCGCGCATAGAAATTAAAAAGCTTTCTTACTTCTTCTCTGGTCGCTTCGTTAGACTGTGGGAAAATCTTTAACATTTGTTCAAAGGTTATTAAATCCTTATTAGGAGTATAGTGTTGTTCTATCAGTGCAGTTGCATTTATATGCCATACCTTTTTTTGCTCTGTACCATCTTCAGTAGAAATAATATTTTTCCACCAGCTTAAGACCTTGATTCTATCTTTTTCTGTTTCCCAGTTTTGTTTGGCTTCTTCAGAGAAACTCATTAAAGTATCTAAATCATTCCATTTAACGCTGTTCCAAAACCACTCGCTTTCATAGCAAGCTATTATTTTATAGATTGACTGAGCACTCCAAGGGAGAGCTAAAGCAGCCTTGATCTCTTCAGGAGAGAGTTTTTTGTCATTGTTAGTGTCTATAATATCGTATAGGCGCTTTTTGATTGGGCCATTATCCGAAAGATCGACACGTGCTGCGTAGTCTGCCCGCTCGCTTTCATCTAGCTGGCCCGAGCTGTCAAAGTGGCAGGCTAGATGATCCAGGTTGCACGGCGTCTCGCTAATGAAATCAAATCCTTCCCATTCCCAAGGACTATGACGCGTAGTAAATTCGGACTGTTCTGTAAGCCATCCACTAATTTTGTTTCCCTGCTGGTCCGCTAAGATATTATCTAGACGCCACCAAGTTCTAGTTTTATTACCCTGCGATGTTTCGGTTACTGTGATCTTTCGATCTTGAGGATAGTTATTGAGTACCTCAAGATTAAAGATCATGTCTACTCCAATCACGGTCCCTGCATCCGAAAGCTTGGGGGGATTAGAGGCGCTAATATCAGAGCGATGACTTATTAATTTACTAGCCCTATTATGGATCTTAAGTAAATTCTTTTTTTCATCAGGAAGGCTCGCTGCTGCAGCTTTGGTTTTTTCTATGAACGCAGGGACGTCTTCGCAGCTAAACACTTCCAAATGGAGCATGGGTTCAGCGGCAATATCGTCGTGGTTTTGATAGATACCTAGGTGCCCTATGATTTCTCCGGCCCTTATAGGGTAGGGCGAATCCAGAACATGAATATCGTTTAGCGTAGGTGGGGTTCTACTGGCCTGTAGACATTCTTTATATACATAGCCGCTAATATTTTTTATGCAATCTTCTTTAAGGGGGAGGATGTTTTGACCAGAAATAAATTCTTTGATCTTGCAATAACGGCCAGTGTCTGTTTCTAAAGTAAAGGTTACATCTACAGGTATTAGTCCTGTAAGCAAGTTTTTATCTGAACCTATAGCAGCCTTGCGTATGTTTAGTCCTTTCTGCGGTGCCAGTGTTGGCTCAGTGTCATACGGCAAATGTGACCGTTTGAACATTTAGAAGAATTGATGACCCAGCGGTATTTATTACCGAGACGAACGGTTACCTGTAGCAACCGTTGCGTCTAGAGTAGGCAATTTGCTACCAAGCGTGACGTGCTTTGCATCGGGCGCTTAACGAAAACACCCTTGGCTGACCTTTTTTTTCGCAGAATCTAGCGGCGAGGAACGGAGCGGGTACGGCCACTGCCGTCGATGGCGACAAAAACGAAAGCGGCTTCGGTCACCTTGCTCCATTCGTTGGAGAGAGGGTCATCGCTCCAGACCTCAACCATCATGCGAATCGAACTGCGGCCGACTTCCAGCGCCTGGGTATAGAAGGAAAGCTGTGCACCCACCGGAACCGGGACGAGAAATGCCATGCGGTCGATGGCAACCGTGGCGACGCGACCCTGAGCGATTCGACTGGCCATGGACGTGCCGGCCAGGTCCATCTGGGCGACGAGCCAGCCGCCATAGATATCGCCAAACCCGTTCGTTTCGCGTGGGAGTGCGGTGATCTGCATAGCCAGATCGCCTTGAGGTATTGGATCTTCTTGTTCGAGTTCTTCAATCATGCGCGGGGCGCCCCTGGAGCCCTTTTCAATTTTGATGGCTGGGAGACCTTTTAAAGCAAGAATATGGCCAACCTGACCGGGCGTGTCGAATGTCGTCTGATCCTGGGCAGTATATAGACTGTGCCGGTCAGGTACGACAGGGTGTTGACAGTTTAAATAAATTCGCCGAACGGCTTGGGCGTCGGTATTTGAATTTGATATCGTGCAGGTTTGCACATGACAGACCCGACCGGGCCGTGTCATGGCTACACAGGTGATGGTTTGCGTTCAACCGGTTCGGGCCAGGTTCGCAATGTTGTCCACAAGATGACGGAGCGAACGTATCACGGCCCAGTGCTCACACGGCTTTTCATTTCCCTGGTTCTCGCTCTTGTATTAATGTCTCGTCTCCGCCCCGTGCGGATTTACGGCCTCCCTGCTTAACTAGGGGAGACGTTCACCGGTGTAGCTCGAACCTGTGTGCGGGAAAACCCTGCTTGTCCAGGTTCCACGGTCTAGCGCGAACGTGTGCATATAATTCTAACGAGACTTGAGCCATGAGACCGCAATCCCATTCCGCCTTGCCCGAATCACGCCCGTTAGGGCGCAGTGACTATAAGACCCTTTCCCTGTCCGCCTTGGGTGGCGCGCTCGAATTTTACGACTTCGTGATCTTCGTGTTTTTCGCCGCCGTCGTAAGCAAGTTGTTCTTTCCTGCCGAGATGCCCGAGTGGCTGCGCCAGATCCAGACCTTCGGCATCTTTGCCGCGGGCTATCTGGCACGTCCGCTGGGGGGCGTGATCATGGCCCACTTTGGCGATCTCTTAGGACGCAAGAAGATGTTTACGCTCAGCATCTTCATGATGGCACTGCCCACGCTGGGTATGGGCCTGATGCCAACATACGCCCAGATCGGCATTGCTGCACCGCTGCTACTGTTGCTGTTGCGCATCATCCAGGGGGCTGCCATTGGCGGTGAGGTGCCGGGTGCGTGGGTGTTTGTGGCCGAACATGTCCCGAACCGCCACGTAGGCTATGCCTGCGGTACGCTGACGGCCGGGTTGACCTTTGGCATCCTGCTCGGCTCGCTGATGGCAACCCTGATCAATACCGTGTTTACGCCCGTTGAAGTGCACGATTATGCGTGGCGTTTTCCTTTCTTGATCGGTGGCGTATTCGGATTATTCTCGGTGTATTTACGCCGTTGGCTGCATGAGACCCCGGTCTTCGCCGAGCTTCAGCTACGCAAGTCGCTGGCCAGTGAAGTGCCGCTCAAGGCGGTCCTGCGTGATCACCGGGGAGCCGTTGTCGTATCCATGCTGCTGACCTGGATGCTGACCGCCGGTATCGTGGTCGTTATTCTCATGACGCCCACGCTGTTGCAGACTCAATATGGCTTCTCTGCCGCGGTAGCGCTCAGAGCCAATAGCCTGGCAATCGTGTTCCTGACCGTGGGTTGCATCATATCGGGCTCGCTGTCCGACCGCTTTGGCAGCGGACGGATCTTTTTGATCGGCGGTGCGCTCCTGGGAATCATATCCTGGACGATGTACGCCAGCCTCAAGACGCATCCGGAATGGCTGTTCCCGCTGTATGCGCTGGCAGGCTTGTCAGTTGGGGTGATCGGGAGCGTGCCGCGTGTCATGGTACTGGCGTTCCCGGCCGAGGTACGTTTCTCGGGCCTGTCGTTCTCCTATAACCTGGCCTATGCCATCTTTGGCGGCCTGACGCCGATGATCGTGACGCTGATGCTCAAGCAGCACCCTTTGGGGCCGGCCTATTACGTGGTCGGCCTAGCCATTCTGGGCATGCTGGTGGGCGCCTGGCTGCTTAGCCAGGAGCGCCGTGTCGTACCGGTTGCGGCCTGATCCTTCGCGTACTCGAACGCTGCCTCAGACGAGGTAGCGTTCGGCAAGCTTGGCCCAGTAGCGTGCCCCAATGGGCAGCAGGGCGTCATTGAAGTCGTAGGCGGGGTTGTGCAGGCTGGCGCTGTTGCCATTGCCAATGAACAGATAACACCCCGGACACCGCTCAAGCATATAGGCGAAATCCTCGCTGGCGCTGATAGGCGCAAAATTCGGCACAATAGACTGGCTGCCAAAACACTCTTCTGCCACTGACCGTGCAAACGCAGTTTCCTGGGTATGGTTGACCAGTACCGGATAGCCGCGACGGTAATCCAGCTGGGCAGTCGCGCCAAAGCTTTCCGCCTGGGCCTGGGTAACCGCGCGGATACGCTGCTCCAGCTGATCGCGCACGCTGTTGCTGAAGGCGCGAATCGTCAGCTTCATGTCTACCGCATCGGGAATGACGTTATTGGCATGGCCGCCATGAATACTTCCTATGCTGATGACTGCTGTTTCCAGCGGATCGATATTGCGCGACACGATGCTTTGCAACGCCATGATTGTCGACGCACTGGCGACAACAGGGTCGACGGCCTTGTGCGGTACGGCGCCATGACCACCCTGGCCGACAATACGCAGGTCGGCAGTATCGGCGGAGGCCATGGCCGGTCCTTCTACAAAGCAGAAGTGGCCGGCCGGTACACCCGGCATGTTATGGAAGCCAAACATGGCATCGCAGGGAAAGAGGTCGAATAAGCCGTCTTCGATCATCCGCAATGCGCCGCCAAGTCCTTCCTCGGCCGGTTGAAAAATCAAATGAAGGGTGCCGTCAAAAGCACGTGTCTCAGCCAGATAGCGGGCCGCTGTCAGCAGGGTTGTGGTGTGACCGTCATGCCCGCAGGCGTGCATCCGGCCGGCATTGGCACTGGCATAGGGCAGACCGGTGGCCTCTACAATGGGCAGGGCGTCCATGTCCGCGCGGATGCCAAGTCGCTTGCTGCCCGAGCCGACTTTGAGCGTGCCGACCACGCCCGTGCCGCCCAGCCCCCGATGAACTTCATACCCCCAGGCGCTTAGCGAGGCGGCTACCAGGTCGCTGGTGCGATGCTCCTCATAGCCCAGTTCAGGATGCTGGTGGATATCCCGCCGGAGGTTGACCATGTCGGGTAGAAAGTCTTCGATTCTCAAGGCAGCGTCGTCACGAAGAAGTGTATCGATAGGCATTTGGATTCCTCTTATTTGCGCGTGGCGAGATCAGTCGAGGTGGCGCTCCTGGAAGGCCAGTAGGCCAGCCAAACCGATGCATAGCATGCTGATCAGGTACCAGGCAGGTGCCAGTGGAGCTTGTGTGACTTGCAGCAGCCAGGTCACGATGAACTGTGCCGTGCCACCGAACAGGGTGACGCCGATGGCATAGGTCATGGCAAGACCGGTCGCCCGGACCGAGCGGGGCAGGGACTCGCTGATAAGCAGTAGACCGGCCGTCATGTTCATGCCAAGAGCGGCAACGACGGTCAGGCGGCACAGCAGAGCCAGCCCCTGTGTATCGGGTGAGTCCAACCAGGCAAAGGCAGGGTAGATAGCCAGAATGGCAACCACCAGGGCGACAGCGGCCAGACGTTTGTGGTGGCCGAAGCGGTCGGCCGCCAGCCCTGCGAACAAGGCGGATATCATCAGGACAGCACTGCTGGCGGTACCCATCCAATAGGCCGTTGTGGCTGAAAGGTGCGAGACCCGGGTGGTGTACGTCGGCATGTAGAACAGGATGATGTAGGTCATCAGCGTGGCTGACATGATGATCAAAAGACCCAGCAGGAACCCTCGGGTATGGCTACGCAGAAAAGCCATGACCGGGGCGGCTTCTGGCTTGTCAGCGCTTTGTGGCTGGTAGGTTTCATCAACGTGGGCTCGGATGTAGAGGCCAACCGGAATAATCAGTAGACCGATCAGAAAGGGTACGCGCCAACCCCAGCTATGCAGCGCCTCTTCGCTGAGCGAGCCGTGCAGGATCGCAGCCAGCATGGCGCCCAATAGGGAGCTGCCGCCCTGGCTGATGACCTGCCAACTGACATAAAAGCCGCGCCGACTCCGGCTGGCTGATTCCAATAGTAACGCGGTGGCTGCCCCAATCTCGCCACCGGCTGAGAAGCCTTGTAACAGACGCCCCACCACTAGAAGCAGGGGTGCGAAGATCCCGATCTGGGCATGGGTAGGCGTCAAGGCGATAAACAGGCTGCCCAATCCCATGAGCAGAATGGTCAGCAGCATGGCCGCCTTGCGTCCGGCACGGTCGGCATAGGCACCCAGGACCATGCTGCCCAGGGGGCGCATCACAAAGCCAACGCCAAAGACAGCAACGGCCATGAGCAGCGAACCGTAGGGTGTATCCGAGGGAAAGTACAACTGGCCGATGAGACTGGCGAAAAAACTGAAGACGGTAAAATCGAACATCTCCAGCCCATTACCCAGGCTGGCAGCAGCGATCAGTTTGGCGCGGGGGAGTGGGGCGGCGACTGCCGATGGCGTAACGGAGGCGGCGTGCGAAGGAAGCGCATGAGCCATGGGGTATCTCCTTGGACGGCCAGAGGTCGATAGCTAGGCAAGCAAGGTTCGCGCCGGAGGGTGTCAACACGCTGAAAGTGGCCTGATCGGCTAGAAACTGAGGGAAGAATCTGTGCTGTACAGGCGCCTGAGCGCAGCAGGCAGGCGCTACGATGGTGCACTGTGCACCTAATAGGATGGGCGCGACGGCCCATGGGCTTGGGTGGCGTCACAATATGTTCATATTTTGGTCATATAGTGGCTCAATGCCCACTTATCGCTAACGGGCGCCACCCAATCATTCTTGCAAGGAATGTGGTATGAGATTCAAAAGGCTGATGGCCGCCATGACGTTTGCCGCTGTGGGACTCAGCGCAACGACTGCTGTAGCGGCCATCGACCCGGCGCTTCCAGATTACCAGAAGGCCAGCGGGGTATCGGGTAACCTGTCCAGTGTCGGTTCGGATACTCTCGCGAACCTCATGACTCTGTGGGCCGAGACCTACAAGCGCAATTATCCCAGTGTAAACATTCAAGTGCAGGCGGCCGGTTCCTCGACGGCCCCTCCAGCCCTGACCGAGGGTACTTCCAACCTGGGCCCAATGAGTCGCAGGATGAAGGATTCTGAGGTTCAGGCGTTCGAGCAGAAATATGGCTACCGACCGACTGCGGTCCCGGTGGCAGTGGATGCGCTGGCGCTGTTTGTCCACAAAGACAACCCCATCAAGGGGCTGACCATTGAGCAGGTGGATGCCATCTTTTCATCCACACTGCTCTGCGGTGGCAAACAGGACATCAGAACCTGGGGTGACCTGGGCATGACGGGCGAGTGGGCCAACCGGCCTATTCAGTTGTTTGGCCGAAATTCGGTATCCGGCACGTACGGATATTTCAAGGAAGAAGCGCTGTGCAAGGGTGACTTCAAGCCAAACGTGAATGAGCAGCCGGGCTCCGCTTCGGTCGTGCAATCCATTAGCCAGTCGCTCAACGGCGTCGGTTATTCTGGTATCGGGTACAAGACATCCAGCGTGCGAACCGTACCGTTGGCTAAAAGAGGATCGGATAAGTATGTGGAAGACACTGAGCAGAATGCCCTGAACGGTAGTTATCCACTGTCCCGCTTCCTTTATATCTATGTGAACAAGGCACCCAACAAGCCCCTAAGTCCGATGGAGAGCGAGTTCCTGAAGATGGTGCTGTCCAAGACAGGGCAAGAGGCAGTCGTGAAGGACGGTTATATTCCGATTCCAGCCAAGGTTGCCGAAAAAGCCAGGAAAGATCTGGGCTTCTGAGCCCGGCTTCTTTTACAGTTGCCCGCCCGTGTTCTGCACGGGTGGGCATTGGCATGTCTTATTACTGTCATCTGATTGTCATATCTCGTCTTTAGGCTCTGCGCGACGAAGGACCAGGCTTCCTATTCATGAACCAAACCCGATCCCCTGCACGCATCGATTTCGATACGCCTGCGATGCGTCGCAAGCGCCGCTGGCGAGCCAGCATGGATCGTTTCACGCGGTGGTACGTGCTGGTCGGTGGGTTGGCCGTGCTGGCGGCGATCACTCTGATCTTCTTCTACCTGGCCTATGTGGTCCTGCCGCTCTTCAAAGGGGCTACGCTGACAGCCGAGGCCGTACAGACACCTGCCTGGCTACAACAGGCCGGAGCGCCACTTGTACTTAGCGTGGAGGAGCAGAACGAAGTCGGCATGCAGGTCACCCCGGCGGGCGATCTGGTCTTTTTCAAGGTCAAGGATGGTACGGAGCTGAATCGGCAGGCTTTGCCGATTCCCTCGGGTACCCAGGTGGTTTCGGTTGCCCAGGACTTGGTCAAGCCGGTGCTGGCATTAGGGCTCTCCAATGGGCGGGCACTGCTGGTCCGACACATCTATAAGTCGACTTATCCTGAAAACAAGCGGGTCATCGTGCCTCAGGTCGATTATCCCTACGGGCCGGCACCGGTCGTGGTCGATCCTGAGGGGCGCGCCCTGGAGCATCTGAGCCTGACGGCAGGCGAAGGCGAGTTGACCCTGGCCGCGTCCAATGCATCCGAACTATTGGTGTTCAAGCTGACCCGTACGGAAGACATGCTGACGGGCGAAACCACCCTTGAGCAGCAGCGAATCGACTTGCCTCGCCTCTCACAAACGGTGCAGGCGTTGCATCTGGACCCTCGGGGTCAATGGCTGTATGTGATTAATGGGCGCTCGGCAGCAGATGTTTTTGATCTGCGCGACCGCACCCTTAATGGTCATTACAGACTGATCGATGATGCGCATAACCAGGTTACCGTGACGGCGCAGTTGCTTGGCGGGATTTCGCTGCTCGTAGGCGATGCCAAGGGAGGTATCAGCCAATGGTTCATGGCACGTGGCAAGGACGGCGAACCCCAGCTTCAGCACATTCGCACTTTCCATCTCAAGGACGCGCCGATCACGCAGATCGTGGCCGAGCAGCGGCGCAAGGGATTTATCGCACTGGATGAAAAGGGCAACCTGGGCGTTTTCCACAGCACCGCCGGGCGTACGGTGCTGGCCGAGAAGATCGCTGACGGCAACGGCCGGCTGGCGCTCTCGCCGCGGGCCAACCATGTCCTGCTTGAGCGTGACAGCCAGCTCATGAATTTCGCGCTGGACAATCCACACCCGGAGATCTCCTGGTCAGCCCTGTGGGGCAAGGTCTGGTACGAAAACTACGAAAAGCCGTCCTATGTCTGGCAATCCACTTCGGCAAGCAATGACTTCGAGCCCAAGCTGAGCTTGGCACCACTGACCTTTGGTACGCTCAAGGCCGCGTTCTACGCCATGCTGCTGGCGGCCCCGCTGGCTATTGCTGCCGCGGTCTACACCGCGTATTTCATGGCGCCGCGCATGCGCCGCAAGGTCAAGCCGGTCATTGAACTGATGGAAGCGCTGCCTACCGTAATTCTGGGCTTTTTCGCCGGTCTGTTCCTGGCTCCTTATGTAGAGGGTCATCTGCCAGGAATTTTCAGCCTGATCCTGCTGGTACCGATCGGTATTGTCCTGGCAGGGCTTGTGTGGTCGCGGCTGCCTGAATCCATTCGCTTCCGCCTGCCCGACGGCTGGGAAAGCCTGCTGCTTATTCCTGTGGTGCTGCTTACAGGCTGGTTTGCGCTGAGCATGAGCCCTCATCTGGAAACCTGGTGGTTCAATGGTGATATGCGTTTGTGGCTGCATGAGCACCACATTACCTATGACCAGCGCAACGCCTTGATCGTAGGCCTGGCGATGGGGTTTGCCATCATCCCGAATATCTTTTCCATTGCCGAAGACGCCATTTTCAGCGTGCCGCGCAGCTTGACTTACGGCTCGCTGGCGCTGGGCGCAACGCCGTGGCAGACCCTGACCCGGGTCGTGATCCTGACGGCCAGCCCAGGCATTTTCTCAGCCTTGATGATCGGTCTGGGGCGTGCCGTAGGCGAGACCATGATCGTACTGATGGCTACCGGTAACACCCCCATCATGGATGCCAATATCTTCGAAGGTATGCGGACCCTGGCGGCCAACGTGGCGGTGGAAATGCCGGAGTCGGAAGTTGGCGGCACGCATTACCGCGTGCTGTTCCTGGCGGCACTGGTGCTGCTTTCCTTTACCTTCGTGATGAACACGCTGGCGGAAATGATCCGTCATCGACTGCGTAAGAAATATGCCTCGTTGTAAGCGCTGCCCTGGCGGCTGTAGCACCCTGGAAGGGGCTGGAACTGATAAGTGAAGAACTCCGTGAAGCAGGACTCCCTGAAGCAGTGGTTCAAAAGCGGTGCGCCGGGCATCTGGTTGAGCGGGGGCGCCGTGGCCATTGCTGTGATCATGACCATTGGTTTGATCGCCATCATCGCTGTGCGCGGTCTGGCCCATTTCTGGCCGTCTGATGTGATCGAGGCGCGTTATGCCGTACCCGGCGAGACGCCCCGCATGATCATGGGTGAGGTTGTCCAGACCGAAGGGGTACCTCGGGAGCGACTCAAGAGCGCCGGACTGCCTGTCGAGGCGGAAGGATCAACCCTCATGACTCGGGAACTCGTCAAACTGGGCAACCGGGAGCTGTACGGCAGTGATTTCGTCTGGGTCGTAGGTGATTGGCTTCAGGAACAGAAATCTCCCAAGGATGCTATTGCGCTGGAGCGCCGCGAATGGGGCAACTTTTACGGTTATCTGGTCAACGTCAAGGAGGCGGGCAGGGTCGTTGCGGAAGGGGATGCGGCTCTGCCGGCGATGCGTGAACGTCTCAAGCGCATCGATTCGCTGGCTAGCCGGATCAGCCGTATCGAGAAGGTCGAGATTGGTGGTGTCAACCACGATATCGAGCGTCTCCGGCTACAGATGCGTAGCCTTGAGCTGGACGACCGGCTTGATGCGGCTGCCCAGGCGGATCTGGCCGCCGAGCGCAGCGAGCTGGATGCCCGCTACCATGACCTCGAGACACAGCTGAACGCATTGCGCCAGGAATTCGAACGCGACAGCCTCACGGTGCGGGATGCCTCCGGACAGGAAACCGAGATTCGCCTGGGTAACGTCGTCCACGCCTACCAGCCCAACGCCATGAGCAGCTTTCAGAAGCTGGGCTTTTATTTCGCGAAATTATGGGAGTTTCTGTCTTCCGATCCACGCGAGGCCAATACCGAAGGCGGTGTGTTCCCAGCTATTTTCGGAACGGTGATGATGACCCTGATCATGGCTGTGATCGTGACGCCCTTTGGTGTGATTGCCGCTGTGTATCTACGTGAATACGCCAAACAGGGGCTGATGACGCGCCTGATCCGTATCGCCGTCAACAACCTCGCCGGTGTTCCAGCCATCGTCTATGGCGTATTTGGGTTGGGTTTTTTCGTCTACGTGCTGGGCGGTTCGATTGATCAACTGTTCTTTCGCGCGTCGCTGCCGGCTCCGACCTTTGGGACACCCGGCCTGCTGTGGGCCTCCCTGACCCTGGCTATTCTGGCTGTACCGGTGGTGATCGTAGCGACCGAAGAAGGACTGGCCCGAATTCCAAGAAGCGTACGCGAGGGGTCGTTGGCGCTGGGAGCGACTCAGGCTGAAACCCTGTGGCGCGTCGTGCTGCCGATGGCCAGCCCGGCCATGATGACAGGGCTGATCCTGGCGATTGCGCGCGCAGCGGGCGAAGTGGCGCCGCTGATGCTGGTGGGCGTGGTAAAGCTTGCGCCAACACTGCCCGTGAATCTGAATTACCCCTATCTGCACCTGGATCAAAAGATCATGCACCTGGGCTTTCATATCTTCGATGTCGGCTTTCAGAGCCCGAACGTCGAAGCGGCCCGGCCGCTGGTTTATGCCACGGCGTTGCTGTTGGTCCTGGTGATTGCTGCGCTCAATCTCTCGGCGGTGGCGATCCGTAATCGCCTGCGGGAGAAGTATCGGGCGATGGACAACTAAACGAATCCGGGCGCTCGGCATACCGTGGCGCCCCAACGCGGCCGAGAGGCCCAATGGAGTCATCCATGCGTGAAATGCAACGGCCGAGGTTCGGGCTCAATGTTGGCAGGCGTGAGCGGCAAGGGCTTGACCCGGCGGCTGAGCCCGTGGCCCTGGAAGTACCCGGCTTGAACCTGTTCTATGGACAGAAGCAGGCGCTGTTCGACATCAACCTGAACATTCCCAAACAACGTGTCACATCTTTTATCGGGCCTTCGGGCTGCGGCAAGTCCACGCTGCTGCGTTGCTTCAACCGGATGAACGATCTGGTCGATGGCTGCCGGATCAATGGCGAGATTCGCCTGGATGGACAGAATATCTTTGCCAAGGGGACCGACGTGGCCGAACTGCGGCGCCGGGTCGGCATGGTATTCCAGAAGCCCAACCCGTTTCCCAAAAGCATCTATGAAAATGTGGTTTATGGCCTGCGCATTCAGGGCATCAAGAAAAAGCGCATGCTTGACGAGGCCGTTGAGTGGGCGCTCAAGGGGGCTGCACTCTGGGAGGAGGTCAAGGATCGCCTGCATGAGTCGGCACTGGGCCTCTCCGGCGGTCAGCAGCAGCGTCTGGTGATTGCCCGAACCATCGCTGTGCAGCCGGAAGTGCTGCTACTCGACGAACCCAGCTCCGCCCTGGATCCGATCTCTTCGCTCAAGATCGAGGAGCTGATCTATGAGCTGAAGACGCGATACACCATTGTCATCGTGACGCACAACATGCAGCAGGCCGCTCGTGTATCCGATTACACGGCTTTCATGTATATGGGCAAGCTAATCGAGTATGGCGATACCGACACCGTGTTCACCAACCCGACCAAGAAACAGACCGAAGATTACATTACAGGGCGTTACGGGTAATGAAACCGTCACACTCTATAGCCTACCTTATGTCTATTTAACTATCGGGTTTCCCACTGAAAGGTGTTGCTGACCAGGAAGTCAATCACTACCCCTATACTCAAGCGCGTTTTTGCCGATAACCCAATCGGGCGCTGCGCATGGCTTCAGGTGGTGTTACCGCTCAGCATCTTTTCAGAAAGGAATCTAAATAAACCGGGCAGTCTGACGATACAGTGGCAATCACAGCTTTATAGGTAAGCAGTGCCACGTAGTTGATGCGGTCTGTTCCAGGGAGCGCCGCCCGAGGGGGTTGGCTCCATTCTTTACAGGACGACAACGCCATGATCAGCAAAGAAAGCCTCAACCACCACATATCGCAGCAGTTCAACACCGAACTCGAAGAGGTCCGTAGCCATCTGCTGGCGATGGGTGGGTTGGTCGAGAAGCAGGTCAGTGATGCCGTAAGTGCCCTGATCAACGCCGACTCCGGTCTGGCGCAGCAGGTGCGGGAAATCGATGATCAGATCGACATGATGGAGCGCAACATCGACGAAGAATGCCTGCGCATCCTGGCGCGTCGGCAGCCGGCAGCGTCGGACCTGCGTCTGATCATCAGCATTTCCAAGTCGGTGATCGACCTTGAGCGGATCGGCGATGAGTCCTCGAAAATTGCACGTCGTGCCATCGAGCTCTGTGAAGACGGTGAAGCCCCGCGTGGCTATGTGGAAGTGCGCCATATTGGTGAACAGGTACGCAAGATGGTTCAGGAGGCACTGGATGCGTTCGCGCGCTTCGATGCTGAACTGGCCCTCTCCGTCGCCCAGCACGACAAGATCGTCGACCGTGAATACAAGACGGCGATCCGCGAACTGGCGACCTACATGATGGAAGACCCGCGGGCAATTTCCCGCGTACTCAGCGTTATTTGGGCGCTGCGTTCGCTGGAGCGCATTGGTGATCACGCCCGCAACATTGCGGAGCTGGTGATCTACCTGGTCCGTGGAACGGATGTACGCCACCTGGGGCTGACCCGGATGGCAGAGGAAGTCAACAAACCGCGTGACTGATGCCATGGCCCCCGACAGGAAGGCGGCCATGTTCTCAGCTACGCTTTTGGGCTGCGAGTAAGCTTGCTTTCCCGACGTGGCGTTCAGCGATCCATGAAGCTGCGCTCGGGGCTTCATGGAGTAATCGATGGGTAAGGTATCTGTACTGATCGTGGATGACGCACCATTTATCCGCGACTTGATCAAAAAAGGGCTACGTAGCCAACTTCCGGGTATCGAAATGGAGGATGCAGCGGACGGACGCAAGGCTCAGGCAATGTTGAGCAAGCAGTCTTTCGATCTGATCCTGTGCGATTGGGAGATGCCGGAGATGTCCGGTCTTGAGCTGCTGACGTGGTGCAGAAGCGAACTGGCTCATCAGAAAACACCTTTCATTATGGTGACTAGCCGTGGCGACAAGGACAACGTCATGCAGGCCATTCAGGCGGGTGTTTCCGACTTTGTTGGCAAGCCGTTCACCAACGAACAACTGATCACCAAGGTCAAGAAGGCCCTGAGCCGTGTCGGCAAGCTGGAAGCACTCGTGGCTCGCGGTCCTCAGCGTGCAGCCTCGGCTTTTGCCAACGACTCGCTGAGCGCATTAACCGGTAGCCAGCCCGGGCAGGCTGCAACGCGTGCTTCTTCCGGGGGTGGAAAAGTCAATTTTGGGCAAGGGCAACTGCGCTTGGCCAATACCAGCATGGCTTGCGTAATCAAGGCCCTGAGCCTCAAGGAAGCCGTTCTGATCGTCAAGCGGGGCGATGTCCTCCCTCAGGTGCTGGATAACGCTGTGCTGGATCTGGAGCAAGGTGAGGAGGTGCAGGAAATTGCCCGCCTCAACGGTTACCTGCATTCCGTTGCAGCGCTGGAACCCAAGCCCTCCAGCGAGTGGCTACAATTATTCTTCCGCTTTGTAGACCATGATCCGGCCAAGCTGGATTACCTGTCCCGCCTGATCGCCCGCGGTACGGCGCAAAAGCATTACGTTCCCGGCGCGTAAGTTTCCATCATGCCGGTGCCGATCATCACATCCCGACGAGTGAAGCCTCGTCGGGAGCGTGTTCCACTGATAGGCTTGCGCCCCCTGAAAAGCGCCTGGTTCTGCACCTGCATGTTGAAACGTCTCTTTTTGCTATGTGGCTCGTTCACGCTGGCGGCAGCGACGTGGGCTTCGCCCATCTACAAATACACGGATGCCAACGGTGTGGTGACCTATACGGACAAGGTTACCAAGGGCGCCAAGGTACTTGTCTTTGAGGACGATACCAACGAGCGTATCGAGCGTCAGGTTCGGCTGAATACAAAAAAATTAGGCAACGAGACCGTTTTTGAGGCCCGTAACGACCTGCTGATGCCGGTTCAGGTCGAGCTTCGTCTGGATCAGCTCAAGAACGTGGCTGGTATCAACGAGTCGGCTTCGGTCCGCCGCGTTCTACCACCCAACAGCACCACCACCCTGATGCGCTTGAAAAAAGAGGTGCAGGGTGTGGCGATTCATTACAAGCCGACCTTCAACTATGCGATGGGCGACCCAGGGCAGGGCGCGCGGGATTATGCCTATCCGCTGCCATGGGTGGGCGGGCCGTTCCGGATCAGTCAGGGGGCAAACGGTGCATTTAGCCACAACACGCCCAGAGGACGTTACGCCATCGATATTGCGATGCCAGAGGGCACGCCTATCATTGCGTCGCGTCCAGGTACTGTGGTCAAGGTTGAAAACGATCAGCAACAGGGCCGTAGCGCCAACCCTTCGGGCAATTTCGTGCGTGTCCTGCACGATGACGGCACCATGAGTGTGTACCTGCACCTGATGCAGGGCTCGGTCAAGGTGCGGGAGGGACAGCGTGTGATGACCGGTACGCCGCTGGCGCTGTCCGGCAACACGGGTCACAGCACCGGTCCGCACCTGCATTTTGTGGTACAGCGCAACACGGGATTGGCGTTGGAGTCGATTCCATTCCGGTTTGCCCAGCCGGTCGACAGCCTGCCTAATTTTGCTGTGGGTGGGCCGTAACGCTTGATTGTTTTGCGGTTTACCTCTCAAATTTCTTTCTAGCGTCGTTCTGACTCGCCATACTTGTCTCATTAGAGAGCGGCGGGTTGTTGGGAACGCCCAGTAATTGCAAGCTTTCGGTTGTTTGCAGTGATGGAATGCTGCATAGAAAGCCTTGATTTCTTAACGTATGAACCGAGCATTCTCAGGTCTGGTCGAGGAATGACTGATGCGTCTGTATGGGGTAATGCTGTTCTGGATCGTGTTCTTCAGCGCGTCGCTGCAGGCTGAGACCTTGTTCGATCCATTGCCCCGGGCGGTGATCCTGAACGATGCGCAGGAGAAGGTCTCGCTGCACTCGGTGAGCTACCTGCAGGCTTCCGCTACCCTGACCTTCGAGCAGGCAGCGGCGCCAGGACTCGAGGACCGCTGGCAGTCACTGGGGGATGAGACGGTCAATCTGGGTCGGCAACAGATCGGTGCCTGGCTACGCTTCGAAGTGCACAACCCCACCGATCGAGCTCAGCAGCGCTACCTGGTGATTCAGCCACCCATTCTTAATCAGGTCGATGTGCGGGTTCGCTCCCAGTCCAGCGAGTCATGGGGGCCGGTCGAAACCGCTGGGGATGGCTTGCCCATGAGCATACGCTCCCTCAAGGAGCGGGCGTTTGTCTTTCATCTAACCCTTTCGGCAGGTGACAAGGCGTTCGTCTACCTGCGCCTGCGTTCCTATGAGCCGATGCTGGTTCCGATGTGGCTGATGACACCGGAGCATTACCAGGCGCAGGAGAAGACCTCGCTCGCCCTGCTGACGCTCTTCTTTGGCTTCATGCTGGCCCTGCTGGTTTATAACGGCAGCCGGTACTGGCGGCAGCGCGACCCCAATCACTTATGGTATTGCCTCTACCTGGTCAGCATCCTGGGCTATGAACTCAGTCTGACCGGCATCGGCCAGCGCTATCTGTGGCCGGAGTGGCCTGCGTTTTCCATCCGAACTTATGTAGGCTTTGGCTGCTTGAGCTTTCTTACGGCCATCGTGTTTGCCCGGCGCTTCCTCAATGTGGATCGCTACCGGGGATGGCGGCTGATCGTCCTGGGATTGATCGGTTATTGGGCCTTGGCAGCAGCATTGATTGCTATCGAGCCGATGCTGGTCCGCTTCCTGATGATCGAGCCGGCAGGTCTTGTGAGCTGCCTGCTGGGGATTGCCATGACCCTGTCGTTGTGGCGAAAGGGCAATCCGTCGGCCAAGTACCTGGCCATTGCCTGGTCCGTACTGGCGGTGAGCACGATACTGATGCTCATGGCCATCCTGGACTGGATCACGCTATCACCGTTTATTCTGGATGCGCAAATCATCGGCTTTGCCTTCGAGTTCATGCTGCTGTCCGTTGCGCTGGATATCCGCCATGACCATGAGGGCGCCGAGCGTTTGAGCATACAGAAGAAAGCCCTTTTGGCCAGCAATCAGCAGGTGCAGCGGCATAAGCAGGCTTTGCAGGCTCAGCAGCAGACACTGGAGCGGCAGCACAAGCGTAACGAGGAGCTGCAACAGCATATCGAGGCGCAGGTGGATGTGCTCGAGCGGGCCAATGAGGCATTACGAGCAGCCAATGACGAGGTCATTCGTCTGAGTACGATCGATACCCTGACCGGAGCCTTGAGCCGTCCATGCTTCGATCGCCACTTCACCGAAGAGGTCAACCGCGCCAAGCGCAATCAGGTGGTTGTGTCGCTGGTCGTGATCGACATCGACCATTTCAAGGAAATCAACGATGCCTTTGGCAGCCCGCTCGGCGATGAATGCCTGCGGGCGCTGGCCGGTCTGCTGAAGAACTACACTAAGCGCGCAGGCGACATGGCCGCGCGCTTCCGGGATGACACGTTCGTGCTTGTCCTGCCGGCCACTGGCGAGGCTGATGCAGTGGCGCTGGCCAATCGGATCTGCGCCGAAACAAGTATGCTGCGCCTGGAGTACGGCAGTGCAACCGTCAGCTTCAGCGTTAGCGCCGGCATCGCCAGTATCGTGCCGACCCTGGACGACAGTGACAAGAGTCTGATCAACACGGCGCTCAAGGCGTTGAGCCATGCTAAACAGGAAGGCCGCAACCGCGCCTACTTTGGCGAAGTCTAAGCGTGCATGAAAAGAAAAAGGCCGGCATCAATGCCGGCCTTTTTTTATAGGCATCGATCAATGATGCCGTGGGGCATCTTCTTCGCCGCCCAGCTTGATGACTTTGGCCAGAATGATCTTCGGACCTTTCATCTTCTTGATGATGATGCGCAGGCCTTCGGCTTCCAGAACCTCGTCCTCTTCAGGTACGCGCTTCAAGCTGTCATAGACGAGGCCGGCCATGGTGTCCGCTTCGACATGATCCAGGTCGATGTGCAACAGGCGCTCGATCTTAAACAGCGGGGTATCGCCACGTACGAGCAGCTTGCCGGGCTGATAGGCCAATACGCCACGCTCGGCTTTGCGGTGCTCGTCCTGAATATCGCCGACCAGCACTTCCAAGACGTCTTCCATGGTGAGGAAGCCTACAACCTTGTGGTCAGCCTCTTCGACCAGCACGAAATGCGCGCCGCCCTGGCGGAATTGCTCGAGCAGGCGGCTGAGCGGCATGTGCTTGGAGACACGCTCAAGCGGGTGGATCAACTCGTCCAACTCGAACGACTCGGCCTGGGAATCCAGTCCGGCGATTGCCAGCAACAGGTCCTTGATATGCAAGACACCGATGAATACGTTCTCTTCCTCGTTGTAAACCGGGTAGCGGCTGTACTTGTGACGACGGATGATGGTCAGGATCTCTTCCAGCGAGGCCGTGTGGTCCAGGTAGATGAGGTCCTCACGTGAGTTCGCCCAGTCCACTACTTCCAGCTCTTCCAGCTCGACCGCCGACGCCAGCACACGCATGCCTTGGTCAGTAGGATCCAGCGCGCGGCTGGAGTGCAGGATCAGCTTGAGCTCATCACGGCTGTAATGGTGCTCGTGATCGCCATTGGACGAGCCCTGGCCGGCGATACGCAGAATGGCGTTTGCGCTGGCGTTGAGCAGCCAGATGGCGGGATACATCAGCCAGTAGAACAGGTATAGCGGGACGGCTGTCCACAGCGATAGCAGATCCGGCTTGCGGATAGCCCAGGACTTGGGCGCCAGCTCGCCGACCACGATGTGTAGATAAGAGATGATAAAGAAGGCTGTAAAGAACGCGATGCCATGTACAAGCTCAGGCGTATCTACTCCAGCCATGCGGAGCAGAGGCTCCAGCAGCTCGGCAAAGGCAGGCTCGCCCACCCAGCCCAGACCCAGGGAGGCCAGGGTAATACCCAACTGGCAGGCGGACAGATAGGCATCGAGCTGGCTATGCACGGTACGCAGGATACGGCCGCGCCAGCCATGGCTTTCAGCCAGACCTTCTACACGTGTGGCGCGCAGCTTGACCATGGCGAACTCGGCGGCTACGAAAAAGCCGTTGAGCAGCACCAGCAGCAGCGCAAAAAGAACAAGACCGAAGTCAGCGAAAAGTACTGAGGTATCGAAACTAGGGGAAGGGTCCATTAGGGGTTCAAAGTGATAAAAGTTGGCCCTAGCATGGGGGTCTGACGAGCGACTTTCAAGTCTCGCTCATCAGTGTTGGTGTACGGCTATTGCAGAGGCCGTCATGGAGGCCGTCTGGGAGGGTTCGAAAACACAGGTGAAAACACTGCCCTTGCCGGGAGTGCTCTCGATTTCAAGGTGTCCATGATGGCGAATCAGGACATGTTTCACGATGGCCAGCCCCAGGCCGGTACCGCCGGTGCTGGAGGCTCTGCTGGCATCCACCCGATAAAAGCGCTCTGTCAGGCGGGGTAGGTGACGCGCTTCGATGCCCGGCCCGCTATCGGAAACCGACATCTGGGCACCATGGGCGTCCTGCCACCAGCGAATCCTGATCTGACCACCGTCCGGCGTGTACTTCACAGCGTTGAAAACGAGATTCGAAAAGGCACTGCGCAGCTCGGCTTCGCTGCCTTTCAGGGCCAGACTCGCGTCGGCATCCAGGGTGATCTTGTGGCCGCGCTGGCCTGAGAGCGCACGTGCATCCTGCTGGATGATTTGCAGAAGTGGCGTTACGGCGACGGGTTTGTTTTCGGCAGGGTAGTCGGTCGCTTCCAGTTTGGCCAATAGCAGCAGGTCATCAATCAGGTGCTGCATGCGGCTGGCCTGTTGCTGCATCTGGCCAAGGGCCCGCAGCCAGCGCGGATTAGTATCTTCGGCGGCGTTATCGACCAAGGTCTCCAGATAGCCGGCGATCACGGTCAAAGGCGTACGCAGCTCGTGGGAGACGTTCGCAACGAAATCCTTGCGCATCTGTTCCAGTTGATGAAGGCGGCTCACGTCCCGGACGAGCAGGAGACGATCACCTTCACCGAAGCGCGTAATCAGGATGTGAAGGTGCTGATTAGCATTCACGGGCGAGGCCAGTTCCAGCGGCTCCTGATAGTCACCCTTGTTGAAGTATTCATAAAATTTGGGATGGCGGACCAGGTTGGCGATGGGCTGACCATAATCCTGCGGCTGACGCAGCCCCAGGAGCTGTTCGGCGGCACGGTTCCACCATTCCAGGTTGCCGTTGCGGTCGATGAGGATAATGGCATCTCGCAGCGCCGCAGTAGAGGCCTGGGCACGTTCGATCACGGCTTCCAGGGCGTGGCGCTTTTCACGTTCGCGGCGCTGGGCATAATAGAGACTGTCAAAGATCTCGCCCCAGAAGCCATTGGCCTCCGGGGGTTCCACCCCTTCTTCGGCCGTGGCCAGCCACTTCTGAAGACGGACGATGTGGTAAGACATCCATATCAGATAGATGAACAGGCCGACAGCCAGCATGGCGCCATAAGCGTCTGTCAGCCAGCCCAGGGGAAGGCAAATAGCCAGGAGCAGACAGATATGGCGGGCCAGCAGTGAACGCCAATCCATGTTCAAGGCAGCACATCCCGTTTTTAAAGTTTGGTCGAGAAACGATAGCCCGTTCCCCGTACGGTCTGCACAAGATTTTCGTAGGTTTCACCCAAGGCCTTACGCAGACGGCGAATGTGCACGTCTACCGTACGCTCCTCGACATAGACGTTGCCGCCCCATACTTGATCCAGCAGCTGACCGCGGGTGTAGGCACGTTCCTGGTGCGTCATGAAGAACTGCAGCAGACGGTATTCGGTCGGTCCCATTTCAGCCGGTGAGCCATCAATGGTCACGCGGTGGCTGATGGGATCGAGAATCAGGCCATTCACTTCAATCGGCGTTTCGCTGTCGTATGTGCCTGTACGGCGCAGTACCGCTTTCAACCGGGCGACCAGCTCGCGAGGCGAGAAGGGCTTGGTGATGTAGTCATCGGCTCCTACTTCCAGACCCTGGACCTTGTTGTCCTCGTCGTCCTTGGCGGTGAGCATGATGATCGGGATCGCATCCGTCAGCTCGTCACGCTTCAGGCGGCGCGCCAGCTCAAGGCCGGACGTACCCGGCAGCATCCAGTCGAGCAGGACCAGATCGGGCTTGCGGTCGACGATTAGGGCATGAGCCTGCTGCGCATTATCTGCTTCCAGGCATTCATAACCCGCCATTTCGAGCGCAACCGCGATCATCTCGCGAATGGGCGCCTCGTCATCGACGATAAGAATCGACTTGCCCGCCATGGTTCTCCTCACTGTTCTGCACGATGCTCGCGCATTAGATAACCAAATTGTTGCAGTCATGTGACAAGTCGTCGAACACTTCTTTATCCCATAATATGGGATTAGTATTCACATATTGAGATTGCAGTTTTAAAGGAATAGAGTGAGCGCCATGTCTGATCAAAACAACAACGCGCCTGCTGGCGCTCAGGCACTGTTTCGAGGCCTGGCCGTTATCGATGCCATCGCTCAGGGCGCCCGTACGCTGGCTGCCATCGGCGAGGTGATCGGCTGTACGCGCAGCACCACCCATCGGTTGGTCAATGCACTGGTACAGGCTGGCTATCTGCGTAGCGTTGCCGGTCAGTATCAATTGGGAGCCAAGCTTATCGAACTGGGCTTCAAGGCCCGTGACCAGCTGCCGCTGACCAACCTGGCGCGGCCCCACCTGCAGCGGCTCGCGGCGTTGACCCAGGACACCGTTCATCTGGGCGTGCGGGAGGGCGGCGACGTGCTCTACCTGGACAAGCTTCCCGGAGCTCGCGGCCTTGAAATGCGCTCGCGCGTCGGGCTGCGCATGCCGTTGGCCCTGACCGGGGTAGGCAAGGCCCTCATGCTTGATCTGCCCGAATCCGAATGGCACCTGCTCTACGAGGAAGGCCTCAGGCGGCGCGCCGGGCAACCGGGCCTGCGCGAGGACTTTACGCCCTGGCCGGACTATCTGGCCCAGCAGCAGGCCTATGCCGCAGGTGGCTACACTTTTGATCTGGAAGAAAACGAGTTGGGTATTCGCTGCGTGGCCGCGCCTATCCGCGATGCCAGCGGCGCCATCGTGGCGGCCTTGAGTGTCGCCAGCGCGATTCCCTATATGCCTGAAGCACGCCTGCGGGATCTTTGCCCGGATGTCATCGCTTGCGCACGGGCCATTTCCTTTGACCTTGGATGGACAACCTCGGGTGGAGTCAGTCATGAATGAAACGGCAACGCCACGTCTGATCGGCCTCGATTGGGGCACCTCATCACTACGCGCGTATCTGCTGGGAGATAACGGCCAGATAGTGGATACCCGCTCGCAGCCTTGGGGCATTCTGCATACGCCTGAAGGTGATTTCGCCAAGGCCTTTCGTGAGCTGGTCGGTGATTGGCGCGCACAATGGCCATCCGTACCCGCCATTGCCGCCGGCATGATCGGCAGCCGGCAGGGCTGGCGTGAGGTTCCTTATGTGGACTGCCCGGCCGATGTGGATAGCTTGGCAAAAGGCCTGCTGACGTTCGACAGCGGTTGCGGTGAGCTGAGCCTGATCCCTGGCGTGATGCAGCGCGGCGCATTGCCAAACGTATTGAGAGGCGAGGAGACCCAGATCTTTGGCGCGCTCGAACTGGAGCCCGCCCTGGCAGATCATGCCTTGCTGGTGCTGCCCGGCACGCACAGCAAGTGGGCAACGATCCGCAGTAGCCGGCTCGATCATTTTTCCACCTATATGACCGGCGAGCTGTTTGCCGTCCTGCGTGAGCATTCGATTCTGGGTCGTCCTGCGCGGGAAGAGGGCAGCGAGCCGTCCAACGACGCCTTTATGCGTGGCCTCACCAATGCCCGTGAGAGCGGGGCGGAAGGCGTTATTGGCCGTCTGTTCACCACCCGCAGCCTATTCCTGGCCGGTGATCTGCCCGCGCGCCACAGCCTGGACTACCTCTCGGGCTTGCTGATCGGTGAAGAGCTGCGCAGTGTTGTGGCCAGCCTGAAGGGCGCCGTCTGCCCACCGCTGGTATTGATTGGCGATCCGGCGCTGTGTCGCCGCTATCAGGACGCCCTGGCCTTTTTCGAAATTACCGATGTACGTCTGCTTGAGCAGGCCACCCGTACCGGCTTATGGCGCATCGCCTGTGCAGCCGGTCTGGTGACTGCCGCCACCCCTTCTCAGGAGGATACCCGCCATGTTTGACGCCTGCATGAAACAACTGCCCCTGATTGCCATTCTGCGCGGCATTACGCCTGCGGAGATCGTGCCGGTCGGCAAGGCCCTGTACGAGGCCGGTTTTCGTCTGATCGAGATTCCATTGAACTCGCCTGAGCCTCTGGAAAGCATCCGTCTGCTGTCTGCCGAGTTGGGCAACGACTGCCTGATCGGTGCCGGAACCGTACTGACCGAGCGCCAGGTGGCGGACGTAGCCTTTGCCGGTGGCAAACTGATTGTGTCGCCCAATGCCAACCTGGCGGTGATCCGCGCGACCAAGGCGGCCGGGCTGATCAGTGCACCGGGCGTGGCAACGCCATCCGAAGGCTTTGCTGCACTGGAGGCGGGAGCCGACTCGCTCAAGCTGTTCCCGGCTGAGCAGCTGGGTCCGGCGGTGGTCAAGGCATGGCGTGCGGTCTTCCCGAAGGAAACGGCTCTGCTGCCGGTCGGTGGGATTACGCCCGACAACATGGACGTATACGTCAAGGCGGGCGCCAATGGCTTTGGCCTGGGGTCGGCCATTTACAAGCCGGGCATGACTCCTGACGACGTCAGCCGCAGCGCGCACGCGTTTGCCAATGGCTGGAAAGCGCTGACTGGCCAGTAACCATCGGATTTGACCTGGGTCGGTCCGCCGGCCCTGAACGCATCGAGGCATAACAATGAAAATCACCAAACTGACTACCTATATCGTTCCTCCGCGCTGGTGCTTTCTGAAGATTGAAACCGATGAAGGCATCACCGGCTGGGGCGAGCCAGTCCTTGAAGGCCGCGCCCATAGTGTGGCGGCGGCTGTGGAAGAGCTGGCCGACTACCTGATCGGCAAGGACCCGCGCAATATCGAGGATCACTGGACCGTACTCTATCGCGGTGGTTTCTACCGGGGCGGCGGTATCCATATGAGCGCCCTGGCTGGCATCGATCAGGCCCTCTGGGACATCAAAGGCAAGGCCTTGGGTGTACCAGTGCATGATCTGCTGGGCGGCCAGGTTCGCGAAAGCATCCGCGTCTACTCCTGGATCGGCGGCGACCGTCCAGCCGAGACAGCGGCCCATGCCCTGGAGCGCAAGGAAAAGGGCTTTACTGCTATCAAGATGAATGCCTCGGAAGAGATGCAGTTCGTCGATACCTTCGACAAGGTTGATCAGGTCATTGCCAACGTGGCGGCCATCCGTGACGCCTGCGGTCCGCATTTTGGCATCGGTGTAGACTTCCACGGTCGTGTTCACAAGCCGATGGCCAAGGTCCTCATCAAGGAGCTTGAGCCCTACCGTCTGATGTTTATCGAGGAGCCGGTGCTCAGCGAGAACTATGAGGCGCTCAAGGAAATCGCTCTGATGAGCAATACGCCCATTGCGCTGGGTGAGCGGTTGTATTCCCGTTGGGACTTCAAACGCATCCTGCAGGACGGCTATGTGGATATCCTTCAGCCTGACCCGTCCCATGCCGGTGGCATCACCGAAACGCGGAAGATCGCCAACATGGCCGAGGCCTACGATGTCGCCATCGCGCTGCATTGCCCGCTCGGCCCGATCGCCCTGGCGGTCAACCTGCAACTGGACGCCAACTGCTACAACGCGTTCATCCAGGAGCAGAGCCTGGGCATTCACTATAACCAGGGCAATGACCTGCTCGACTACATCAAGAACCCGGAAGTCTTCGACTATGGCGATGGCCACGTGAAGATCCCGCAAGGCCCGGGGCTGGGTATCGAAGTCAATGAAGAGTACGTGATCGAGCGTGCCGCCATCGGCCACCGCTGGCGTAATCCGATCTGGCGCCACAAGGACGGCAGCTTCGCCGAGTGGTAAGCCCTGGCCTTCAGGTCGTGAAGACGAGCCGGACGCAAGAAATGCGTCTGGCTCGGCATTTTTCACATCTTGTAACGAACCTGAGCAGAGCCTGACGAGTCACTGGAAAGCCAGGTTGATAGCAAATTCACATGCCTGCATTTGCTGAGGGACCGGCATTACAAAAACAACGCCCAAAAGGCAGGAGTCCAGTTTATGACGAGTAGTACTCATACCGCCGAGAAGACCAAGGGAACCGCGGTGTTCACCTGTATTCTGGCGGCTTTGGCCGGGCTGATGTTTGGCCTGGACATTGGCGTGATTTCAGGCGCCACGCAATTCATTCAGCAAGAATTTCAAGTTTCCGACCGCGTGATCGAGTGGATCGTCAGCAGCATGATGCTTGGCGCTGCCCTGGGTGCACTCGGTGCCGGCTGGATGTCCGCTGCCCTGGGTCGCAAGCGTTCGCTGATCCTGGGTGCCATTCTGTTCGTGTTGGGATCGGTACTGTGCGGTTTCGCCTGGTCGCCGAACTCACTGATCGCCGGCCGCTTCATTCTGGGCTTGGCTATCGGCATCGCCTCCTTTACTGCTCCGCTGTACCTGGCTGAAGTGGCGCCTGAGCAGATCCGCGGCTCAATGATCTCGTTGTATCAGCTGATGATCACGGTCGGTATCCTGGCTGCGTTCCTGTCGGATACTGCCTTCAGCTACAGCGGTGCCTGGCGCTGGATGCTGGGTATCATCGCTATCCCCGGTGTGCTGTTCCTGCTGGGTGTTCTGGCACTGCCCGATAGCCCGCGCTGGCTGATCATGAAGGGTCGCAAGAAAGAGGCGCTGGATGTGCTGCACAAGCTGCGCGGCAATGAAGAGGTGATCCAGCAGGAAGTGCGTGATATCGAAGAGCAGCTGCGCATCCCGCAGCGTGGCTGGCAGCTGTTCAAGGAAAACGCCAACTTCCGCCGCTCCGTTGGTTTGGGCGTACTCCTGCAGATCGTCCAGCAGTTCACCGGCATGAACGTAGTGATGTACTACGCACCGCGTATTTTCGAAGGCATGGGTTACGACACGCATGCGCAGATGTGGTTTACCGCTGCGGTGGGCCTGACCAACGTACTGGCAACTTTCATTGCTATCTTCCTGGTGGACCGTTGGGGCCGCAAGCCGATTCTTTATACCGGTTTCATCGTCATGGCGGTCGGTATGGGCATCGTGGGCACCATGATGAACATGGGTACGCTGAGTCACGGCCAGCAGATCTTCACCGTTGCCATGCTACTGATCTTTATCGTGGGTTTTGCCATGTCGGCCGGTCCGCTGATCTGGACACTGTGCTCCGAAGTACAGCCACTCAAGGGCCGCGATTTCGGTATCGGCTGCTCCACGTTCACCAACTGGATCGCCAACATGATCGTCGGCGCTACCTTCCTGACACTGCTTAACGTCATCGGCAACGCCGCAACTTTCTGGCTGTATGGCGCACTGAATGCCTTCTTCATCCTGTTGGTGTTCTGGCTGGTTCCGGAAACCAAGGGTGCAACGCTGGAGCAGATCGAACGTAACCTCATGAGCGGTAAACCACTGCGCGATATCGGGCAGTAACGTTTGCAGGAGACCACCGGCGGCTGTCGCCGGTGAGTCATCCCCGTTGTGTATAACAAGTCCAAGACAGGTGTAACGGTGATGCAACATTCTTCAACCCGCACGGCGTACAGCCAGACCCAGGCCCAGGTGCAAGCCCAGCCTGCGTCACGCTCGCGCTACTTCATCATGGTCTTGCTGTTCGTCACGGTAGTGATCAACTACCTGGACCGCAGTAATCTTTCCATCGCCGCCCCCCACCTGGCTCAGGACTTGAACATCGATCCCGTGCACATGGGGCTGATCTTGTCGGCGTTCGGCTGGACCTATGCCGCCATGCAGATCCCGGGCGGCTGGCTGGTGGACAAGGTGTCTCCGCGAGTGCTGTACCCGATTGCCATTGCGCTCTGGTCCCTGGCAACCATCGGCCTAGGCTTTGTCGGCAGTTTTATCGGCCTGGTAATCCTGCGTCTTGCAGTCGGTGCGCTGGAAGCGCCGGCGTATCCCATCAACAACCGGGTGGTAACGACGTGGTTCCCGGAAGGGGAGCGCGCCACCGCCATCGGGTTTTATACGTCCGGACAGTTCGTCGGGCTGGCGTTCCTGACCCCAGTACTCATCTACCTGCAACAGACGTTCGGCTGGCACATGGTCTTTGTGGTAACAGGCGGGATCGGTATCGTCTGGGCGGCGATCTGGTATCTGATCTACCGTGAGCCAAAAGACTTCAAAGGTGCCAATGATGCCGAAGTGGCGCTGATCGAGCAGGGCGGCGGCCTTGTAGATCTGGAGAAAAAGAATCAGTCCCGCGCTGCGTTTCGCTGGGCGGATCTGTGGGCCGTGCTCAACAAGCGCAAGCTGTGGGGCATCTACATTGGTCAGTTCTGCCTGAACTCTACGCTGTGGTTCTTCCTGACCTGGTTCCCGACCTACCTCGTTAAATACCGGGGCATGGATTTTATCAAGGCGGGCTTTCTGGCTTCGGTGCCGTTCCTGGCGGCGTTTCTGGGCGTTATTTGCTCGGGTCTGCTATCCGACTGGCTGGTGCGCCGTGGTGTTTCGCTGGGCATGGCACGCAAGCTGCCCATCATCAGCGGCCTCTTGATTTCCACCTGCATCATCGGCGCGAACTTTGTTGATACGCCGGCGCTGATCATTGCCTGTATGGCAATCGCCTTCTTTGGTAACGGTCTGGCCTCGATCACTTGGTCAATGGTGTCGGCCCTGGCACCTGCACGCCTGTTAGGGTTGACGGGAGGCATGTTCAACTTCATCGGCAACCTGGCATCCATCAGTGTGCCGATCGTGGTTGGCCTGCTGGTGGATGGCAACAACTTTGCCCCGGCTATCACCTATATCGGCATCACGGCATTGGTCGGCGCGCTGAGTTACGGGCTCGTCGTCGGCAAGGTCGAGCGCCTCGAAGAGTAATAACCCTCAAGTCAGGGTGCCGGGCAGGCACCTTGACCTACCTCTCGTTTCCTGTCTCCAACCCCGTAAATCCGAAATCCGACACATGCAAATGTGCAGGGTTGTTCTACACTTTTCTCACGCTGCTAAATCGTTTCAGCCAAAGGGCAGCGAGGTATAACAACAAACAAAAAGGAAATCGGACATGAACGCATCTGCTCTGCTTGCCAGCTTCGGATTGCTGGCAGCTGCCTCTCCAGCGTTTGCCTGGGATTACACGCTGATCGACTCGAACAAGCCTGCTGAAAACTGGAGCATCACCAGCGAGCAGCTTGGCGTCAAAACGGACAAGCCTTTTTCAATTACTCTCAAGACGTTGCATGGCGGTCGTCAGGAAGGGGTAAGCCTGATCGAAATCGATACCGGCGCAATGAAAATGACCGTTGTACCAAACCGCGGCATGAACGTGCTTTACGCCACCGCCGGTACAGTACGACTGGGGTGGGACTCGCCTGTGCATGAGGTTGTTAATCCGGCCTTCATCGAACTCAACGGCCGGGGCGGGCTGGGCTGGCTGGAAGGTTTCAACGAGATGGTAACCCGTTGTGGCTACGAGTGGGTTGGCCATCCGGGCATGGATAATGGAGAGCTGCTAACCCTGCATGGTCGTGCGGCCAATATTCCAGCGTCCAAGGTCGTGCTGACCATCGATGAAAAGCCGCCATATGCCATTCACCTGAAAGGCGAGCTGCGCGAGCAGGCATTCAAGAAGGTGGATTTTCTGGTCGATACTCAGCTGACCACGCAACCGGGCGCTACCCAGTTCACCCTTCATGATCGTCTGACCAACCAGGGCGACTACGAGAAAGAGTATCAAGCGCTCTACCATAGCAATTTCGGTAAGCCACTACTGGAGGAGGATGCCAAGTTCGCCGCGCCAGTGCGTGAGGTCTCGCCATTCAACGAGTACGCCAAGCGTGACCTGAAAGAGTGGCAAACCTACCGGGGCCCTACCAAAGGCTTCGACGAGATGGTGTACAACCTGTTTCCTTATGGAGATGCCCAGGGCAACAGCTTGGCGGTATTACATGATAAAGCCGGCAAGCAGGGCGTCAGCCTCGCCTTCAACGTTAACCAGTTACCTGCCTTTTCCCTGTGGAAAAACACGGACACCCAGGGGCAGGGTTATGTGACCGGTCTGGAGCCAGGCACCAGTTTTTCCTATAACCGACGCTTCCAGCGTGACTTGAAGCTAGTACCCAAGATCGGGCCAAAAGAGACTCGTGACTTTGAGATCACCTACAGCCTGCTCAGTGATGCGGGTGCGGTAAACGAGGCACTCAAGCGTGTCGATACGATCCAGCAAGGCCGCCAGACCGATGTACGTGAAACACCGCTGGTGGACCTGAGCAAAGAGAAATAGTGGCGGTAAATGAAAAAGGGCCACAGACGTGGCCCTTTCTTTTAGCGCTAGGGTAGGGATCAATCGTCCCAACGACCGTGGCGCTTCCAGTGTTTCTTGTGGTGACCACGGTGCCAGCCGTTGTCATGGGCATAACGGCGGTCATCGTAGCGACGGCCACTGTGGTGACGGTCGCCCGAATCGCCCATGCTGCTGCCGAGGGCTGCACCGCCGCCGCCGCCCAGGGCGGCACCCACCATAGCGCCTGTGCTGCCGCCTACGGCCTTGCCCAATACGTTGCCACCCGCGGCGCCAAGACCGCCGCCAATGGCTGCTTCTGTTTTATCGCCACGCTTGGCGCCTACCGCACCGCCCGCAGCACCACCCAGACCTGCACCGATCGTGGAGCCCGTGCTTCCGCCTACGGCATTTCCTACAACCGAGCCTAACACCCCGCCTAGCGCACCACCGATACCGGCCCGCATATCGTCGCCCGCCATCGCGCTAGTACCTACCAGGCTCAGGGACAACAGAAGGATCGAGGAGTACTTCATAATCAAAACTCACTGTGAGGATGATGGCGCCGATCCTCGTGATTACCGCTTCGCTTGGCAAGTGGAATCTGCTTAAGGGTGCGATAACTTCCACAAAAGGCAAATGTATGAATTTATTACAGAAACTTTATTACGGAACGGTAGTCTGCACCTTTTTATCTTGATCGAAATGTAGCGGAAAAGGGCAGGTTTACGCTCTAAAGCGCCCCTTTCCAGTCAGCCAGTCATGCGCTGATCAGGCCCCTCCCCAGACCTCTCGGGCCACGTCTACTACGCGTTGCAGCTTGGCCCACTGTTCCCCTTCCGAGAGCAGGTTGCCTTCCTCTGTCGAGGCAAATCCGCACTGCGGACTCAGGCAGAGCTGGTCCAGGTTGGCATACCGCGAGGCTTCCTCGATACGGCGCTTGAGAGCATCCGGACTTTCCAGTTCGCCGCTTTTTGTCGTGACCAGTCCCAATACAGCCTGACGCTTGCCCTTGGGCAGGTAGCGTAGGGGTTCGAAACCACCGGCGCGCTCGGTATCGTATTCCAGGAAGAAAGCATCGATATCCGTGTTGCCAAACAGCACTTCCGCCACCGGCTCGTAGCCACCTTCGCTGATCCAGGTCGAGCGGAAGTTGCCCCGGCAGACATGCAGGCCGATGCGCAAGTCATCCGGGCGACCAGCCAGCGCCTGATTGAGCACGCTTGAATAGATCTCGGCCAGACGTTCCGGATCATCACCGCGCTCGCGGGCGGCGGCCTTTTCCTTTTCTGAGCAAAGGTAAGCCCAGACGGTGTCATCGAGTTGGAGATAACGGCATCCCGCCTCGTAAAAAGCATTCACAGCTTTCTTGTAGGTGTTGGCAAGGTCAGCAAAAAACTCCTCCATATCCGGATAAACGCTCTCACTGATGTTCTTCCGTCCGCCCCGGAAGTGCAGCACGCTAGGGCTTGGAATAGTCATCTTGGCCACACTGCGAGTGGTAGCGCTGGCCAGGAACTTGAAGTCTTCCAGCATCGGATGCCGGGTAAAGTCTAATTTACCCGTGACCTTGATCCCTCGGGATTTGGTCTGTTGACCGTGGAACTGAATACCCTGGTCTGCCTCGTAGCCTTCTACGCCGCCGAGCTGCTCAAGAAAGTCGAAATGCCACCAGGCGCGGCGGAACTCGCCATCCGTCACTGCAGGAAGCCCGAGGGCTTCCTGCTTGGCGACAATCTTGCGGATCTCATCATTCTCAACCGCACGCAGTACGTCTCGCTCCATTTCTCCGGTCTGATAGCGGCGACGGGCCTCCTTCAGAATCGGGCTGCGTAACAGGCTGCCTACAGAGTCGGCACGAAAACGAGGGAAGTGGCTGGACATAGACTTACCTTGCGACTAGCTAAATGAATATGTCTCATGATCATTCAGTAGACTAAACATTTCTAGCGTCTATGCTTCATGGTCACTATCAAGATCATTCATGAAGGTACTGTTTCAGCCTGGCTGAAGGTAGGGATACACATGCTTCGAAAAGCAAAAGACGATGAATATGAGCACATGGTTTCGATTTGGCTGGCCGCCTCCATCCTGGCCCATGATGGTGTCGCGCCCGACTTCTGGTGCAGCCAGCGGCAGGATATGAAGAAAAAGTACCTGCCCAGCGCCGAGAACTGGGTATATGTGCGGGACGATACGGTTCTCGGGTTCTTCTCGCTGCAACAGAATGTGCTGGCAGCCTTATTTGTCGACCCGGACCACCAGGGCGAAGGCATTGGCAGCGCGCTGCTGGAGCACGCCAAGTCCCTTGAGTCGCGCCTCGAACTGTCTGTCTATAGCATGAACAGTCGTGCGGTAGCCTTTTACGAGCGGCATGGTTTCAGGACTATGGACGAGCGCTTCGATGACATGACGGGCCAGTGGGAAAAGGTCATGCATCTGAAACCGGAGCTGGAAAGCCGTCCCGGCGCGAATGATCGGGACGGCTCGTCGCTGGGTTAAACCGTTACGACGATCTTGCCAACCTGCTGATTGGACTCCATGTACCGGTGCGCCTCAACGATCTGGTCCAGCGGGAATGTCTTGGCAATCTGTGGCTTCAGCTTGCCCTGGGTCAGGCCGTCCAGAATGAAGTGTTTGGCCTTGGCCAATCGATCAGCATCCTGAGTGATTTCGAACAGCTGATAGCCGCGAATGGTCAGGTCCTTGCCCAGCACATCCATCACTGGCAATGACAGGTTTTCAGTGCTCAAGGCGCCGTATTGGAAGAAAATGCCCAGGAACGAGAGCGCTTTCAGAATCTTGGGCACGTCTGGTCCACCCACTGGATCAAAGGCGATACGCGCGCCCTTGCCATCGGTGAGCTTTAGCACTTCATCCGTCAGATCCTGTTCTTCCGTTGCGATGACATGTTTCGCGCCTGCCTTGAGCAATGCCTGTCGCTTGTTACTCGTCCGGGTGAGGGCAATCGGCGTTGCGCCGACAAAATTGGCGATCTGGATTGCAGCGAGGCCAACACTGCTGGAGGCCGCACGAACCAGAACGGTATCGCCCGCCTTCAGTCCGGCAATATCGACCAGCGCGCCATAGGCCGTGGTAAACATCATCCAGGTAGCGGCAGCCTCTTCGAATGAAAGCGTGTCGGGGTGCTTGACGACGGCATGGGCAGGCGCATTTACCAACTCTCCGTACAAGCCATACTGTTCGAACGAGAATGCCGGTATGACGCTGACGGTGTCGCCCACGGTAAACTCAGTTACGCGGTCGCCGACTGCCTCGACAACACCCGCGGCCTCGTAGCCAAGAATGGCGGGGAAGACTGGCTGATGCGTGTATTGGCCAGCGCGATACATAGCTTCAGCACGGTTCAGGCCCAGCGCTTTGGTGCGAATCTGTACTTCACCTGGCTGAGGTGGGCGGACGTCTACGTCTTCAATCTTGAGTACATCTGGGCCACCGGTTTCATGAAAGCGTACGGTACGGGGCATGGAGCACTCTCCCTTGTTAAGTCTGAGTTCTCTTGAGTCCTCACGGCTCAAGAGGTTCATGGGAAGGGAAGTGCGGCAAGACATATTCAGCCAGTTCCTGAACCACTTCCTTGGCCGGGCGGCGGGACGACTTCAGATTCAAAGCGGCGTGGTTCACCCCTCGGCGTTGCATATGCTCAAGATAATCCACCAGGTAGCGACGACCAATCCTGAGTCCGGCATGAATAGGCATGGGGGCCTGGTCCGGATCTTCAGCCAGATCGAAGAACATGCCCTGGGCAAAAGGCTTGAACGTCTCTTCGCCCGTGACGCGCTTGATGGTTTCGCGCCACAATGTGGTAATGGCCGAGACATGCTCGACGCCAATGAAATAGTAGAACCAGCCGTCGGCATTGGCGGCAATCCAGTCCATTGCCTGACGGCTACGACCTGTAACGAAGGCAGGGATGCGGCCGTTGAATGGTTTGGGGACCAGATCGGCCAGCCCCTGCAGATCGCCAAAGCGGTCGAAGTCACCGTTAGGGAAAGGCGTTTCGCTGGCCAGGCGGAACATCTCGAACGCTTCGCGGAAGCGGTCGCCGCGCTGCTCGTACTCATCTTCCAGGCCAAAGGCGGGATACTCGACAGGTCGATCTCCCGAGGCGATACCCAGCACGAGCCGCCCGCTGGAGAGCTGGTCAACCGAGGCGGCCATTTTGGCCAGGTGCAGCGGGTGGCGCAGGGTGATCACGGCACTGCCGGTCGCCAGCGTAATTCGTTTGGTGGTGCCGGCCAGAAAGCCCAGGTAGGTAAACGCCTCGAAGACCTGCCCCATGTCGCCAAAACCTGGATCGTAAAACGGTACGTCCCTGGCCCAGAGCGCAGCGAAGCCTAACTGATCGGCCAGCTGCGTCAGCTCGGCGTGATGCTCAAGCGAAGGTCCCGGCTCGTTCGGGTAGCTTGCCACCGGCAGAATAAAGCCCAGGGTAAGCCTGTCCGGCGCGAAGACCCGGTTAAACCCATTGTGGTGAGCGAAGGGATGATCGAGGGGGAGCGATGCAGCGTTCATAAGGTTCCTGGGTCCCTGAGCCTGATATCCATGATGACCGGTCTTCCATGAGTGTAATCGGTAGGCAATGGAGTCTCATGGGTTGTTCGAGTTCGAAAAACAATTTTTCCTGTATGGCAATCAGTCTGGCAGGTGGGGCGGTATAGGTGCTGCAGGTAGAAACCGAAGTTTCGGCCACCGGCGCGCCCAGCCTTTCTCGTGCTGTCGTTGCCTGAAAACCTCCGGTTTGTAACGCTTTAGGTTAGGCGTTACGTGCAGCTTGAAGAGACCATGCTGAACAAACGGGCTGGCGATTTCGATCTGTCCGCTAGTTAGGAGGCGGGCCGCTAAGGCCGTTTCCATCTCCACCCAATAGCTCATGGCATCCAGGCTGCTGTGATAGGGCGCATCCCCGTTACGCTTATGCATACGGGCCTGATTCTTGACGGACCAGGGCAGGGCCGCACAGGCCCTGAGCCGATTCTCAAGCTCAGTATCTCTCTCAGGGTCACGGCAGGCAGGGTCAAAATAGATGACGTCGATGTCCGTCAGCGGGGTAGGAACCGTGTAACCGTGCAGGTGATCCCAGACCAGATTGCGCACGAATCCGGCGGCTACCAGGCATCCGGCAAGTGCAACTGGGCAACACAGGCCAGCACTTGGCAGCGCAGCGGGTCTTCAGCTATCCAGTCAGGGAGGCGATGCATGGGAAAGAGAGGATGGCCTTGGGCCCTTTAGTATAGAGCCCGGCCATAAAAAGCAGCCTGCCGCCTGTATCGACGGCAAGCTATTCGCTCGGTATCAGGCGACCGAAGCGATGGTGTTGCTTTGCGCTGGCTCCACGCGAATGGCTACGAATTTGGAGGTAGGCGTAAAGCTGTCCTTACCGTAGCTTTCCAATGGCACCAGCGGATTGGTCTCAGGATAGTAGGCCGCCGCCTGACCTTCAGGAATATCGAACGGCAGCAGCGTAAAGCCACTGACACGACGCTCGATCCCATCGTCCCACAGCGAGACCATGTCCACCTTCTGGCCTGGCTCATAACCCAGGCGGCGGATGTCCGCTTCGTTGACAAAGACCACGTCACGCTGACCTTTCACACCCCGGTAACGGTCATCCAGGCTGTACACCGTTGTGTTGTATTGATCGTGCGAACGCATGGTCTGCAGGATCAGGTCAGGCTTCTGGCCATTCTGGCGAGCCGCTTCCGGGATCAGATTCTCTGGCAACTGGCTGGGCGCAAAGTTGGCCTTGCCAGTCATCGTGTTCCAGACGCGATCACGTGCCTTGTTGCCCAGGTAGAAACCGCCAGGATTGTCCAGGCGCACGTTGAAGTTCTTGAAGCCCGGGATCACATCGGCGATCAGGTCGCGGATGCGGTCGTAGTCTTCAATCAACCACTCCCAATCCACAGGGTGGTTGCCCAGTGTTGCCTTGGCAATCCCTGCAACAATGGCCGGCTCGGAGCGCATCTGGCGAGACAGTGGCTTGAGCACCCCTGCCGAGGCATGGACCATGCTGAAGCTGTCTTCTACCGTAATGGCCTGCTTACCGCTGGCTTGCAGATCCAGCTCGGTACGGCCAAGGCATGGCAGGATCAGCGCTTGCTTGCCTGTCACCAGATGGCTACGGTTGAGCTTGGTCGCGATGTGTACGGTCAGGTCGCAATTGCGCAGTGCCTGATGAGTCCGCGGTGTATCCGGTGTCGCCTGGGCAAAGTTGCCGCCCAGTCCGATAAAGACCTTGGCATCGCCCGCCAACATGGCAGCGATGGCCTCCACCGTGTTATGGCCGCGCTCACGGGGTACCTTGAAGTCGAAGCGCTTTTCCAGGGCATCGCTAAGCCAGGCCGGAGCCTTCTCATCGATCCCCATGGTACGGTCGCCCTGCACATTGCTGTGACCGCGAACCGGGCACAGGCCAGCGCCCGGCTTGCCCACATTGCCGCGCAGCAGTTGCAGGTTGGCGATTTCTTGAACGGTAGGCACAGAGTGGCGATGCTGGGTCACACCCATGGCCCAGCAGATGATCACTCGCTCAGCCCTGGCATACATGCGTGCGGCCTGCTCGATCTCCGCCAGGGTCAGGCCTGACTGCTCCACAATCTGTTCCCAGGACGTAGTATCCAGCACGGCCAGGTAACTATCGACACCCAAGGTATGGTTCTGGATGAAGTCATGGTCGAACACCGGTGACGTGCCGTTCAGCTGCGCCTCACGCTCCCATTGCAGCAGGAACTTGGCTATCCCACGCATGGCCGCCATGTCGCCACCCAGGGCTGGGCGGAAATAGGCCGTATTGGTCGGGCGCGAGTTGTTGGTCAGCATCTCGACCGGGCTCTGGGGATGCTGGAAGCGCTCCAGACCACGCTCCTTGAGCGGATTGAAACTGACTACCTGAGCACCGCGCTTCACAGCGTTGCGCAACACCTCAATCATCCGTGGATGGTTAGTACCAGGGTTCTGGCCCACCACGAAGATCGCATCGGCATGCTCCATGTCCTCATAGGTCACTGTACCCTTGCCAACGCCTATGCTGCGGCCCAGGCCTACACCACTGGCCTCGTGGCACATGTTGGAGCAGTCCGGGAAATTGTTGGTGCCATAGGCCCGCACGAACAGCTGATACAGGAAGGCAGCCTCGTTGCTGGCACGACCGGAAGTGTAAAACTCGGCCTGGTTAGGGTTTTCCAGCGCCTTCAGGTGTTTGGCGATGGTCTGGAAGGCATCATCCCAGCTGATCGGCACATAGTGATCAGTCGCCGGGTTGTAGCGCATCGGCTCGGTCAAGCGGCCCTGGTATTCGAGCCAGTAATCGCTTTGCGTGCTCAGGCTGCTGACGCTGTGCTTGGCAAAGAACGCAGCATCTACACGGCGGCTGGTCGCTTCCCAGTTCACCGCCTTGGCGCCGTTCTCGCAGAACTTCACCAGGCCGTTTTCCGGTGCTTCACCCCAGGCGCAGCCAGGGCAGTCGAAGCCGTGGTCCTGATTGGTCTTGAGCAGGGTCCGGATATTCTTGACGGCCTTGCCGCTGTCGAGCCAGAAGTGCACGACACTTTTCAGCGCACCCCAGCCCGCGGCAGGGCCTTGATAGGGTTTATAAGAAGATTTTTGCTTGCTCATGACTACTCCCGATGTTCTGGAATGAGCGGCGCCGGGCTGTACACGCGAGGCGGAGACTGATGAGGTAAATGAATAAGGTTGAGACGATGCCGACGGGCCCATTCCACGGCGAGGCCAGTGGGCGCGGACAGAGTGACAAGCGTTGCCAGGTTGGCGCGAACCGCTTTGTGGATCAGCTCCAGGCTGCAGCGGCTGGTCACCACGACAAAGCCGGCACGGGTATTGATCTTCTGGCGCATCAAGGCGCCGATCAGCTTGTCCAACGCGTTATGGCGGCCGATATCTTCACGGCAAAGGCCTAGCTCACCTTCGGCATTGGCAAACAGTGCCGCATGGACGGCGCCACTACGCTGACCCAACTGCTGAGCCTCGTTGATACGCTGGCGCAGATTGGCCAGATGCTCGGCAGGTGGCAGCTGCACCTTACGCAGCCGATCCAGTTGCGGCAGTGCCTGCTCAAGCGCCTCGACGCCACACAGGCCGCATCCGCTGGTTCCGGCCATCTGGCGACGCTGGCTTTTCAAGGCCCAGAACGTCCGGCTGGAAATTTCGACCTCAACATTCAGGGCTTCACCGACGCGGCGTACCTGCATGCCATAGATGTCGTCGATGGAATGAATGATTCCAGCGCTTAAACTCAGGCCCGCAACGAAATCCTCGATGTCGGCAGGTGTAGCCATCATGACGGTGTGGCTGATGCCATTGTAGGAAATGGCAACGGCACACTCTTCAGCCAATGGCGTCTGGCCAGTGACTTCCGGGTTCTTCAGCTCGGCATAGGTATACCCGTGCAGCGCTTGACTGGCGGGCTGTTCCGAGGGTGTATCAGCATGCGGATTCGAGCGGGACATAGCAGCAATTGGCCTGCGGCTGTTTGACACAGATCAAAGCCTAAGCCTATTAAGGTGCGACGTCTAATCGCTGGTACCGATATGGCGATAGATGGGGCTTATCAAGCGACCGTTTTCATTTACCTGAGTACAGCAGGCGCGCTTCAGCAAAACAGGCTTCGGCCACTGGCAGGCGCGGCGCGGTACGTCGGATGATCAGCCCAAGCGGTGCCAGGGCTCGCCCACCCTGAATCGGAAGCAGGCAGGAGTGCTCGGTCAGCGCGTCGAACCCACCCTTGAGTGGCATCACGGCGCAACATAGTCCCGCATTGACTGCTTGCAGGAGTAGATGCACGGCATCGCTTTCCAGTACAGGCCGGGGTGTGAGGCCACGACTGCGAAAACCGTGATCGACCGATTGGCGAAAGTGCATTCCTCCCGTGAGCAGACCCAGGGGCAAATCGGCTACCCGTTCCCAGCTCAGCTCCTGCTCGTCGAACTGAAAATGACGCTGGTCGAACAACAAGCCCATTCGGGTTTCGGTCAGTGACTGGCTTTCAAACATCTGATCGTTGAGATGGCTGAGATAGGAGATTCCCAGGTCGAGCTGGTTGCTCGCCAGCTGTTCGAGAATATGCTCGGTACTCAACACTGATAACTGAAAGCGCAGATTGCTGTGCAACTGGCGCAGGTGATGCAGCAGAGGCATAGGGTCATAGCTGGCCAGGGGGACGATCCCCAGGCGCAGGGTGCCAACCAGCTGCCCTTTATAGGCGGCGGCTTCCGCATAGAGCCCCTCATGTGCCGCCATAAGGGTCCGGGCCCAGGCCAGAATACGCTGGCCCGCCTCGGTAAAGCCTTCGAAGCGCTGACCCCGACGTACCAGCTCAAGTCCCAGCTCTTCTTCAAGGCTACGCAGGCGCATGGAAAGGGTTGGCTGAGTGACGTAGCACCGTTCGGCCGCTTGGCCGAAGTGGCGCGTTTCATCCAGGGCAATCAGGAATTTAAGCTGTTTGATGTCCATGATCAGGCGGACAGGCTTCCGGCAGCATGAAGGCAGAATCTATCAGCATAGCGCTGTAGATAGAGTAAGGAACAGAATTGAATGACGAAGGGTGCCTGCCGGGTTCCCCATGGCAGGCACGTCAGGCCGTACGTTAATCAGTGGCAGCCACCTGCTGCTGCGACCCCTGGCAGACATTGGCCATACCGCGGACTAACGCCAGCCGATGCAGAGAATCAAGTGCATGTGCCGTGGCATAGGTGCTCACCGCACGGGCTGCGACATGTGGGCAGTCCGGCGCCTTGCGTAGCGGCTCGGCAGCCTGGAGTGCATCGAGCAGCTCGCTCTGCAGCTGATCGAGCTGCTTACGAACCACGGCAAGGTCCGGGCGCGTCTTGTTGGGTGCCTTATCGATGGCATGCCAGCGATCCAGCAGTCCATACTGGACCCACTTGTTAGCCTCGATCTGATCGGAAAAGAAGCGCTGCGCATCATCGGGCTGCAAACCGTGAGCGGCGGCTTCATTACGAACCCGGGCCAGGACATCCGCCTCTCGTTGGGTGTCGAGGACCGGCTTGCCGCTGTCCCATTTGCTCAGCGCAACCTGATCGGCCGTTGAGGTGCGAGCGTTGATCTTATCAAGCAAAGGCGTAAAGCCACTCGTGTTCTGGGCAGCATCGGCCGAAGCACAGAACACAAGCGTAAGGGCAGACAACCAGACAGCGCCGCGAAGCGGCAGGGTGCGTCGAAAAGCGTTCATAGAGGCAGTCCTGAAAAGGTTAACCAGGGGACTAAACGCCGGCCCAGTGCATCATCACTTCACACTGGGTCGCGCTGAAACGTTGCGCCGCTTCGCCGGCAGGGTCAACCCAGGCATGAGGCGTCTGTGCGCAGGTCACGCTCAGGAGTGTGACGTAGCCACCGTCTCCTGGGGTGGTAGCAGCTCTCGATAATCGTCTACCGCCTCGAATTCAGCGGTGTCCCGCGGGCCCTGGCGACTATCGGGATTACGTACCGCCAGAAGGTGAGCGATGCCATACCGCTGGGCGCTGCGTAGAACGGGTAGGCTGTCGTCGATGAACAGTGTACGGGCCGGGTCAAAGCCGAAGTCCTGCTGCAGTGCAAACCAGAACTGCTGGTCTTCCTTGGGGAAACCATAGTCATGGGAACTGATCATCCGGTCAAAATAAGGCGCAAGCTCGATACGTTCAAGCTTCAGGGAGAGCGAGTCCCGATGGGCATTAGTGATCAGGGCGACCCGCTTGCCTGCTGCCTGAATGGCAGACAGAAACGTATCGGCATCGGGGCGCAAGGCAATGAGATGGGCAATATCCCGCTTTAGCGCGGCGATCGAAAGCCCCAGTTGAGCGCTCCAGTAGTCCAGGCAATACCAGGTCAGTTTGCCGGCATTCTCCTCGAACAGTGGCTCCAGTTCGGCCATGGCCCACTCAAAGGACTGGCCATGATGCTTGGCGTAGCACTGCGGGAGATATTCCAGCCAGAAATGATTGTCGAAGTGTAAATCGAGCAGCGTGCCGTCCATATCCAGCAAGACGGTGTCGATCTGATTCCAGGCAAGGGTAGGCATGGCTTCCTCTTTTGGACTCCACCGTAACCGCGGTGAGCCATCTCTTCGTGATTACGCCAAGACAGATCGTCCCGGCCACGGATTATTAAACAAGGCGCGTTATGATAGCCGACCCGATTCGCTCAGGAGCCGTTTATGCGCCAGAAACCCGCTGTGCTTGCCCGGCAGATCGTTGCCAAGAGTCGTCTTTTCACGGTTGAAGAAGTCGAGCTGCGTTTTTCCAATGGTGAAGAGCGAACCTATGAACGACTGGCCAACAAGGGGACCGGCCCGGGCGCGGTCATGGTCGTGGCCATGCTGGACAACGAGCATGCCCTGTTGATTGAAGAATACTGTGGCGGCACCGAAGATTATCAGCTGTCCCTGCCCAAGGGGCTTGTCGAGATGGACGAGACCGTACTGGAGGGCGCCAACCGTGAGCTCAAGGAAGAAGCCGGTTACGGTGCCCGCCAGCTCGAATATCTGACGCAGCTCTCTCTGTCGCCCGGCTACATGAATCAGAAAATTCATGTCGTGTTGGCGCGCGATCTTTATCCCGAGCGTTTGCAGGGCGATGAGCCCGAACCGATCGAGGTAGACAAGATCAGCCTACGCGAGCTATTCAGTCTGATGGATAATCCCCGGTTTACCGAAGGACGCGCACTGGCTGCGCTCTATTTAGTGCGGGATCTGTTGATCCAGCGTGGCGAGTTCGTCGCCTGACATTTACTGTGCGGTCGTTATTGAGGCGGCCTCATCTGCCTGTGGAGGTTTTTATGATGGTACCCGTCTCCATTACCGCACCGCTGGTGCTCAACGTTGTCGACCTGGTCCGCCAGGCCGGTGCCGCGATCCTTCCTTTCTGGCGCAATGACGTGGCCGTGACGGAAAAGGCCGACGCCTCGCCGGTTACCGCCGCTGATCTAGCTGCCCACCGCATCATCAGCGAAGGCTTGGCCGCGCTGACCCCGGACATTCCGGTACTCTCGGAAGAAGCGTGTGATATTTCGCTGGAGGAGCGTGCCCGCTGGCGCTGCTGGTGGGTCGTCGATCCGCTGGATGGCACTAAGGAGTTCATCTCCGGCAGCGAAGAGTTCACCGTCAACATCGCCTTGGTGGAAGAGGGGCGCGTTGTGTTTGGTGTGGTCGGTGTGCCCACCCGTGACCTGTATTACTGTGGCGGAACAGAAATGGGCGCCTGGCGTATACGGGGAGAGGACGGCGAAGAGATCAATGTCCGGCCTACACCTGTACAGGGCTTCACCGTCGTTGCCAGCCGCCGACACAGCAGCCCTACTCAGGAGCGACTTCTGGCTGGGCTGGGTGAGCATATGGGCGAGATCAAGCTGGCCAATGTCGGCAGCTCGCTGAAGTTCTGTCTGCTGGCTGAAGGTGCGGCGGACTGCTATCCCCGACTAGCGCCAACTTCTCAATGGGACACGGCAGCGGCTCAGGGCGTCCTGGAAGGGGCGGGTGGCGTCGTACTCAACCTGAACGGTGAGCCACTGACATACGAGGCGAGGGAGGATTTTCTCAATCCCTACTTCCTGGCCTTGCCGGCCGAGGCACATTGGCGGGACACGCTCGTTGAGCTGGCATCCCGCCAGGCCTGATATTACTTGTGCAGCACGTACTGCCCGGTGAAGCGCACTCCGTCTTCACCGTTGGCGGCCAGAATACGTGAGTGCAACGTCAAGCGGCCACGACCGCGACGGCGGAACATGGTCTCGAAACGCTGCCAGTCACGCTCGTCCGGCGCATCGCACAGCGCAATGGCGTCTGTGGTCACAGGCAGCGGATAGGTAATCTGACCTTCCTGAATCACGATATGGCCTTCCTCTTCCAGGCCTGCTTCGCGCAGGCGCAGGTAGAGCCAGCCCCAGCCCGCCAGTACGGCGATGCAATAGAGGCTTCCACCAAACATCGTGTGGGCGTGATTGACGTTAGCATCGAGCGGCGCATGCAGACGCAGGGAATGCGCTTCCCAACTCTTCACCTGTAGGCCAAGGGCCTGAGTGATCGGGATATCGCGGTACAGCAGTGATTCCAGGTGGCGGCAATCGCGTTCCATGCCGGGGTCCTATAGAGCAAATGGCGGGGGTAACAGGGCAGACGCAAACATTGACTTGCAAGTCACGTCCGGACTTCATTGTGCCCTAATCGAGGACGTTCAGGGGAGACACTCGGCAGACGGAAGCGAAAACGAGCACCACCTAACGAAGAATCATCAATTGTCAGGGCGCTGCGGTAGCCTTCAAGGATATCCTGCACGACGGCCAGCCCGATGCCTTGACCAGGGTGGCGGCTGTCGATGCGTACGCCTCGCCGCAGGACGGTCTCGCGTCGCTCGGCTGGAATACCGGGGCCATCATCCTCGATATCGATGATCCAGCTGTCGTCGATGAACTCAGCGCTGACCTGTACTTGAGTCAGGCACAGGCGATAACCGTTCTCCAGCAGGTTGCCAAAGACTTCCAGCATGGCGGCTTCCTCCGCCTGAACTTTCATACCCGGCGGGAAATGCAGTGACGCCTGGACTTTCTTCTCGGCGTACACCTTGTCCAACGTACTGAACAAGGACTCCACGAGCGGCTGCAGTTCCAGTGGCCGGCTCAATACCGCACCGCGCCGTGTGGCACGTTGCAGCTGGAAAACAACCTGTTGATTCATGCGCTCAATCTGAACCTGAAGCGCAGACACCTCATGCTCCAGGCTGGGTTTTCGGCGCAGGTCTTCTGTCACGCCCTGCAGAACGGCCAGCGGGGTCTTTAGGCTATGGGCCAGATCACCCAGCGTGTCGCGATAGCGCTCCCGTTGCAGTCGCTCGAAATCGAGAAGGCGATTGAGGGAGCGGATCAGGCGGCTAATCTCGCTAGGTACATTCTTCTCGTCGAGCAGATCACGCTGGTCAGTCTCGATGGCATCCAGCTGGCGGCTCAAGCGATGCAGCGGACGTAGGCTCCAGTGCAGTCCTACCGCCAGAAGAATCAGCAGGGCAAACAAGACGCCGCTTAACCAGAGCGTAACCTGATGCATAAAGCCGCTGCGCAGGCGATCGTATTCCTCGGCCGGCTGCATGGTGACGATACTGAAGCCTGCTACGGGCGGGTTGCCCAGCAAGACCTCTCGGTCAAAGACGAAAAAGCCGCGCCCCTCGTCATCCGTAGTCTTGACCAATTTAACACCGGTTCCGTCGAAGGTGGGCCGGTAGTTGGGACGCTCGCGTACGGCAGAGCGGGAGCGCCATAGCAGACGACCGTTCTGGTCGTATACATAACCCAGGATCGGCGATTGCGGGCGGTCAAAGACCTCCTCCGCGATCATTTCCGGCATGGCCAGACGCCCATCAATGGCCCGGGCCGCACCAATCAACGTGTTGGCGTTAGCCTCAAGGCGCGCCGCCACAAAGTTTTCTACCGTCCCGTCAAACGCCTTGCCAATGGCTGGGATCATCAAGCCCAGGCAAATGATGACCAGAAGCGCCGCACTCAATAGCAGGCGCAGGCGGAACGATCGAATCATTGGCAGCGCTCGGTAAACAGATATCCACGTCCGCGGACGGTCTCGATGGGCTGCATACCGCATGACGCTTCCAGCTTGCGTCGCAGACGGCCAACCAGTACCTCGATGACATTGCTATCATGCTCGCCGTCATCGTCGTAGAGCTGCTCCATGAGGCGCTCTTTCGTGATGACCTGCTGATGGTTGCGCATGAGGTATTCAAGCAGACGATATTCATAAGCGGTCAGCTGCAAAGGCTGCTCTTCATTGAAGGCCTGCTGGCGACCAAGGTCCAGACGCAGATTACCGGCCTTGATGCTGGGTTGGATGAAACCGGCCGAGCGGCGCAGCAATACATTCAGGCGCGCTTCCAGCTCTTCGAACTGAAACGGCTTGACGACATAGTCGTCGGCACCAGCGCCCAAGCCTTCCACCTTGTCCTGCCAGCTACCGCGAGCAGTAAGGATCAGAATCGGCAGGGCCATGCCCTGAGTGCGAAGCTGACGGATCAGATCAAGACCGCTCATGCCGGGCAGACCCAGGTCCACAATCGCCAGGTCATGGTGGAATTCGCGTGCGTTATAAAGGGCTTCCTCGGCATTGCCTACGGCATTGACCACATGCCCAGCTTCGCTAAGGCGCACCTTGAGGTGGTGACGGAGCAGGTTTTCGTCTTCGACGACGAGAATTTTCATGGGTGTTCCTGAATGTTCGGCAAACAAAGGTCAACTCGAATCGATAGGGCATTATCCTCGACTTCTGACCAATACGGTGAGTGATGTGCCCCTCTATCAGGGCAAGTACTCAATAAAGGAGGATAAAGGAAAGGTTTCTGGATATGCGTCATTTGTATCAGGCAAAAAAAACCTCTCCGATGGGGAGAGGTCAGGAGCACTTCATGGGGATCGAGAAACTGCCACTGGGGAAAGTGGCTATGCACCACCAGGGATGAACTGGCCTGTGCACAATGGAGCTGCAAGGAACATCGCCGAAGAACATGAGAAGGTTACCGATGCATGTGAACTGGCTGCGTCGATCGGAGCGGGGAGCGCAACAGCCAGCTGGGGATACATCATGATCGGGCCTCCTCACTGGAGCATCTTCTGACAGTTTCAGACTACGCCAGGGTGGCTGAATACTTTCTGAATCCGTGCTGAACAAGAGCTGAACGATACGAGATCGACGTTTTTTGAACCAAAGGGCGACCAATGGTCATCTTTTACAGCGAGACAACGGCATTCTTGTTAAAGGCGCACTGAAGCTGGCCGGCTCCTGTCTATCAAGGCTGGCGTTCAGAGTTATCGCCTAAGCTAATCCATTACTAGACGATATAGATGCCGTCATGCCTGATTTTGAAACCGAGCTGTCTGATCTGAAAGCGCTTATCTACCGCTATCAACCGCTGATACTGACAGGCGCGGGTATCAGCACCGCATCGGGTATCCCGGATTACCGCGACGTCAATGGCGTGCGCCGGGGCAGGGCACCCATGATGTTTCAGGAGTTCATGAATTCCCCTGAGGCTCGAAAACGATATTGGGCCCGTAGCATGGTAGGTTGGCCCGCCGTGCGTGATGCCATGCCCAATGCCACGCACAAGGCACTGGCTGAATTGGAGGCGGGGCGGCGAATTTCGGGCATCGTTACGCAGAATGTAGATGCGCTGCACGGGAAGGCTGGCAGTCACCATGTTACGGAGCTGCATGGCAACCTGCACCGAGTCGTGTGCATGGATTGCGGCAACCGCATGTGGCGCGAGGACGTCCAGAACGAGCTGAGGGCGCTTAATCCGAATGTACAGGGTATCGATGCTGTCTTGGCACCTGATGGCGATGCCCATCTCGCAGCGTCCTATCTTGAAGGCTTTCGCCTGGCGGGTTGTCCCTGTTGCGGCAGTGAATGGCTCAAGCCGGATGTCGTGTTCTTTGGTGAAGGCGTGCCTGCACATGAGGCGGAGGCAGCATGGGAGGGTGTTCGGCATGCCGATGCGCTGGTTGCAATCGGTACGTCCCTGATGGCCTATTCGAGCTTTCGGCTATGCAAGTTGATCGTAGAGCTTGGCAGGCCTCTTATTCTGATCAATATCGGCAAGACGCGCGCCGATACGATATGCACATTGAAGATTGAGCAACCCTGTCAGGAGGTGCTGCCCTGGCTGGTGGCGCAACCTTAATGGTCAGGCAAGAGAAAGGCGCCAGAGGCGCCTTTCAATAAAGCAGATTGACCGCAACTCTTTAATGCCGAATGGCGAAGCGTTCAGGCGTTTGCAGACTGATTACCGAGCTGAATGCATCGCGCAGTGGCTTGAGTTCTTCAGGGCTTTTTTCGCCACGATGAACCTGAGCAATCATGGCGAGTGCGTGCTCGATCAAATCATTGGCGGCCTGTAAATGATCCAGCAGAGAGTCAATTTCTTGCTGTGCGGATAAGCAGGAATTTGATTGAGCCATAGCGGCAAGCTTTCCATAAATGAGCAAAGTATGTTGGCTTGGTGTCGAGCAGGGTTACAGCGCACCATTAACCAAGAGGCGCACAGCCTACATTAATCAAACTATAAAATCTGATGCGGCGAGCATATAGACTGACTCTTGGTGTGCCTCGGCGACCAATGGCATTTAAAGGCCTCTTTTGCGCAGCGTTTCGTCTCACATTTATGTCGCGGAACCTTGGCTACAGTGATCCGGTTAAAGGATGCTAGGCCTTCATAAGTGAGTCGGTCGCTTGCCGTTCTGATTCAGAGAGATAGTCTCGCTTAAGGCCCTGTAAAGGGTATGCACTGGCTGCAATACACGACCGCCTGCCCGTATGAGAATCCAGAGCTCACTTTCGCAGTTGATCAAGGGAGCGCTTAACGGGCAGAGTTCGGGAGCTGTTTGCAATACAAAGCAGGGCAAGATGGCCACGCCTAATCCTGAGCGCACCAGCTGCGTAACGGCATGTATGCTCTGGCAGCGATACCTTGGGACGAGGGTTGGATAGTTAAGCGTGCGCCACGTGACGGTGGGGTGATCGCTGAAAGAGTCATCGAGTGATACCCAGGTCAGCGCATCCCACGGCTTATTCTGAATCTGACTTAGATAAGATGTATGTCCATACAAGGCATACGGCACTTTTCCCAGGCAGCGACCTACTAGGTGTTCCGGCGGTGTCTTCGTCAGCCGTATAGCGATGTCGGCATCCCGCCGGCTCAAGTCAGCGAAGCCGTCGGATGTCGATATTTCCAGCATCAGCTGCGGATAGTCTGGTAAGACATCTCCAAGCGCCGGGGCCACAAGATTTGCCAGTACGGATTCGGTACAGGTCAGTTGTACGGTGCCCGCAATGGAGTCGGCTTCCAAAAGACTGGCCCGCGCATTGTCCAGGGCATGCTCAGCCCGTTCGGCTTGATCCGCTAACAGCAAGGCGGTGGGCGTAGGTAAGTAGCCGGTCCGTTTCTTCTCAAATAACTCAAGCCCTAACGATGCCTCAAGACGCCTGATAGAGCGAAATACGGTAGACACGTCTACGCGAAGCCGCTCGGCAGCACGTGAAAGCGAGCCCCCCCTTACCAAGGCAAGAATCAGCGCAAGATCAGAATAGTCGAGTCGATTGTGCATATGTGCAAGGACAGTCTGCCGAGGCGCCAATAGTGGTCAACAGGGTCTCTTTTTATAGTGCCTGCCCAAGAAGCAAAACTATAGAGGAGAAGTCTATGAGCGCACCGGTGAAAAACCTTATACCAGGTAGGCAAAGCGTTCGGATTGCGCTGGTAGGTGACTACAACCCTGAGATCAAGGCGCACCAAGCCATCATCCAGGCGTTGCACTTGGCTCAAGCCGCTCTGAATATTCCCTTGGTATTCGAGTGGATCGCTACAGCTAATATAGAAGAAACGACTTTCGAAGAAGCTAATGGCGTTTGGTGCACGCCTGGAAGCCCGTATGACAATGAAGAAGGTGCGCTATCTGCTATTCGCTACGCCAGAAATTACGCACTTCCGTTTTTAGGCAGCTGCGCAGGATTTCAGTATGCATTGATCGAATATGCACGCAATGAGCTGAACCGGGCCAACGCAACGCATGCTGAAACAGCACCGGAACGCGATGACCCGATAGTCTCTCCGCTAGCCTGTGCACTGATAGAAAGAGGTGAGCAGGTAAGGTTCACCTCCAGCTCACGTATATCCGAAGCGTATGGTGCTATAGAAAGCTACGAGGAATACCGCTGTGCATATGGTCTTAATACAGCGGTCGGGCTAGAGATCTTGTCGGGCAAGCTTAAGGCCGTCGGACACAATGCTGCTGGAGAGGTGAGGGCGGTCGAACTGCATGATCATCCCTTCTTTATTGCAACACTCTTTCAATCCGAGCGTCAGGCCTTGAAGGGACGTCTGCCTCCCCTTGTTAAAGCCTTTATAAAAGCCTCTGCCACTCATGCCGTTTCGTCAGGGAGGAACAAATAATGAGCCTTCCCTCTCCGCCATGCTACGCAGTCATTTTTGTTTCCAAGCAAAGTGCTCAAAAAGATGCCTATGAGGAAACAGCCGAGCACATGCTCGAATTGGCCAAAAGGCAGCCAGGGTTTCTAGGCGTCGTTTCCGTAAGAGGCGAGAACGGTACTGGAATCACCATTTCTTATTGGACCGATGAAAAGGCCATAAAGGCATGGAAAGATCAGCCTGAGCACCAGCAGGCGCGCTGGCAGGGACGCACCAAGTGGTACGAAGGGTACAGTGTGCAGATCGTAAAAGTGGAGCGTGCTTACTCTTTATAAAAGCAAACACAAGAGACCACGTGCGGCCAACTTAAAGAGAGGGGTCCTGCTCTGTAAAACGGCTCAGCTCATCAGCACGAGCTTTGGTCATATCCAATAGGCAGGATGCCGTATTCAGCGCATCAATCGTACCGCCTGTTGCATTGGTATAAAGGCTACAGTTGGCGTCTCGATATTTGATCCACAACCGTTGAGTCTCTTTGAGCTTGGCTTTCTGTGGATCGCTAAAGGTAGCCATCGTGTTCTGATAGGCTTCATTCAGCCGAGTATCCTGAAGCTTTGTTTCGGCAGATATACAGCTCAGCATGTCTCTGGTAGTGCCTTTGGACTCATCAAGGCACGTATTAAAGGTAGCCGAGTAATCCTCTTCATCCATTGCAAATGCCGGTTGAAAGGCAACAAGAGCGGTAAGTCCAAAAGCAAATAGGTAGAACCTCATGTATTCCTCGCTTGTTGGCGTGCTGCTTTTCCAAAGGATCTGGTGATACACAATAGGGATACTATTAAAGTGGTATGAATCAGACGTCCTGAAAGAGAAGCTCGGTACATCCATAAGAAACGCGAGTAGTAACACCTTGAGGCAGTCTGGAAGCTATATATAGGATTTTATCGAATCCTATTCAAATAAAGCTTGACCTGTGAGCGGAGGGGCCTATAATGCGCCCACTTCCGCTGCAACGGAACAGCAAAAAGCCT